>NZ_VZPV01000004.1 GCF_008801405.1 Ralstonia insidiosa | reverse complement strand
ACACCATCCGATCACCACTACCAATCGGCCGGAAACCCGCACCACCACTACTTCTCCACCGCCTTAACCACCCCGCCGTCGCTTTCGTTTCGGCGCTGTCGTTTGCAGCGAGGGGCGAACTATAGGCGGGTTCCTGGAGGTTGGCAACACCTTTGTCGTGACGGATTGATGACGAACCGATGAAGAATCACCGCCAGCCCAGTCTGCGCCTACGATTGCCGGCCAAAAGCAGCTGCAAAATGACCCGAAGGATACCCGAGATGATTACTCGGGTATTCCCTGAATCACTCCGCCAGCACCCTCTTATTGATGCTTGAACGCCGGCGCACGCTTCTCCAGGAAGGCGCGCATGCCTTCTTTCTGGTCTTCAGTGGCGAAAGTGGCGTGGAAGAGCCGCCGTTCCAGGTGCACGCCGTCGGAGAGCGAGGTCTCGTAGGCGGCGTTGATCGACTCCTTGATCATCATGACCGTTGGCAGCGAGAAGCTGGCGATGGTCTCGGCGGCCTGGATGGCTTCGTCGAGCAGCTTGTCGGCGGGGATGATGCGCGAGACCAAGCCCGCGCGCTCGGCTTCTTCGGCGCCCATCATGCGGGCGGTCAGGCAGAGGTCCATGGCCTTGGCCTTGGAGACGGCGCGCGGCAGGCGCTGGGTGCCACCGGCACCGGGCATGGTGCCGAGCTTGACTTCGGGCTGGCCGAACTTGGCGGTATCTGCGGCGAGGATGATGTCGCACATCATGGCCAGTTCGCAGCCGCCACCCAGCGCGTAGCCCGCCACGGCGGCGATCACCGGCTTGCGGATGCGGCGGATGGTCTCCCAGTTGCGGGTGATGTATTCGTTCTTATAGACGGTAGCGAAGTCGTAGTCGGCCATGGCGCCGATGTCGGCCCCGGCGGCGAACGCCTTCTCGCTGCCGGTGATGACGATGGCGCCAATGCTGGCGTCAGCATCGAAGGCGAGCAGCGCAGCGCCCAGCTCATCCATGAGCGCATCGTTCAGCGCGTTCAGCGCCTTGGGGCGATTCAGCGTAACAAGACCAACACGACCGCGCGTTTCGACCAGAATGTTTTCGTAGGACATGGAAGCTCCAGTTGGAATGGATGTAATATTAGCCGACCAACCGGTCGGTTAATCAATGAACCGATGACCGAGGAGGAGACAAGATGACGAGCCCCACCATTCTGCTCGACTGGCATGACCGCGTGGCCACCATCACGCTGAACCGGCCCGACCAGCTCAACAGCTTCACGGCCGGTATGCACCGGGAATTGCGCGAGGCGCTGGATAAGGTGGAGCGCCAGCACGCGCGGGCGCTGATCCTGACTGGCGCCGGACGCGGCTTCTGTGCGGGGCAGGATCTTGCCGAACTCAATGTCACGCCGGGGCAGATGACCGATCTGGGCGCGCTCATCGACGAGCAATTCAATCCGCTGGTACGCCGGCTGCGTGCGCTGCCGTTGCCCGTCATTGCCGCGGTGAACGGCGTCGCGGCCGGTGCGGGCGCCAACCTGGCGCTGGCGTGCGACATCGTGATGGCGGCGGAAAGCGCCTGCTTCCTGCAGGCGTTTGTGAAGATCGGCCTGCTGCCGGATTCGGGCGGCACGTGGTTCCTGCCGCAGCGCATCGGCGTGGCACGGGCGATGGGGCTGGCGATGCTGGGCGAGAAGCTCGACGCCAAGACCGCGCTGTCCTGGGGGCTGATCTGGGGCGTCTATCACGATGCCAAGATTCTGATGACCGAGGTGTCGGCGATGGCCGATCACTTGTCCAGGCAGCCGACTCGGGCGCTGGCCGCCATCAAGCGCGCGATGCACACGGCGCCCACGCAATCGCTCGACGCTCAACTGGATCTGGAGCGCGACCTGCAGCGCGAGCTGGGCAACTCCCACGACTATGCCGAGGGCGTGAATGCCTTCCTCCACAAACGCCCTGCCCACTTCACTGGCGAATAAAGGACAAAGGGATCAGCGTGACCGAGATTGCCCTCCAGGATGCGCAGGCGCTGGCCGAAGCCGCCTGCAAGAACATGTATGACGCCGACGCCTGCACTCGCTGGCTCGGCATGCGCATCGAGGCGGTCGGCCCCGGCTACGCGCGCCTGTCCATGACCGTGCGGCCCGAGTTCCTCAACGGGCACCGCACGTGTCATGGCGGGCTGATCTTCACGCTGGCCGATTCGGCCTTTGCGTTTGCCTGCAATAGCCACAACCACAACACGGTGGCGGCTGGCTGCAGCGTCGAATTCCTGCGCCCGGCGCACGGCGGCGATGTGCTGACCGCTGAGGCGACCGAGCAGGTCCTGTCCGGCCGACACGGCGTGTATGACGTGCGCGTGTCCAACCAGGCCGGCGAGGTGGTCGCCATGTTCCGCGGCAAATCTGCGCAGATTCGCGGCCACGTCATTCCCGTCCCAGATAACACCGAACAGTAAGCACCGATTGCCCTCTATATAGAGCCCCCTGATTGCGCCACCACAAGAGGACGCCGCACGACGGCATCCCAAGGAGACATGCCGCATGCGCCCCCGCTCGACCGACCTGCCGCTCGACCCCATCGAGACCGCCAGCCGTGACGCCATCCAGGCGCTGCAGCTCGACCGGCTGAAG
Source organism: Ralstonia insidiosa (assembly GCF_008801405.1). NCBI lineage: Bacteria > Pseudomonadati > Pseudomonadota > Betaproteobacteria > Burkholderiales > Burkholderiaceae > Ralstonia > Ralstonia insidiosa. Next base: position 183,404 of record NZ_VZPV01000004.1, on the reverse strand, counting down.
CACAGCCTAGCCCACGCGTACGAGAACGTGCCGGCGTACCGGGCCAAGTTTGATGCGGCGGGCGTGCATCCATCGGAGGTGCAGTCGCTGGCCGACCTGGCGAAGTTTCCCTTCACGACCAAAGCGGATTTACGCGACAACTACCCGTTCGGGATGTTTGCGGTGCCGCAGGATCGGATTGCGCGCATCCACGCCTCGTCGGGGACGACGGGCAAACCCACCGTGGTCGGCTACACGCTGGCAGATATCGACACCTGGGCCGGGCTGGTGGCGCGCTCGATTCGTGCGGCAGGGGCGCGACGCGGCGATAAGGTCCACGTGAGCTACGGCTATGGCCTCTTCACAGGTGGCCTGGGCGCGCACTACGGCGTCGAGCGCGCGGGGCTCACCGCCATCCCCTTCGGCGGCGGGCAAACCGAGCGGCAGGTGCAGCTCATCCGCGATTTCCAGCCGCAGATCATCATGGTGACGCCCAGCTACATGCTGGCGATAGCGGACGAGTTCGAACGGCAAGGCATGGACCCGGCCGCGTCGAGCCTGCAGATCGGCATCTTCGGCGCGGAGCCGTGGACGCCCGAGATGCGCGCGGCCATTGAGGCGCGCATGGGGCTGTCGGCTGTGGATATCTATGGCCTATCGGAAGTGATGGGCCCCGGCGTCGCCAGCGAATGCGCCGAAACCAAAGACGGCCCGACCATCTGGGAAGACCATTTCTACCCCGAGATCATCGACCCGAACACCGGTGAGGTGCTGCCCGACGGCGAATTCGGCGAACTGGTGTTCACGTCGCTGACCAAGGAAGCGATGCCGGTGGTGCGCTACCGCACGCGCGACCTGACGCGCCTGCTGCCGGGCACCGCGCGCCCGGGCTTCCGCCGCATGGAAAAAATCACCGGCCGCTGCGACGACATGATGATCGTGCGCGGCGTGAACGTGTTCCCCTCGCAAATCGAAGAGTTGATCCTGAAACACGCAGCGCTGTCACCGCACTATCAATGCGTGCTCGCCAAGGAAGGGCCTCTGGATACGTTGACGGTACGAGTGGAAGCTGCGCTGGGCGCCTCGGCGGACGTTGCCAAATCGGCAAGCAGCCAGTTGGCGCACGACATCAAATCGCTGATCGGCGTGACGGCCACGATTGAGATTCTGGCGACCGGCGGGATCGAGCGCTCGGTCGGCAAGGCGCGCCGCGTGGTGGACTTGCGGCGCGGATAACGCTCGCGATTAGCGGGTGGCGACGCCGACGCTACCGCCCTTCGGCACCAGCACCCACAGCCGGCCGGCTTGCTTCATGCGCCCGGCCAGATCGCCGGCGGCATCGCCGTGGCCAAAGTAGTAGTCGGCACGCACGGCACCGCGGATGGCGGAGCCCACGTCCTGAGCAAACACCAGCTTCTGGATCGGCTCGGTCGACAGCGGCTTGGTGGTCGACAGGAACACCGGCGATCCGAGCGGGATGAACGTCGGGTCCACCGCAATCGAGCGCTCGTCCGTGAGCGGCACGCCCAGCTTGCCGATGGGGCCGCCGGTGTTGCCCGGGGTTTCTGCAAAGAAGACGTAGCGCGGGTTGATGTTGAGCATCTCTTCAACGCGGCCCGGGTTGGCGCGCGCCCACGCCTTGATGCCCTGCATGGTCGCCTGCACGGGGGTGATCTCCCCTTGATCGAGCAGCCAGCGCGCAAACGAGCGGAACGGCTGGTTGTTGGTGCCACCCACGCCTAGGCGCATGATGCCGCCCTCTTCCAGCTGGACCTGGCCCGAGCCCTGGATCTGCAGGAACGCCGCCTCGACCGGATCATCCACCCACACGACTTCCTGCCCCTGTAGCGCGGGGCTGCGGATCAACTGCGCGCGCGCCGGCAATGTCTTGCCGCGCCACGCGGCGGGCATGCGATACAGCGGCGTCTGATAGATACCGTGGCGGGTGCGCGAACCGCGCAGCAACGGCTCGTAGTAACCGGTGACCAGGCCGCTGTCCGTGCCGTCGTCCTTCACCACGCGATACGGCGTGAAGTTCTCTTCAAAGAAGACGCGCATGGCGATTGGATCGCCGGCGTCGACCATCAGGCCGGCGGCACACACGCGTGCCCACTCGGCGCGGCGCTTCATGGCCTGGCAGTTCGATTGCAGTGCAGGCCACGCGGAGGCGAGATCGTCCGTCGTCCAGCCCGTCACGTCGGCCCAGTTGGCCTGGTCCAGATGACCACCGAGCGTGCCGGTAGGCGGCTGCGGCGTTTCGACGCGCGGCGGCGGACCGCTGGTGCACGCTGCGAGCAAAACGGCGACCAGCGCAGTGGCCAGCCCGGCCCATCCGCGTCGGTGTGCCGTACGGACCGGCGTCAATGCATCCAAGGTTGCTGCTGTCATGCCTGTTTCATCCTGTCCGGTGAGGTGAGGGGCTTGGCTACAATGCCGGCACCCACGCTTTTTGCCTCGACCATGAGCGAATTCTTTGAAAACCATCCGATGATGCTGTTCGGCCTGGAGGCCGGCGTGGCGCTGTTCCTGCTGATCTTCATCGTGATCTGGACCATGTCCGGCGCCAAGAAGCATCCGCGTCCGCTGCGTGCACCGTCCGATCACCCGTCGCGCCAAGGCGACGCCGCCAAAGCCTCAGAATCGACCAACGCCGCGCCCAAAGATTCGCAGCCGGCCAAGCCTGACGCTTCCTGATCGCGGATCAGTGCAGCATGCGCGGCATCACCAACGCAAACTCGGGGATCGGCGCCTCGAAGCGGTGACCGTCTTCGGCCACGCAGAAGTATTCGCCGCGCATCGTACCCACGGGCGTCTTGATGGTCGCCCAACTCGTGTATTCGAAGGATTCGCCCGGCGGCAGCAGCGGCTGATGGCCGACCACGCCCAGGCCGCTGACTTCCTGTACCTGATCATCGGCATCCGTAATCACCCAATGACGCGAGATCAGTTGGCTCGGCACATCGCCGGTATTGCGGATGGTGATGGTGTAGGCAAACGCGTAGTTGCCTTGTTCCGGCTCGGATTGCTCCGACAGATAGCGCGCCCGGACCTGGACGGTGAGTTCGTAGCTCGGCATGACGATCCACTATAAGAATGGCGCCCATTGTGCGGCATGGCTGTGGCAGCGGCAAGGCGCGGCGAGTCCGTCGATCAGGTGGCTGATCCGGCTAAAATAGCGGTCTTCTTCGCGCATCCGTGCGTCTTACCCGTCTCCCATCATGTCCGCAGCCATCGATCCGTCCGGTTTCCGCATCGCTCCCTCCATCCTGTCCGCCGACTTTGCCCGCCTGGGCGAAGAAGTGCGCCGCGTGCTCGAATCGGGCGCCGACTGGATCCACTTCGATGTGATGGACAACCACTATGTGCCGAACCTGACCGTCGGCCCGCTGGTGTGCGAGGCCATCCGCCCGCACGCGATGAAGGACGGCAAGCCGGTGCCGATCGACGTGCACCTGATGGTGAGCCCGGTCGATCGCATCATTCCCGACTTCGCCAAGGCCGGCGCCGATCTGATCACCTTCCACCCGGAAGCCTCCGAGCACATCGACCGGTCGCTGGCGCTGATCCGCGACAACGGCTGCAAGGCCGGCCTGGTGTTCAACCCGGCCACGCCGCTGCACTACCTGGACCATGTGATGGATCGCCTGGACATGGTGCTGATCATGTCGGTCAACCCGGGCTTTGGCGGCCAATCGTTCATTCCGGAAGCGCTGAACAAGCTGCGCCTCGTGCGCCAGAAGCTGGATGCGTACCAGGAAAAGACCGGCCGCAAGATCCTGCTGGAGATCGACGGCGGCGTGAAGGCCGACAACATCGCTGAGATTGCCAAGGCAGGCGCGGACACCTTCGTCGCCGGTTCGGCCGTGTTCGGCAAGCCGGATGCGGACGGCGGCTACCGCGGCACCGTGGGCGCGCTGCGCCAAGCCCTGGCCAGCCTGTCGTGATGTCGGGCACCCTGCCGAGCGGCCCCGTCCGCGCCGTCATCATCGACCTGGACGGGACGATGGTCGACACGGCGGGCGACTTCCACGCCGCCATCAACGCGATGCTGGAAGCGCTCGGCGCCGCGCCGGACATGCCGATCGACGAAGTCGTCAGCTACGTCGGCAAGGGCTCGGAGAACCTCGTGCGGCGCGTGCTCGACGCGCGCCTGCCGCCCGCCCAGGCCAACAGCCGCTTCGCCGAAGCGCTGGACGCCTACCAACGCGCCTACATCGCCATCAACGGCCAGCACGTAAACGTCTATGACGGCGTGCGCGAAGGGCTGGCGGCGTTGCGCGACATGGGCCTCGCCCTGGCGTGCGTGACGAACAAGCCACACGATTTCACGCAACCGCTGCTGGCGCAGCTTGGTTTGGACACGTATTTCGACCTCGTCTACCCGGGCGATGCTTTCCCGTATCGCAAGCCTGATCCGTACCCCATGCTGCGGGTGGCAGAGGCGTTTGGCGTGAATCCGGCTGAAGTTGTGGCGATTGGCGACTCTGAAAACGACGCCCGAGCGGCCCGCGCCGCCGGCATGCGTGTGCTGGCCGTGCCGTATGGCTACAACCACGGCCAGCCTATACAGCACGCGGGAGCCGATGCTATAGTCGACACACTTTTTGCGGCAGCGCAGCTGATTCAGCCCTACGCTGAGCCACACAACGCAACATCTGCCGCTTCCAACTGACGATCCATGTTCCTGAATCGCAAACGCATCTTCGCTCGTGGTGACCGGGGGGCCTGGCCCTGGCGACCCTGGCACGCCCTCGCTCGGGCGTAAGCGTTTGCACGGCTGCTGATCGTTCTTCCCCGGGTTTCGGCGCGTTCTGCCTAAACCACCTCTGTATCTCCTGCCCCAAACGCTGACCGCCCGCCGGTCTTCCGTGGCCCTTAGCTTGCGGATGACCTCTGCGGGACCGCACGGTTTTTCGCGTTCCCATCCCTGATGTTCTGCTAACGTTCCGACGGCGCAATCACGTTTGCCGTGGAGCGAACGCATGCCGGTAAGCGCACCCCCGCCTGCCGGCGAATCGACCTGACCGCTCATGACCGAACTCGAATTCAAATCGCTGGCCGACCAGGGCTACAACCGCATCCCGCTGATTGCCGAGGCACTGGCCGATCTGGAGACGCCGCTTTCGCTGTACCTGAAGCTGGCGCAATCACACGACCGTGGCACGAACACCTTCCTGCTGGAATCGGTGGTGGGCGGCGAGCGCTTCGGGCGCTACTCGTTTATCGGCCTGCATGCGCACACGCTGCTGCGCGTGAGGGGCAACCACACCGAAGTCGTGACCGACGGCAAGGTCGTCGAGACGCACGAGGGCAACCCGCTGGACTTCATCGCCGCGTTCGAGCGCCGCCAGAAAGTGGCGCTGCGCCCGGGCCTGCCGCGTTTCTGTGGCGGCCTGGCCGGTTACTTCGGCTACGACGCCGTGCGCTTCATCGAGCCGCGCCTGGCTGAAACCGCCCCGCCCGACGACCTGCAACTGCCCGATATCCAGCTCATGCTGTGCGAAGAGCTGGCCGTGATCGACAACCTGTCGGGCAAGCTCTACCTGATCGTCTACGCCGATCCGTCCAAGCCCGAGGCCTACTCGCGCGCCAAGCAACGCCTGCGCGCACTGCGTACCAAGCTGCATCAGCCGGTGGATGTGCCGGTGACGTCCGCCTCGGTGCGCACAGACACCATCCGCGAGTTCGACAAGGCCGATTACATCAGCGCCGTGCTCAAGGCCAAGGAGTACATCGCCGCCGGCGACATGATGCAGGTGCAGGTCGGCCAGCGCCTGGTCAAGCCATTCCGCGATGCGCCGCTCTCGCTGTACCGCGCGCTGCGTTCGCTGAACCCGTCGCCGTACATGTACTTCTACAACTTCGGCGACATGCAGATCGTCGGAGCCTCGCCCGAGATCCTGGTGCGGCAAGAAGAACGCCGCGTGCCCGCCAGCGCGAATGGGGAAGGCAACGGCGCCGACGAATCCGCCCGCATCGTCACGATCCGCCCGCTGGCCGGCACCCGCCCACGCGGCAGCACGCCCGAGCGCGATGCTGAACTGGCCACCGAGCTGCTCAACGATCCGAAGGAGATCGCCGAGCACGTCATGCTGATCGACCTGGCACGCAACGACATCGGCCGCATTGCCGAGATCGGCTCGGTCAAGGTGACGGATCAGATGGTCATCGAAAAGTATTCGCACGTGCAGCACATCGTCAGCTCGGTCGAGGGCCGCCTGAAGCCCGGCATGACCAACATGGACGTGCTGCGCGCGACCTTCCCCGCCGGCACGCTGTCGGGCGCGCCCAAGGTGCGCGCGATGGAGATCATCGACGAGCTGGAGCCCGTCAAGCGCGGCATCTACGGCGGCGCGGTGGGCTACCTCTCGTTCTCGGGCGAGATGGACCTGGCGATCGCCATCCGCACCGGCATCATCAAGGACGGCAACCTGTACGTGCAGGCTGCGGCCGGCGTGGTAGCCGATTCGGACCCGGATGCCGAATGGAGGGAAACCGAACACAAGGCCCGCGCCGTGCTGCGCGCCGCCGAGCAAGTGCAAGACGGCCTCGACGCCGATTTCTGAGAGGGAAGGAGACCACCATGCTGTTGATGCTCGATAACTACGACTCCTTCACCTACAACATCGTCCAATACTTCGGTGAGCTGGGTCAGGATGTCCGCACGGTTCGCAACGATGAGATCACGATCGAAGAGATTGAGAAGCTCAACCCGGAACGCATCTGCCTGTCGCCCGGGCCGTGCACGCCCACAGAAGCCGGCATCCTCGTCCCCGCGCTCAAGCACTTTGCGGGGCGCGTGCCCATCCTGGGTGTGTGCCTGGGGCACCAGGCGATTGCCGATGCGTTCGGCGGGCGCGTGATCCGCGCGCAGAAGGTGATGCACGGCAAGGTCGACACCATTGAGAACACCGGCGTGGGCGTGTTCGCCAACCTGCCGCGCCATTTCAAGGTGACGCGCTACCACTCGCTGGCGATCGAGCGCGAAACGCTGCCCGATTGCCTCGAAGTGACCGCCTGGACGGCAGACGGCGAAATCATGGGTGTGCGCCACAAGACGCTGCCCGTGGAAGGCGTGCAGTTCCACCCGGAATCGATCCTGTCGGAACACGGCCACGCGCTGCTCGGCAACTTCCTGAAGGAACGCGTCTGATGCGCCGCGCGTGCGCGGTCGTGCTGGTGACTGTGACAGCGATGATGGCAAGCCTGCCGGCGATGGCCGGTACGCTGGAAGCCTGTCGTGCCGCCCAACCCGAAGCCGGCAATGTCGCCCAATGCGTGCAGACCGCGCGCACGGCGGCGCAGGCTGAACTAGCCTGGGCGGAGTCAACGCGCCGCAACGCATTGCGTGCCCGCATCACCGCCAACGCGGGAACGGACAAGGGCGCCGCCATGGCCTTCGACCGCACCGTGCGCGCACACCAACTCTATCGGCAGGCCGAATGTGACCTGCGCCGCCGCCTGGCCCGCAACACGCCCGATGCCGACCTGGCTGAAGGCGCGTGCGAGGCCGACCTCTTGCGCGAGCGCATCGGCGCCCTGCGTGAAGCGGGGCCAGCGACCCCGGCCCCGGCGGCACCCAACTGAATACGGAACAACCATGCCCATCACTCCGCAAGAAGCGCTCATCCGCTGTATCGAGCACCGCGAAATTTTCCACGACGAAATGCTGCACCTGATGCGGATGATCATGCGCGGCGAGATGTCGCCCGTGATGGCAGCTGCGCTCACCATGGGGCTGCGCGTCAAGAAAGAGACCATCGGCGAAATCGCCGCCGCTGCCACCGTCATGCGCGAGTTCGCCACCAAGGTTGAGGTGCCGGCGGAGGTGTCGAATCACTTTGTCGATATCGTCGGCACGGGCGGCGACGGTGCCAACACGTTCAACATCTCGACGGCGTCGATGTTCGTGGCCGCAGCGGCGGGCGCGCGTATCGCCAAGCACGGTGGCCGCGGCGTCAGCTCCAAGTCGGGCAGCGCCGATGTGCTGGAAGCGCTGGGCGTGAACATCATGCTCACGCCCGAGCAGGTGGCCGAATCGATCGAGACGGCGGGCATCGGCTTCATGTTTGCGCCCAACCACCACCCGGCCATGAAGAACGTCGCCCCGATCCGCAAGGAGCTGGGTGTGCGCACGATCTTCAACATCCTGGGGCCGCTCACTAACCCGGCCGGCGCGCCAAATATCCTGATGGGCGTGTTCCACCCGGATCTGGTCGGCATTCAGGTGCGCGTGATGCAGCGCCTGGGCGCAAAGCACGCCGTGGTGGTCTACGGCAAAGACGGCATGGACGAGGTGTCGCTCGGTGCCGCCACGCTGGTCGGCGAACTGAAGGACGGCGTGGTGACCGAGTATGAAATCCACCCGGAAGACTTCGGCCTGCAGATGGTTTCCAACCGCAGCCTGAAGGTGGCCGACGCGGAAGAGTCCAAAACGATGCTGATCGAAGCGCTGGAAAACAAGCCGGGCACACCGCGCGAGATCGTCTCGCTGAATGCGGGCGCAGCACTGTATGCGGCCAACATCGCCGGCTCCATTGAGGACGGCATGAAGCTGGCACGCGAAGCCATCGCTTCGGGCGCAGCGCGCGCCAAGCTCGATGAACTCGTGCGCGTCACCAACCAGTTCAAAGCCTAAGCCCGCTGACGTTACCCTTTAAGTCATGTCCGACATCCTGCAGAAAATCCTGGCCGTGAAGGCCGAAGAAGTGGCCGCCGCGCGCAAGCATCGCGACCTCGCCAGCGTGCGCGCTGAAGCCGAAGCCAACCGCACTGACAGCACCCTCGGCCCCCGCGGCTTTGCCCAGGCCGTGCGCGACAAGATCGCCGCCGGCCACGCCGCCGTCATCGCCGAGGTAAAGAAGGCCTCGCCGTCCAAGGGCGTGCTGCGCCCCAACTTCAAGCCCGCCGACATCGCCCGCAGCTATGCGGAGCATGGCGCCGCGTGCCTGTCCGTCCTGACCGACGAGCAGTTCTTCCAGGGCCACGCCGATTACCTGCGCGAAGCCCGCTCCGCCTGCACGCTGCCCGTGCTGCGCAAAGACTTCATGGTCGACCTGTACCAGGTGTACGAAGCGCGCTCGTGGGGCGCGGACTGCATCCTGCTGATCGTCGCCGCGCTGGACCAGGGCCTGATGGTCGAACTCGAAGCCTGCGCGCTCGAACTCGGCCTGGACGTGCTGGTGGAAGTGCACGACGGCCACGAACTGGACCGCGCGCTGCGCCTGCAAACGCCGCTGGTGGGCGTGAACAACCGCAACCTGCGCACGTTCGAAACCTCGCTCGACACCACGATCGGCCTGCTCAAGCACATGCCGGACGACCGCATCGTCGTCACCGAATCGGGCATCCTCGTGCAGGACGACGTGCGCAAGATGCGCGCGGCGGCCGTCAACGCCTTCCTCGTCGGCGAAGCCTTCATGCGTGCCGATGATCCGGGCGCCGAACTGGCCCGCCTCTTTGCTTGACCGATGGCCCGTGAAATTGAATTGAAGCTGGCCGTACCGGCCGGCGCGCACGACGCGCTGGTCGGCTGGCTGAATGCGCACGCCCAGGCAGCGGGCTCGGTGGAATTGGCCAACGTCTACTACGACACGCCCGATCAAGCCCTGGCACGCAACCGCGCCGCGCTGCGCGTGCGTCGACATGGCAATCAGTGGTTGCAGACGCTCAAAACCGCAGCAGTGAGTACGGCCGGCTTGAGCGCGCGCCACGAGTGGGAAGTGCCGCTGCAAAGCGATGTACTGTCGGTTGACGCCTTCGTCGCCCACAACGCCACCGAGGCCGCCGACTACGTGCGTCCGCACGCCGCCGCACTCGCCCCGCTGTTCCGCACCGACTTCACGCGCCGCCTCTGGCACGCGACCGTTGATGGGGCCGACGACGGCGAGATCGAGATCGCGCTGGATGCCGGTGCCATCCTCATCCCCGGCACCGATGCGCGCGAGCCCATCGACGAGCTGGAACTGGAGTGGAAACCGGCCACCGGCAGCACACTCAGCGAAGACGCGATCGCCGTGCGCCTGCACGGCTGGACGCAGACGCTACGCGCCGCCGTGCCGGACTTGGCACCGCTCGACATCAGCAAGGCGCAGCGCGGCTATCAACTGCGCGCGAACGCCGCCGGAGGCCAAGCATGAAGCGTCGCGCCGATCCTGCCCAAAGCGCCCTCTTCGACGAACCGGCTGCACATCCGGAAACCCCCACCGGTAAGTTCATCCCGCTCGCCGCGCAGTTCGATGCGCTGCCTGCGGACTGGAAGACCCTGCTCACGCCCTGCATCGCGCAGACCAATTGGCCAGAGTTGTGCGCCTTCGTCGATGGCGAACGCGCGGCGGGCAAGCCGATCTTCCCGACCGATGTGTTCCGTGCGCTGCACCTGACGTCAGTTGACGATGTGCGCGTGGTGATCCTCGGCCAGGACCCGTATCACGGCACGGGCACCGTGGATGGCCGCGAGATTCCGCAGGCGCATGGGCTGGCGTTCTCGGTGCCGGCCGGCGTGCGCGTGCCGCCGAGCCTGCGCAATATCTACAAGGAAATCGAAGCCGAATTCGGCCAGAAGCTGCCGAGCGCGTCGGGCAATCTCGAAGGTTGGTCGCAGCAAGGTGTGCTGCTGCTCAACACGGTGCTCACCGTCGAGCAGGGCCAAGCCGCCAGCCATGCCAAGCGCGGCTGGGAACGCATCACCGATTGCCTGTTGGAGCATCTGGCACGCGTTGGTCACAAGCGTGTGTTCATGCTGTGGGGTAGCCACGCACAGGCCAAGCGGGCGCTGTTGCCTGAGGGGCATCTCGTGCTGGAGGCGCCGCACCCGTCGCCGCTATCGGCGCATCGCGGGTTCTTGGGGTGCGGGCATTTCAAGACGGCCAATGCGTGGCTCGCGGCGCAGAGCCAGCCGGCGATCGACTGGTTGCGGCCGCAGGCTGATTGAGTTCGCGCGGACCTCAAACCTGCGGACTTGCGCGCCCAACGTCCGATGCCGGACGCCTGACCTCCGACATCGGACCTCAAACCCTCGAGTACACACCTTTGAGGTGCAAAGCCGGACCTGCCGACCTCCTGCGTTGCAGCTTAGAAGTCCAACGTTGGACCTCTGAGGTCCGGCACCGGACCTTTTACCTCCGGCAACGGAGGTCTTCGCGTGCACCGGCGGACCGTTGACGTCCGACGCCGGATCTTCAGGCTCCGGCCCTAGTCCCGCGACACCCGCAGCGCCCGCCCCAACGCTCCACACCGCAGCGCAATCTTCGCGGTATCCGCCCGCAGCGCTTGCAGGCGCCGCTCCAGCAGGTGCATGGCGGAGAGCGAATCCGACTCCGTGGCCGCCTCGACCATGCGCGCGCGCGCGGCCTGATCGGCAAAATCCGCCGCGCCCAACTCCTGCGTATCACGTGGGCGCACGCCCCAGCCGCCTTCGTGCACCGCCTGATCGAAACGCTCCTTGGCGCGCGTGAGGCTTTCGAGCGCGGATTCGACGGTCTGCTCGACCAGCGCCCGTGTCTCGGCTTCGTCCAACTCCTGCGTACGCTGGCGGACCAGAATGCGCACCGCCGCCACGTGCGCGGCCACCAGGTAGTTCTGCACGATGAAGCGGTTCAGGTTATCCACAGCACGGTGGCGGCTCTTGGGCTCGTCGAGCATGCGCGCAAAGGCGGAGATCAACCCGGTGAGCGCTTCCATGTACTGCTTACGCTGCACGCGATAGGCGAAATCGTCTTTGAGTGTGCCGAGCAGCAGGTCGCGCGCGGCTTCGATAAAGCGCCGGTTGGTACGCAGCACGTCGTCCACCAGCTTGGGCAGGTTGCGGTACTCCCACGCGGGCAGCACGTAGCTGAAGGCGGTGGCGATGGCCGCGCCGATCAGCGTATCGACCAGCCGCTCACCGATGGCGCCCTTGCTGCCCGGCAGCAGCAGGTTGATCTGGATGAGCACCTGCACGCACGCGGCAATGGCCGTGTAGCGGTATTTGATGGTGACGAACGCGGCGCTGGCGGCGGTGGACAGGTACAGCACGCCCATCAGGATCCACGTCGAATGCGTGAACCGCAGAATCACCGCCGCGATCACGCAGCCGATGAGCGTGCCGAGCACCCGGTCGAAGTTGCGCTGGCGCGTCATGCTGAAGGTCGGCTTGAGGATCACGACGATGGTCAGCAAGACCCAGTAGCCGTGCGACGAATACGGCAGGTGGTCGGCAATCCACAACCCGGCGGCCACCGCCATCGAAATGCGCAGCGCAAAGCGCAGCACCGGCGAGCGCCACGTCAGTTCTTCCAGCACCAGCCGCAGTTCGTACTTCTGGCGCGTCAGGAACGGGGTCATGTCCGGGCGCAGCAGCACCTTGGACAACTCCACCGGCGTGGCCGTGGCGGCGTGCAACTGTGCCATCAGGCGGATCGCGCCGCGCACGGTGGCAATCGACTCTTCCAGCGCGGCGATGGCCTCGATTGGGATGCCGTGGTGACCGTGCTGCACGTCGTCGAACGCGGCATCGATGGCAGCCATCTCCTGCTCGTACGACATCGGCGTGGGCGATGGCCGGTCGCGGCCCACGGCGTAGGCAACACCTTCGATGTCCTGGCGCAGGCGCTCGATGATCCCGTGCAGCAGGCGCAGGATCTCGGCGTCGGCCAGATACTGGCGCAGCAACGGGTAATCGGTGTTGGACGACAGCAGGTACTCGTAGATGTCGAGCATCCGCATGTGGATCTGCACGAGGCGCCCGTCGCTGGCCGTGCGGTTGTCGCGGAAGACGAAGTCGCGAGCCACCTGCTGCTTGTCGGCCACCGAAATCTGCTGGCGCACGAGCAAGTTGAACTGCTCGTCGAAATCCTTGGAGGCATCGTAGAAGCCGGCCTTGCGTTCGACATACACGGCCAGCTCATACAGGCACTCGGCCAGCACCTGTTCCTTGATGCGGCGCCGCTGGCCCCACGCCACCGCCATCGCAAAGGCCATGTAGCCCATAGCACCGAGGAAGAACTGCGCGGTGTGCTCCACCGCCTCGCGAAAAGCGAACTCCTCGGTAAAGGTGAGCGTCATGACGAACAGCGCCGCAAACTGCAGCGGCATCGTCTTGTTGCCGTACGCCACCATCATGCCGGCCAGGAAGGTGACCAGCACGATCACCACCGGCAAGATCGAATACGGCGTCGCCACCGCCACGATGAAGGTGATGGCCGTGGTGAGCAGCACGCACGCCATCATCTCGTTGAACTTGTGCCGCAGCGGGCTGGGCAAGTCCATGAGGCTGGTACACAGCGCACCGATCGACACCACCATCGCGCCCTGCAAATCCATCACCAGCAGCGCGAGCAGCGTCAGGCCGATCACGCCGGTGGCGGTACGGATGCCGCGCGATACGTAGTGGCTGTAGAGGAAGGTGCGTGGATCGTGGGCGTAGTCCATCGGCTGCGCGGATCAGGCGGCCGACTTGCCGCGTACGGCGCGCGTATCACGCACAACTTTGCGGCCGGCGGCGCGCTTGCCCAGCCATGCCGAGCGCAGCGGCGACGGGTCGGACGCCAGCGCCAGCGTGAACTGCGGTGTGGTGTCGGTGGCGAGCGTCACGTCCAGCGCCATCAGCTCGTCACGGCGGAACACGTGCACGGACACCGTATCGCCAGCGCGATGACGCGCCAGGGTCTTGTCGAGCTGGCCGGCCGGCACGCGCAGGCCGTCCACGGCAACGATCAGGTCGCCAGCGGACAAGCCGGCACGCTGCGCCGGGCTGCCGTCGAACACCTGCTGCAACTTGACGAAGCCGTTCTCGGCGCCGGACTTGGCGCCCAGGGCGAGCGCCGTCTCGGCCGCCTTGCGCGTCGCGCTCACACCCATCGCCTTGAACAACGCGGGCAGCGGCGGATCATCACGCCCTTCGGTCAGCTGGCGCGCCAGCGTGCGCAGGCGCAGGCCAGTGACTTCTTCCATCAGAGCGATCAGCCCCGCTTCGGTCACGCCGCGCTGCGTGTGGTCGGCGGCGTAGAAGTCGCGGCCGTAGGTGACCCACAGGGCACGCATCACGTCGTCGAGCGAACGGTCGCCGTCGGTCTGCGTGCGAATCGTGAGGTCCAGCGCCAGCGCCACCAGCGAGCCCTTGGTGTAGTAGCTGACGATGGCGTTGGGGGCGTTCTCGTCCTGGCGGTAGTACTTCGTCCACGCGTCGAACGAGCTTTCGGCCACGCTCTGCTTCAGGCGCCCGCTGCCGCGCAGCACGCCATTCCACGTCTTGGCGAGCATCTCCAGATACTGCGCTTCGGAGATCAAACCCGAGCGCACCAGCATCAGATCGTCGTAGTAACTGGTGAAGCCTTCGAACAGCCACAGCAGCGGCGTGTGCACCTCGCGGTCGAGCGCGTACGGCACGAACGTGGCCGGCTTGATGCGCTTGACGTTCCAGGTGTGGAAATACTCGTGGCTGACGAGGCCGAGGAAGGTGCGGTAGCCCTCGGTGGTCTCGTCGCGGCCGGTCACGGGCAAATCGCCGCGCGCGCACATCAGCGCGGTACTGGCGCGGTGCTCCAGGCCGCCGTAGCCGTCGGTCGTCACCATCGTCATGAAGACGTAGCGGCGGTTGCTATCCAGGAATGGCGCGGTGGCCGTCTGCGGCTCGAACAGGCGGATCTGCGCTTCGCAGATGCGCTTGAAGTCGCGGGCGATGCGTTCCAGATCGAGGTTCGGCACGCGGCCGGTGAAGACGGCGTCATGCTGCGCGCCGCAGGCCTCGAACGAGACCAGCTCGAACGTGCCCATCTCGACGGGGTGGTCGATCAGCTCGTCGTAGTTGGCGGCTTCGTACCAGCCGAACCCGTAGCGCTTGGCGCCAGCCTTGCCCTGGATGCGGCCGGTGGCTTCACGCAGCGCGGTGGCGACGCGCCAGCTACGGTAGGCGTCGCCAGCCGGTGGTTGGATATCGACCAGGCAGCGCTGGTCGTCGGCGCCTTCCACACGCAGGAAGACCGACGTGCCGTTGAAGAAGCCGTGCGTGGCGTCCAGATGCGCGGCCCGCACTGACAGATCCCACGCATAGACGTCATACGACACCGTCAGCGGCCCGCTGCAGGGCGTGGCCCACCAGGTGTCCTTGTCGACCTTGGTCAGACGTACGGGCTTGTTGTCGCCCGATAGGCCAGACGACGCCTCAATGCGCACGATGTTGCGCGCAAACTCCCGGATCATGTAGCTGCCCGGAATCCACGCCGGCAGCGAGAAACGCTGCCCCTGTGGATCCGGCGAATCGACCGTGACGGTGACGGTGAAAACATGCGCCTCGGGCGCGGCGGGGGCGATGGTGTAGCGGATCGGCTTCATGGCGGACATTGTAGCGTTGCCGTCCCTTGCTGCCGATGCCGAAATCGTCCGGAAACCAGTCTGTCAGCCTAACGGTTGACGTCCACAACCACGCGTCCGCGCATCTTGCCGGCCATGATGTCGTGCGCTGCATCAATGGCCTCCGACAGCGTCACCTCCCGCGTGATGGCGGCCAGGCGATCGGGCAGCAGGTCAGTGGCCAGGCGCTGCCATGCCGTCTGGCGCAGCGCACGCGGCGCCATCACGCTGTCGATGCCGCACAGCGTCACGCCGCGCAGGATGAACGGGGCGACCGTCGCCGGGAAATCCATCCCCTGCGCCAGCCCGCAGGCGGTGACCACGCCACCGTAACGCACCTGGGCGCAGGCATTGACCAGCGTGTGCGACCCCACCGAATCGACCACCGCCGCCCAGCGCTCCTTCTGCAGCGGCTTGCCGGGCGCGGACAGCTCCGCGCGGTCGATCACATCCGTGGCGCCCAGCGCTTGCAGAAAGTCGGCCTCGCTCGTCTTGCCGGTGGAGGCCACCACGCGGTAGCCCAGCTTGCCCAGCAGTGCGATAGCGATCGAGCCCACACCGCCAGAGGCGCCTGTCACCAGCACCTCGCCGTCGCCCGGTTTTACGCCGGCACGCTCCAGCGCCAACACCGACAGCATCGCCGTGTAACCCGCCGTGCCGATCGCCATAGCCTGCCGCGCATCGAGCCCCGTGGGCAGTGCGACCAGCCAGTCACCTGACAGGCGTGCGCGCTGCGCGAGGCAGCCCCAGTGCGCCTCGCCGACACCCCAGCCGTTGAGGATGACGGCATCGCCCGCTTTCCAATCCGGGTGCGAGGAATCGAGCACCACGCCCGCACCGTCAATGCCAGCCACCATCGGCCACTTGCGCACAACGGGGCCGCGACCGGTGATGGCCAGGCCGTCCTTGTAATTGATCGTCGACCAGTCCACGCGGATCAGCACGTCACCCGCGGTCACGTCGCTGGCCAGCGCTTCGGGCGTAGACAATGCCGCGTCCTCCAGGTCAACGATATGGGCCAGCGGCCCGCCATCCTGCTTTTCCAGCATCAGCGCGCGAAACGACATGAAGGTCTCCGATCGGGTTGTGATTGTTGTGACGTGAGTGCCCAAAGAAAAAGCGCCGGAAGAACCGGCGCTTTCATGGGGTGGCTTACGACTTCTTGAGCGCGGCGAACTTGCGCTCCAGCGTGGCCGCATCGATCAGGCCCGGGGCCCGCGAGCCGTCGGGGAAGATGATGGCCGGCGTGCCGGTCACGTTGAGCGACTGGCCGAGCTTCAGGTTGGCTTCCAGCGGCGTGTCGCAGGTGCCGGCGCCGGACGGGGCGGTCTTGGCGGTCATCCAGTCGCGCCAGGCCTTGGCCCGGTCAGCCGAGCACCAGATCTGCTTGGACTTGGTGTTCGAGTCTTCCGACAGGATCGGGAACAGGAAGGTGTAGACCGTGATGTTGTCGACCTGCGTGAGCATCTGCTCCAGCTTGTGGCAGTACGGGCAGTTCGGGTCGGAGAACACGGCGATCTTGCGTGCGCCGTTGCCCTTGACCCACTTCACGGCACGGTCCAGCGGCAGGTCGGACCACTTGATGCGGTTCAGCTCGGCCAGGCGCTCTTGCGTGAGGTTGGTGGCGGTCTGCGTGTCGAGCAGGTCGCCGTTCAGGACGTAGCGGCCGGTGGCATCGGTATAGACGACCTGGCTGCCGAGGTTGATCTCGTACAGGCCGGCCAGCGGCGACTTGGCAACGCTCTTGATCTCCACGTTGGAGCCCAGGGCCTTCTGCACGGTGGCCTTGACCTTGTCCAGTGCGGGCTCGGCGGCGCCCGCAGCCCCTGTCGTCAGCAGGTAACCCGCGCCAATAGCAGCCACAGTGACCGCCGAGGCGATGGCCGCCACCCGAATACGAAACGACATAAAAGCTCCAGAAACCCCGAGAAATCGCAAACTCGCGCTGATACTGCCTCAGCCCAGCGCGTGCTTGATCAATAAGCGTTTGATAAATGGCGTCATCCCCACCAGCGCCAAGCCCGCATTGCGTACCGTGCGGGGCAGTGCGCCCGGCAGGGCGAACAGCTTGTGCAGACCATCCGTGGCGGCCGTGAGCGAGAGCAGGTCTTCGCGGCGGGCACGCTCGTAACGGCGCAACAACCTCAGATCGCCATGATCGCGCATGGTTTCACGTTCCGCCATCACCTTGCCAATTTCTGCGACATCCCGCAGACCCAGGTTCATGCCCTGCCCGGCCAGCGGATGAATCACATGGGCCGCATCGCCCACCAGCGCCACGCGCGGCGCAACCACCCGGCTGGCGTGCTGCAGGATCAGCGGAAAGCCCTGCGCGGGCGTGATGTTCGACAGGCGCCCGAAGCGGGCGGCGATGGCGCCACCTGCGGCGGCCTCCACAGCGCGGCAAAGCGCATCCGGCGACAGGGCGAGCAGTTCACGCGCGTGGTTCTCGTCGGCGGACCACACCATCGAGACGCGGCGATCAGGCAACGGCAGCATCGCGAGGATCTCGCCGCGTGCGGGGGTGGCGTCGTCGGCTGCGGCAGCCTGCTCGGCGGAGGTGCCGAGAAACCACTGCCACGCGGTGTCCTGATGCCAGTGCTCGGCCTGGAAGTTGGCGACCACGCCCAACTGGCGATACGGCTTCGCTTCGGCCTGGATGCCGGCCTGCTCGCGCACCCACGAGTGTTTGCCGTCAGCACCGATCACGCATTCCGCGCGGATCACCTGCCCATCGGCCAGCGTGAGGCGCACAGCGTCGGCTTCCATTGCAAAACCGGTGGCGGCATGCGGGAAGGTCTGCACGGTGTGGGCAAAGCGCAGCGCGGTTTCCAGTGCGCGCTCGACCAGCGACGATTCGGCAATCCACGCCAGTTGTGGCGCGCCGGCCGCATAGGCAGAGAAATGCAGATCGGAATGGCTGTGCTCGCCACGCGCGGCGGCGGCGTCGCCGAAGATGCGCATGTCGTGCACTGGCTGCACCCGCGTCATGTCGAGCGCGGGCCAGATGCGCAACTGTTCCAGCAACGCCTGCGAACTGGACGAGAACGCGTAGACGCGGGCGTCCCAGGCATCGGGCCCGGTAGGCGCGGGCGACGGCGCGGGCGGCGCAACGAGCGCCACACGCAAGCCGATCTGCGCAAGCCGCAGCGCGCACGCGCGCCCGACGATACCGCCGCCAACCACCGCCAGATGGTAGGCCGGTGCCTCCTTGGAAGCCGCCTTGGGAGAGGAAAACGCGGGTGTATTCATGGTGCGCCGATTATAGCGGCGGGGGCCGGCGCGACTTTGCCGCCGCGCAAATGTGTCACGGCAGGCACGCAACGCTGAAATGGGGTCGGTCGGTGTTTACGCCTAAGCAGGTGCCGAGGTGCGTCTGAATCACTTATGAGGATTGCGACGCGGGGTGCATTTTTTCTGCCACCCGAAGTGCCCCCAGCACCCCAAAAGTGGTCACGTCTTGGCATGTCCGCCAATCCGCAATGTGACGCCATTTCCACCTGAAAAACAGCGCTCAAGTCATCGCCCGGGATGGACGATAAAAGCCGGGCAATTCGACGTTTTGACGTGCGCGACCCGCCGATAGAGTGCGGGTCCGATCCATGGATTCCTGATCGCCATGTGGACTCTCTCCCATATGACACCGTTGCCCAGGCTGATTGCCGGTGCCGCATTGCTGGCGCTGGTTGGCTGCGCACAGTTGCAGACGCAGACGCACACAACGGCCACGCCCAACGCCCGCACCGCACCGGCAGGCGAGGTCATGAGCTTCACCATCCCGCCCGATGCACTGGGTGCGCATGACCCGCAACTGACCGCCGTGCTGACCAAGGCCGGCGCGCTGGCTGCCGCGCAGAAGCGCCCGGCGACGATCCAGGTTGCTGCGCTGGCGCAGGATTTCCGCTACCTGAACCAGGCGCTGTGGAATGGTGTGCCTGCGCAGCGTGCCAGTTACGTCCACCTGGAAAACCTGACCGTCAACGCCAGCCAGCCGTATGGCGTGACGATCCGCACGCAGGATTAAGAGGAATGTCATGCGTATGACCCATCTACTCTTTCCACTGACCGTCGGCCTGCTGGCCGTGCCGGCATCCGCATTCGCCGCACCGCCCGATTCTTTGATGCCGGCAACGGCGGCGGCCGCGGCGGCTGACAAGGTCTATCCGCCCCTGCCCTCGCTGGCGATGCTGCCGCCAGGCGGTGGTGGTGGTAGCGAAATCGAGCCTGCGCCCGCTGCGCGCACACGTGGCAGCAGGCGCAAGGCCACTTTCGTCCAGGTGCGCAAGGCAGCCGAGCCGGTGCCGCGCATGGTGGTGTCGGAGGCGACGCACACGTATCTGGCCGGCATCGAGCACCAGCTCGAAGCCGCCCTGCAGAAGTAACCAACCAACGACCGCACGCCGGAGCCGTCATGCCCGCCACCCACACCCTTCGCTTGATCTGTGGCCGACTTGGTGCAGCGCTTCTACTGGCGCTCTCGAGCTTTGCCGTCCATGCAGCAGGCGATTGCTTCGAGCAGGCCGGCGCCTACCAGGGCGTCAACCCGACGGTGCTACGCGCGATCGTGTGGTTTGAATCGAAGGGCGACGCGAATGCCGTGCACCGCAACGCCGACGGCTCGGTCGACATCGGCCAGGCGCAGATCAACTCGATTCATTTCAGTACGTTGGCGCGCTACGGGGTGCCGCGCCACGCGCTGACCGATGCCTGCGTCAACGTGTTTGTGGCGGCCTGGCTGCTCAAGCAAAAGATGGTTCGCCACGGAAACACGTGGCGTGCGATTGGCGCGTACCACTCCGAAACACCGGCGCAACGCGATTCCTACGCACGCAGCATCCAGCGTGTGCTGGTGTCGTGGGGGGAGTTGCAGCCCCGCTGATCGGCTAGCTGCCGATCGTCTTCTTAGTAGTAAGAGACGGTGGCGTACGCCTGACGTGCGCCGATCGAGCGGCGTTCACCGCTGACCAGGCGCATCAGCTCATCCTGGCGCGGGCAGACCAGCGCACGCACGCGGGCGTCGTTGGCCAGAATGCGCATCATCAGGTCGCGCTTGCGTTGCAGTTCTTCGCGCGACAAGGCCGGGCGCTGGGCGTGGCCCAGGCGTTCCATGTAGACCGCGCATTCGCGCTCCAGCGCGCTCACGCCGTCCCAATCGCCCATCTCGGCCGCCACGACCATCTCTGCGGACAGGGTGGCGATCGCCTCATAGCTGGCGAACAGGCTGTCGTTGCTGGCGACCACGTGGGTCGGGCGGGCGGCGGTGGTAACGGTCCAGGACATGCTGTGCTCCCCATTCAGATTTGTTGTTTGGAGTACGACATTGCAATAGGCATGCCCGGTCCGGGTGGCACCGGTTTTTGCTGGGCCAAAATTGGCCAAAAGCCTTATCCAGCCTGGGTTTACTGGCAGGCTATGGACTTCCCTACCCCCTTGCCGTCCCCCACCCTGGATGGGGTTTTGCGCAAAGTTGTTACGTTTCTGGAACGTCACGCGTAACGGCCCCGTAACGCGTTTTCAGCCCACCCCCCGGGCCTGCCGGGAATCGTCTTGCGTACCCGATGTGGCTTCCTAGAATTTGACAGTGGCGCGCCGCAGACGGATTGCGGGGCCGCTTTCGTCCGCTTGTCTTCGATACGGCCGGCTGCCTGCCGGCCCGTTTCCGACCCTCCATCCGGGCCAAGCCCTGACAACGTCCGCCCCGGTCGATTGCCGGGGCCGTGCGCGCATTCGTCAACCACGTCGGATGGAGGAAACCATGTCCTATCACCTGGAAGGCAGGCTGCTCGAAGTCTGCAATTGCCGCGTTCTGTGCCCGTGCTGGATCGGCGAAGACCCCGATTTCGGCACCTGCGACACCATCATCGCGTGGCACATGGACAAGGGCGCGATCGACGGTGTCGATGTGTCCGGCTGCACCATCGCCGCCGTCGCTCATGTCCCGGGCAACATCCTGGAAGGCAACTGGACGGCGGCGATCTTCCTCAACGACTCCGCCTCGGATGCGCAGGAGAAGGCGCTGCTCAAGGTCTACACCGGCCAGGCCGGCGGGCCGATTGCCGAACTCGCCAAGCTGATCGGCAAGGTCGTCTCGGTCGAGCGCGCACCGATCACGTTCGACATCATGGGCGCCAAGGGCACGCTCAAGATCGGCGCCGACTACTACGCCGAACTCGAACCGTACGTGAGCCCGACCGGCAGGCAGACCACACTGTCGGACACGGTGTTCTCGACCGTGCCCGGCGCGCCGGTGTTCGTGGGCAAGGCGCCGGTCTACCGCTCGAAGAACGCGGACATCGGCATCAACGTCGACCTCCAGAACCACAACGCGCTGCAGAGCACCTTCCTGTTCGACGCTTGAACGGTGGCGATCGTGCGCGTTGCCGCATCGCGCCACCAACGCGTCTTCCTGCCGGTGCTGGCCGGCCTGGTGACGCTTGCGTGGCTCACGCTGTGGCTGTGGGCGCGCAGCCCGTATGGACGCTATCTGGATCACGGCGACTGGACGGCCTCCGGCCCGGCGGCGTGGCTGTGCCGCGTCGTGCCGGCCGGGTCGCTCGTCGTGCCGGCGGCGCTCTACGCATTGGCCTGGACGCTGATGATCTTGGCGATGATGCTGCCGACCACGTTGCCGCTGTTCCAGGCGTTTGACCGCGTCGTTGCGGGGCGGGTGGATCGCCAGCGCCTGCTGGTGCTGCTGGGCGTGGGCTATCTGGCTGCCTGGAGCGCGTTCGGCCTGCTGGCGCATGGGCTGCATGCCCTACTGCTCGCCGGGGTCGCGCGGATGCCGCTGCTGGGCTGGTATGGCTGGCTGATTGGTGCGGCCACGCTGGCGGGTGCCGGTGCCTTCCAGTTCAGCGCGCTGAAGACTCGATGCCTCGACCAGTGCCGCTCGCCGCTGAGCTTCGTCATCAGCCATTGGCACGGCCCCGCGCCGCAACGGCAGGCGTTCCTGCTGGGCCTGCGCCACGGGCTGTTCTGCGTGGGGTGCTGCTGGGCGCTGATGCTGCTGATGTTCGTGGTGGGCGCGGGCAGTCTCGGCTGGATGCTGGTGCTGGCCGCCGCCATGGCGATCGAGAAGAACGTTGCGTGGGGGCGGCGGTTGTCTGCGCCATTGGGCGTGGCGCTGCTGGCGGGCGCCGCCGTGCTTGCGGCAACGCACCTCTGGGGCGCAGCGCCCATCGCGTGATGGCCACCATGGATGCCATGGATACCACCAACGACGGCCAGTTCGCCCTGCGCACGGTGGTGCTCACCAGCATCGCCATGGTGGCGTTTGCCGCCAACTCGCTGCTGTGCCGGCTGGCGTTGCAGCATGCGGCCATTGATGCGGCGAGCTTCTCCTGCATCCGGCTGGTGTCGGGGGCGATCACGCTGGCCATCCTCGCGCGGTTCAACGCCGGCCGGGCGCCAGAAGCCCGCACGGATTGGACCGCCGCGGCCATGCTGTTCGCCTACGTCGCCCTCTTCTCGTTCGCGTATCTCACCCTCAGCGCGGGCACGGGGGCGTTGATCCTGTTCGGCGCGGTGCAGCTCACCATGCTGGGCGCAGGCCTGACTGCGGGCGAGCGGTTCGAGCCGCTCGGCTGGCTGGGTTTTTCGCTGGCGCTGGGTGGCCTCGTCTATCTGGTATCGCCCGGTGTGACGGCACCGACGCCGCTGGGCGCCGCACTGATGACCGTGGCCGGCGTGGCCTGGGGCGTGTATTCGCTGCGGGGGCGGGGGCTCGACAATCCGCTGGGCGCCACCGCCGGCAACTTTCTGCGGGCCGCACCCATGGCCGTCGCCTTGAGTGCCGTGCTGGTCGCCCGCGCGCATGCCAGCCCGGCTGGGATTGCGCTGGCGCTGGCCTCCGGCGCAATCACGTCGGGCATCGGCTATGTGATCTGGTATGCCGCTCTGAAGGGGCTGTCGGCGATCCGCGCGGCGGCAGTGCAACTGTCGGTACCGCCCATTGCAGCGTTCGGCGCGGTGCTGTTCCTGGCCGAGCCGCTCACGCCAAGGCTGGCAACGGCCTCCGCTGCCATCCTGGGCGGGATCGCCCTGGTGCTGGCGAGCCGTACACAGCGCAAGCGGAACGAGGCGGCGTCGCAGGGCTAGACCCCATCCGGAGCGGTTACAATCACGCCTTTCCGTGAACGACGCGCACAGTCTTGTTTCCGCTGTGCTGCCGCCTTCCCCCGCGTCACGTAACCCCTTGATTTAGAGCCTTTTTCACCATGAGCCTCCAATGCGGCATCGTCGGTCTGCCGAACGTCGGCAAGTCGACCCTGTTCAATGCCCTGACCAAAGCCGGCATCGCCGCCGAGAACTACCCGTTCTGCACGATCGAACCCAACGTGGGCGTGGTGGAAGTGCCGGACGCGCGCTTGGCCGCGCTGGCCGAGATCGTCAAGCCGGAGCGCGTGCTGCCGGCGGTCGTCGAGTTCGTCGACATTGCAGGCCTGGTGGCGGGCGCATCCAAGGGGGAAGGCCTGGGCAACCAGTTCCTCGCCAACATCCGCGAAACGGATGCCATCACCCACGTGGTGCGCTGCTTCGAAGATGACAACGTGATCCACGTGGCCGGCAAGGTTGACCCGATCGCCGACATCGAAGTCATCAACACCGAACTGGCCCTCGCTGACCTGGCTACGGTGGAAAAGGCGCTGCAGCGCTACACCAAGGCCGCCAAATCGGGCAATGACAAGGAAGCCGCCAAGCTGGTTGCCGTGCTGGAAAAGGCCCAGAAGGTGCTGGACGAAGCCAAGCCGGTGCGCGGCCTGAACCTGACCGATGAGGAATGGGCGACGCTCAAGCCGCTGTGCCTGATCACAGCCAAGCCGACCATGTACGTCGCCAACGTGCGCGAAGACGGCTTCGAAAACAACCCGCACCTGGATGCCGTGCGCAACTACGCTGCGCAGACGAATTCGCCGGTGGTGGCCGTGTGCGCCGCCATCGAAGCCGAAATTGCCGACCTGGACGACGCCGACAAGGCCGAATTCCTGGCCGACATCGGCATGGACGAGCCGGGCCTGAACCGCGTGATCCGCGCCGCCTTCAAGCTGCTGGGCCTGCAAACGTACTTCACGGCCGGCGTGAAGGAAGTGCGCGCCTGGACGATCCACATTGGCGACACCGCCCCGCGCGCCGCTGCCGCCATCCACACGGACTTCGAACGCGGCTTCATCCGCGCCCAGACGATTTCGTACGACGACTTCATCCAGTTCAAGGGTGAACAAGGCGCCAAGGAAGCCGGCAAGATGCGCGCCGAAGGCAAGGAATACATCGTCAAGGATGGCGATGTGTTGCACTTCCTGTTCAACGTCTGACGACTTTTTCTGCTCTAGGGGGCATCCCCAAGAAAGAGCGCGCCCAGTCCAAGCGCAAGAGAAAGGCCGCATAAAAGGAATGCATGAGCGACGCGCCCGTATCTCTCGTTCCAGCTCCGGAAGGCTACGCGAGCTGGTTGGGTGAGCTGAAGAGCCGCATTCATGGTGCTCAGCAACGGGCCGCGCTGGCCGTCAATCGCGAGCTGGTTCTGCTCTACTGGCAGATTGGTCGTGACATCCTGCAGCGGCAGGCTGCACAAGGCTGGGGCGCCAAGGTCATCGAACGGCTAGCGCATGACCTCAAGACGGCCTTTCCCGACATGAAGGGCTTCTCCCGCGCCAACCTGATGTACATGCGCTCTTTCGCGGAGGCATGGCCGGACGCGGCAATTGTCCAACAGGCTGTTGGACAATTGCCCTGGGGGCACAACCTCGTATTGCTGGCCAAGCTGAAGCAGCCAGAACAACGTCTTGCCTACGCCCAACGGGCAGTGGAGCAAGGCTGGTCGCGCGCCACGCTGGAAATTCATATTGAATCCCGCCTGCTGGAGCGAGAAGGCCAAGCGATCACCAACTTCGCCGATCGCCTGCCCGCGCCGGGCACCGATCTGGCCCGGCAATCGCTCAAAGACCCTTACCTGTTCGACTTCCTGGATGTCGGCCAGGAAGCCAATGAACGGGAAATCGAGGCGGCACTGGTCAAGCACATTACCCAGTTCCTGCTGGAACTGGGCGCGGGCTTTGCCTTCGTCGGCCGCCAGGTTCATCTTGAAGTCGGTGGTGACGACTTCTTCATCGACTTGCTGTTCTACCACCTCAAGCTGCGCTGCTACGTGGTCGTCGAACTGAAAGCCGAGAAGTTCAAACCGGAGCACCTCGGTCAGTTGAGCTTCTACCTCACCGCCGTGGACATGCAGGTCAAGGCTGAACAGGACAACCCGACCATCGGCCTGCTGCTATGCAAAAGCAAAAACACTGTTGTGGCCGAGTACGCGCTGCGTGACAAGACCCAGCCCATCGGCGTGGCGGAATACCAGTTGATGGAATCCCTGCCTGAAGAACTGCAAACCAGCCTGCCCAGCATCGAGCAGATCGAGCGTGAACTGGGAGGCGAGCCTGAATAAGCACACCGCCAAACTGCTGGAAAAGCACTTCCCAAAAGCCCCGCAGTGCGGGGCTTTCCTTATGGGCAACGCGCAAGCCAACGGTCTGCCGTCAGACTAGTTCAGCGCCCTTCAGCTCAGGGATCAAGAAGAACGTCGCCAGCATGTCCAGCACATAGATGCCGGCCAGAAGCGCAATCGCCACCTGAAACGAATACGCCGCCGCCAGGCTGCCGATCGCCACCGGCCCAAACCCACCGATGGCACGGCCAATGTTGAACAGTACGTTCTGCGCAGTGGCCCGAGCGGCCGTCGGATACGCCTCGGAGATGAGCGCGCCGTAGCCGCCGATCATGCCGTTGACGAACATGCCCATGAGCGCGCCGGCCCAGAGCATCGTCACCGGATCGGTCAGCTGCGCATAGGTCAACACCATGGCCACGGCACCCGCCTGGAAGATCAGGAACGTCGGCTTGCGCCCGATGCGGTCGGCCAGATGACCGAACACCACGATGCCGGCCATCATTCCGAGAATCGTGACGGAGGTCCACAGCGCAGACTTGGTGAGCGAGAAGCCCAGCGTCTTGCCCAGATACGTCGGCAGCCAGATCATGATGCCGTAGTAGCCGAAGTTCTGGACGGCGCAGAGGATGACGATGCCCAGGCTGGTGCGCGTGGTGCGGGCATCGGCCACCAGCAGCCGGAAGGCATTGGGCTTCGGGCGCGCGGCATCCACGTGGCGGACGAAGACGACCGGCTCGTGCAGCGTCTTGCGGACCAGCCAGGCCACCAGCGCGGGCGCCATCCCCAGCACGAACATGCCGCGCCAGCCGATAACCGGCAGCAGCATCGGCGTGAGCAACGCCGCCAACAGCACGCCCGACTGCCAGCCCAGCGCCACATACGAAGACACCCGCGCCCGCTTGTGCGCGGGCCACGCTTCGGCCACCAGCGCCATGCCGATCCCGAATTCGCCGCCCAGGCCGATCCCGGCGATGGTGCGATAGACCAGCAGATCGCTGAAGCCTTGGGCAAAGGCACACAGGCCCGTGAACACGGCAAACAGCACGATGGTCCAGGTGAGCACGCGCACACGGCCGTACACATCGCTCAACGCGCCGAACACGATGCCGCCGGCCACCGCGCCAATCAGCGTCCAGGTCACCAGAGCGCCGGACTGGCTCGGCGTCAGGGCCAGCGCCGCGCTGATGGCGGGCAGCATGAAGCCCAGAATCAGCAGATCAAAACCGTCCATCGCATAACCGATGGTTGAACCGGCCAACGCTTTCCAGGCGTAGGCCGAGGTCTGCGCGGGAGGCGACGCCGGAGTATCGGCGCCCGCGGGCGATGCGCTTGCGTTCGCTTCCATCTGGTCGCTCCTACAACACCTTGCGCAGGAATTCGCGCGTGCGCTCGTGCTTGGGCGCCGTGAAAATCTGCTCTGGCGCCCCCTCTTCCATGATCACGCCCTGGTCGATGAAGAACACGCGGTCCGACACTTCCCGCGCGAAGGCCATTTCGTGCGTGACGACCACCATCGTCATGCCCTCTTCGGCCAGCGACTTCATCACCTCCAGCACTTCGCCGACGAGCTCCGGGTCCAGCGCAGACGTGGGTTCGTCGAACAGCATCACGGTGGGCGACATCGCCAGCGCGCGGGCGATGGCCACACGCTGCTGCTGACCGCCCGAAAGCTGGCTCGGGTGCGCGTCGATCTTGTCGAGCAGGCCGACCTTGCGCAGCAGTTGCTCGGCCACGATGACGGCCTCGTCGCGCTTCATGCGGCGCACCTGCATCGGCGCGAGCACGAGGTTGTCGAGCACCGACATATGCGCAAACAGGTTGAAGCGCTGGAAAACCATGCCCACGCTGGCGCGCATCTTGTTCAGATCGGTCTTCGGGTCTTCCACGTGGAAACCGTTGACCAGCACCTCGCCGCCCGAGACCGTTTCCAGCCCGTTCAGGCAGCGCAGGAACGTGCTCTTGCCCGAGCCCGACGGGCCGATCACGCACACCACTTCGCGCTCTTCGATGCGGCAGGTGATGCCGCGCAGCACGTGCGTATTGCCGTACTGCTTCTGCAGGTTGTTAACGACGATCATTCTTGCCGTACCTCGCTTCCAGATGTTGAACCCCGGCCGACAAGACCAGCGTGATTGCCCAGTAGATGAGCGAGATCGTCAGATACGGCTCCCAGTAGCGCGCATACGCGCCCGACACGGTGCGTGCGGCATAGGCCAGTTCCGCCAGACCGATGGCCGAGGCCAGCGACGAATCCTTGACGATGGCGATGGCGTTGTTGCCTAGCGGTGGCAGCATGCGGCGAAACGCCTGCGGCAGCACGACGCGGCGCAGCGTCTCCATGTAGGTCATGCCCAGCGAGCGCGCCGCCTCCGATTGGCCGCGGTCGATCGACTGGATGCCGGCGCGGAAGATTTCCGACACATACGCGCCCGCATTCAGCGAGATGGCGAGCACCGCCGACGTGAACGCGCCGTACTGCTGCCGCACATCACGCGCCAGCTCACCGCTGATGAGCCAGCCATCTGCCGGGTTGATGAGCAACGGCATCAGCGCAAAGTGGATCAGCAGAATCTGCACGAACAGCGGCGTGCCGCGAAAGAAGCTGACATAGAAGCGCACCGGATACTGCACCGCGTAGCGCAGGAAATACTTGTAGAAGCCATGGCGCGCCTCGGCCAGCCGGCCAACGCCGAGCACCAGCCCGAGCAACGTGCCGGCGATCACGCAGATCACCGTGCACTTGAGCGTCATCAGCGTGCCCTCGACGAAGAGCGGCAGATATTCGCCGATGATGTTCCACTGGAACCCACCCATGGAGACCACCTTTTTTATTGGAGCAACAGAATGAAACGAGCCGGCAATGCCGGCTCCGGGGAAAAACGCGTGGTGCGCAATCGTGCTTATTGCTGCTTATTGTTGGGGTAGCGTCGGCACGTTGTCGTCAAACCAGTGCTTGTAGATCTTGGCGTAGGTGCCGTCGGCAACAACCTTCTTCAGGCCGGTGTTGATCTGGTCGAGCACCACCTTGTTGCCCTTCTTGACCGCGATGCCGAAGTACTGCGGCTTGAACTTCGCGTCAGAGACCAGGCTGAAGGGCTTTTCCGGGTGGCTCTTGACGTAGAACTTGATCACGCCCACATCGCCCACCGCCGCATCGACACCGCCACGGTACAGCTCTTCGAGCATCAGCGGCGTGTTGTCGAAGCGCTTGATGGCCGAGCTGGTGCGACCCAGTTCTTCGGAGACCGCGGTGTCACCGGCGCTCGACGCCACCACGCCAACCTGGCGCTTCTTCAGGTCTGCCAGACCGGCGATCTTGGCGTTCGGCGCGGTGATGATCACCTGGCTGGCCGGAAAGTACGGCGCGGAAAAATCGACCATCTGCTTGCGCTGGTCGGTAATGGTGAGGCCCGAAATGATGATGTCGCGGTCGCCCTGGTTGAGCGCAGCAAAAATACCCTCAAACGGTGAGTTGACCAGCTTGACGTTGAAGCCGCCAGCCTTGCCAATCGCCTTGATAAGGTCGATGTCGAAACCGGTCAATTCCTTCTGCGGGGTTTCGAACTCGAACGGGCGGTAGGTGCCGCCTGCGCCAACGATGTAGGTGGGCTCCGCCGATGCGCCGCCTGGCGCCATGGCGAGGGTGGTCAGAACAGCGGCGGCCATGACGAAGCGCTTGATCAACATGTTGAATCTTCCCGGCGGGTGTGGTGAACAGGGCGCCGATGATACTCCTCCGTCTGCCGCACAAAAATGCGGGTCGACCACAGTTGGCGCGTCGGGAAGGTGCCGCAGATGGGGCGGGAGCCGGCGCCTGGGTTACCGCCACGCGCTGGCGCAAGTCAAACGGCATCCAGCGGGCATGGCGACTTTGAGGCGATTAAGCATCACTTTTTTACAGGCAATGCAGATCGATACGGCAGCTTCGGCGACATGCTGCACGTCCTGTTCAAGGTCTGATCAGGCAGGCGCAACGAAAACAGCCCCGCGTTGCGGCGGGGCTGTTTTCATGTCCGGCGATCGGGGCGACGGCGACTAGCGCAGGCCGTAGCCGTAGACGCGCTTGTCCGAACTCTCGTACCAGTTGCCCTTGGACCAGAACACCTCGTCGCTCGCGGCGTCGAAGCCGGCCACGCCCAAGTAGCCCGGGATCGCCAGCCGATGCCAGGAGCGCCCCCAGTCGCGCGAGTAAAACACCGCATCGCCCGAGATCTGGGCGCCGTCTGCAGACCAGAGGTAGATCCACTTCGGCACATGGTGGGTGCCGCTCACATTGGCCACCAGCGTCTCCTGCCCGGCCCAGAAGCCACGCGTATAGGTGCTGGCCGACAGCGGATCGAACGACGTGGGCAGACTGCCCTGCTCATTCCAGGCCAGGGTGGTGGCATCCAGCAGCGCCACCTGCGTGCGCTTGTCGCCGGCATGGTCGATCAGGCCGATCACGCGGCCCGCGGGGTTGCGGTAGACCGCGTCAACCCAGGTGTCTTCCAGGCGTTGATGCGCACCCACCTGCCAGTGGTCGTCGACACGACGCAGTTCAGCGCGGCTGGTCACCAGCACGGCGCCAGCGTAGTACGCACTGTCGGGCCGGCTGTAGCGGAAGCGTTGCGAGACCCAGAGCACCGCGCGCTGGGCATCCAGCTGCACGACCTGCGCCTGCACCTCGCCCTCCACGGCTTCGGCGCCGGAGCCCCATTCGACGCCCGACGGCGCCTTGCCGCGCACGTGGTCCACGTTGACCAGCATCGACCGGGGAACCGGCACGCGCTGCGCGGTCTTGCCGCCGTCATTGGAGTAGAACAGCGCCACGGCGCGGCCTGTGTCCGGCGCAGGATTGTCTGCGCCGGCATCTGCCTCGGCGTCTGCACCGAAGACTAGGCCGTCGCCCGAACCCACGCTCCACAGCTCCTGCGCGCCGAACCCGCTCAGCTTGAGCGCCCAGGCAGAAACATTGGTGGTGTCCATGAACCCCGCGCGTTGCCAGGTCCAGGTCTTGCCCTGGTCGTCGCTGCGGAACACGGCGGTCTGCTGGATGCCGTCGCCGCTGGCAGAGGCCGGGCGGTCCTGGCTCGTGAGCAGATAGAGCGTGCGCCCATCGGGAGTGGTCTGCAGGCAGGTGGTGCCGCTGACGGTGGCCACCAGCTCGAACTGGCCCTGCGCGTTCAGGCGCGAGAGAAAGGAGGTTGTCCGTTCGCGCATGCCGCGCGAGCCCGTCGGCTCATCGCCGTTGGCGTCGGTGGTGGCCTTGTCGTGCAGCAGTGCATCGATGCTGACGGGGTGGGTATCGCCGGGCACCACATCGCGCGAGCCCTCGTAACTGCCGATCAGCCAGGTCGACTGCGGCGTGACGGTCACGCCAGTGCACATCTGCTCCATGCCGCGCTGCTCGACAAAGGCGGCGGCGCCCAGCGTACGCTGGTTGGGGCTGGCGCCGCCGATCTCGAACTTGGCCATGGTGATCTTGCCCATGTACCAAGCCGGCGCGGCCAGCAGGATGACGAGCCCGACGCGACGCAACGTCTTGTTGGAGAAACGGGAGCGGAGCATGGTTGGCGCGCCTTGTGCAAAGCGCGCCACGATAGCAAAGCCATGTTAACGGCGGTTAACCACGCTTGGGGTTCTAACGCCGCACCACTTGCGGCTGAATGCCGTCCCCGCACCAGTTGGCCCGCATACGGCGGCCGTCGCGCAGGTCAATCACCGTGTCGAATTCGGTCGACTGCCGCGGGTTGGCGAACAGGTAGCGGTAACGCGTGTTCTCGAACGCGATCTTGAAGCCAGCGGGCACCTGGGCCTCGGGCAGGCGTTTCATCGGGCCGAAACGCGACACACCATCGCGCTCGGGCGTGGCGAGATCAGACACCTGACCGCACAGCGGACCACTGCCGCGCTCCAGATCATGCAGCGAGATAAAGCCGGTCTCGTCGACGAGGTAACCGGCGACCGGCCCGTTCAGGCGGCCCACATAGGGGCGGCCAATCACGGTATCGCCCAGCGCCGAACCCATTTCCTCGAGCTGGAACAGGCGATTGCCGCTGAGACCCAGCAGTTCGTCACTGTCGGCGACCTGGAAGTAGACGAAGTCCGGCGCGTTGCGAATGCGCACGACCTTGTAGACCTCGCCGAAGTACAGGATGTCATTGCCACTGCGGGCGATGCGGAAGTTCGATGCGGTGGTGTTGCGCACGAGTTCTGTCCGGCATTTCAGCTCGGGCAGCCCCGGCACCGGGCACGTCGACGGCAGCATCTGGAATGAAGCCGCACGCACCCCATCCAGCGGCTTGCCCTTCACGAAGATGTGCTGGCCATCGCTGATCACGTTGGAGTACAGCGGCTGCGCAAAAGCCAGGACAGTCAGGTTGGGCCGCACATCGGGGCGCGGCTTGATGCCGTCCAGTGCATCGATCTCATAGACCCGGCCACCGTTGACAGCGAAGGTCTCGTCAAACACCGTCACCGGCCCCGGCACCATGCCCGGCACGGGCGTCTCGTCGTGGTAGATGCGCGTGCGGTCCCGGGCCCAGGCGGCATCAGCAGCCGCGCCCTCCGGCGTGAAGACCTGGAAGCTGGCTGCATCCGCACCGGCAATCGGCGAAGTGTAGGAGAACACCGTGCGACTATCGGTCGCATAGCCCTGACCGAGCGGGCGCAGGCTCGCGCCATTCGACGTCAGCCGGTAGTAGTTGCGGACCTCCGACACCGCATTGCGCTGAAGGGGCCCGGGGATCAGGCATGACGGGTTGAACGCCGGCCCGCCGCCGGCGCACGCACGTGACGTGTTCACATCGGTGGTGATGAAGTAGCCCTGGCCGTCGATCACGCCAAAACGGTCGCTGCGCATCTCGATCGCATGCTTGCGGCAAGCGTTGGTGCGCTCTGGCCGCAGATCGGAGATGGATTGCCCAGGCTTGGCGGGCGGATACCAATACTCGGTACAACTGCGCACCGTATAGGCCAGTCCGGCCACCGGCAGCCCCAGCAACATCGCGCCGATGGCGAGCAGACCGGCCCGCCATGCACGCCGCATCAGCGGCCGCCCCGCAGCAAACCCCACGCAGCCGGCACCACCATCGCGCCGATCACCGCGGCCGTCCACGCCATGATCTGCCCGTCGGCATACAGGTGCGCAAACTGGCCTCCGTAGTAGCCAACCAACGCGCCGATCACGCCAGCCAACAACGCAGCCAGCCAGCCGAGGCGTTTGCCGCCCGGATACAGCCAACGCGCCGCAGCGCCCACTGCCAGCCCGATCCATAGCGGCGCGATCCACCCCATTTGCCTGTTCTCCGTGTTGCCGTGCGCGATTTCGCGATGCGTCGCGATTCAATTGGACGCGTACCTTAGCGCAAGGCCGGGCGGAAAACCACACAGAAGGCAACCCCAGCGCACCCGTCATCAGGTGATGCATAACCAACATTTCGACACCGATCGTTGGTCAGATTGCCCTGTGTCCTGTCGAGCGTCGGGGCCGGCGTTATAATCACGAGTGCTCAAAATTCGTGCCGTTCCCTCTTAACCGGCCGCCCCACATGCAGTTGCTGACGCTCGGAATCAACCACCACACTGCGCCGCTTTCCCTGCGCGAGAAGGTGGCGTTTCCGCTCGAACAGCTCAAGCCCGCGCTGGGCACGCTGCGTCAGCACCTGCCGCACCTCAAGAGCACGGCCGAAGCGGCCATCCTCTCCACCTGCAACCGCACCGAGCTCTACTTTGCGACCGACGGCAACCTGCCTGAAGAGACCGCGCATGAGCACGCCATTCGTTGGCTGGCGCAGCACCACAACGTCGACGCC
Organism: Ralstonia insidiosa; assembly: GCF_008801405.1. NCBI lineage: Bacteria > Pseudomonadati > Pseudomonadota > Betaproteobacteria > Burkholderiales > Burkholderiaceae > Ralstonia > Ralstonia insidiosa. The sequence goes on along the minus strand of NZ_VZPV01000004.1, from coordinate 149,864 downwards.
AGCGAACTCGCGCCCCACGTGTATTCGCTGGGTCAATCGTTGGCTGTGCGCCACGCATTTCGCGTGGCCAGCGGGCTCGACTCGATGGTGTTGGGCGAGACGCAGATCCTCGGTCAAATGAAAGATGCCGTGCGCACCGCGACTGAGGCCGGCGCGCTGGGCACGTACCTGAATCAGCTATTCCAGCGCACCTTCGCGGTGGCCAAGGAAGTGCGCGGCACGACGGAGATCGGCGCGCATTCCGTGTCGATGGCCGCTGCCGCCGTGCGCCTAGCGCAGCGCATCTTCGAATCGATTGCCGAGCAGCGCGTGCTGTTCATCGGCGCCGGCGAGATGATCGAGCTGTGCGCCACCCACTTCGCCGCGCAAAAACCGCGCGAGCTGGTGATTGCCAACCGGACGCTGGAGCGCGGCGAGAAGCTGGCCGAAGCGCTGTCGAACCAGGGCCTGAACGCCCGCGCCGTGCGCCTGGCCGAACTGCCGACCAAGCTGGCCGAGTTCGACATCGTCGTCTCATGCACGGCCAGCACGCTGCCCATCATCGGCCTGGGTGCGGTGGAGCGCGCCATCAAGCAGCGCCGCCACCGCCCGATGTTCATGGTCGACCTGGCCGTGCCGCGCGACATCGAACCCGAAGTCGCACGCCTGTCGGACATCTTCCTCTACACCGTGGACGACCTCGGCGCCATCGTGCGCGAGGGCAACGCACTGCGGCAGGCCGCCGTCGCGCAGGCCGAGGCCATCATCGAGACGCGTGTGCAGAATTTCATGCACTGGCTCGATGCGCGCAGCGTGGTGCCTGTCATCCGCGACTTGCACGCGCAGGCCGAAACGCTGCGTCAGGGCGAGCTGGAACGCGCGCAGCGCATGCTCGCGCGCGGCGATGATCCGGCGCTCGTGCTCGAAGCGCTGTCGCAGGCGCTCACCAAGAAATTCCTCCACGGCCCGACGCATGCGCTGAACCACGCGCAGGGCGAGGGCCGCGAACAGCTCATCGACCTGCTGCCGGCACTGTTCCGCCAGTCCAGCCACTCCGAGCGCTAGCGGCGCCTCGTCCGCACGCGCCCATCCGTGGCGCATGTTCCGGTGCGGTATCCTGCGCCGCCCTCGCCTTAGCGTTTCCACCAGCGACTGCCCGAATGAAGCCCAGCATGCTGTCCAAGCTCGACCAACTGGCCGAGCGCATCATCGAAATCAACGCGCTGCTCGCGCGCGAAGACGCCACCGCCAACCTCGACCAATACCGCAAGCTCACGCGTGAACACGCCGAGCTGGAACCCGTGGTCGCACAGTTCGCGGCGTGGAAGCAGGCTGAGGACGACATTGCCACCGCGCAGGAGCTGCTGGGCGATCCGGACATGAAGGCGTTTGCCGAAGACGAACTCCGTGCCGCGCGCGAACGGCTTGAGGCACTCGAAGGCGAACTGCAGCGCCTGCTGCTGCCCAAAGACCCGAACGACCACCGCAACATCTTCGTGGAAATCCGCGCGGGCACGGGCGGCGATGAATCCGCGCTCTTCGCGGGCGACCTGCTGCGCATGTACACGCGCTTTGCCGAGCGCCAGCGCTGGCAGGTGGAGATTGTCAGCGAATCGCCGTCGGACCTGGGCGGCTACAAGGAAGTGATCGCGCGGCTGGTGGGCGAAGGCGCATATTCGCGGCTGAAGTTCGAATCGGGCGGCCACCGCGTGCAGCGCGTGCCAGCCACCGAGGCGCAGGGGCGCATCCATACCTCCGCCTGCACCGTGGCCGTGATGCCCGAGGCCGATGCGCTGGCTGACATCCAGATCAACCCGGCGGACCTGCGCATCGACACGTTCCGCGCATCCGGCGCGGGCGGTCAGCACATCAACAAGACGGACTCGGCCGTGCGCATCACCCACCTGCCGACCGGCCTGGTGGTGGAGTGCCAGGACGACCGCAGCCAGCACCGCAACAAGGACCGCGCCATGCAAGTCCTGGCCGCCCGCCTGAAAGACCGCCAGGAGCGCGAGGCACAGGCCAAGGAGGCCAGCGCCCGCAAGAGCCTGATCGGCTCAGGCGACCGCTCCGACCGCATCCGCACGTACAACTTCCCGCAGGGCCGTGTGACCGACCACCGCATCAACCTGACGCTGTACAAGATCGACGCGATCATGGACGGCGACTTGGATGAACTGGTGGGCGCACTGGCCGCCGAGCACCAAGCCGAGCAGCTTGCTGCACTGGGCGAGGACATCTAACGCGCCCGATTGTTAAAAAGCGGCCATTTCGTAACATTCGCTTGCGTTTGATACAGCTTTGCGCGGTGGCGTGTCGACCGCCCGTTCCTATAATCGACTTCGATCGCGCCGAGTGCGCCGCCGGTCGCACCCGGCGGTCATCTTCCCCTGACAGGCGCGGCAACCACCACGACGATTAGGAGAATCTCCATGCGTACCCAACTGCTGGCCATCACCGTTGCCACCACCCTCGCCCTCGGCCTGGCCGCCTGCGGCAAGAAGGACGAAGCCCCGGCTGACGCCGCCAAGAATGCGATCCAACAATCGGCCGATGCCGCCAAGAGCGCCGTCGACAGCGCAAGCAATGCCGCCGGCAAGGCCACTGAAGCCGCGGACCAGGCCAAGGAAGCCGCCAAGACCAGCCTGCTGGACGCAGCCTCAAACACGAAGGCCGCCGTATCGAGCGCGGTGGCAGCCGGCCAGGAAGCCACGAACAAGGCCATCGACGCCACCACCAAGGAAGTCGAGGGCGCCAAGAAGCCGTAACCCGCTCTGCGCCACACCTCACACGGGCCCGCGCCACACGACGCGGGCCCGTGTTATTTTGGCGGCCCGATCACGCCTACCCTGCCCCGTGTCCGCGCTCTCGCCCGATTCGCTTTCTACCGTCGCCGTGACCTTGGCTGCGCTTGCCCGCAGCGGCCTGCCCGCGCTGGAAGCACGCATGCTGGTCTCGCACGCGACGGGACTATCGCGCGTGCAGCTCATCACGCAAGACACCTATGGCATCGACGAAGCCGTGCGCCAACAGATCAGCGAACTCGCCGCACGCCGCCTGGCTGGTGAGCCGATGGCCTACCTGCTGGGCGAGCGCGAATTCTTCGGTCGCACGTTCAAGGTAACGCCGGCCGTGCTGATCCCGCGTCCCGATACGGAACTGCTGGTCGAACAGGCACTGGATCGCATCGAAGACCGCGACGCCCCTGACGTGTTGGACATGGGCACCGGTAGCGGCATCATCGCCATCACCATTGCGCTCGCGCGCCGCGATGCACGCGTATGGGCCACCGATGCATCCGCCGACGCACTGGCTGTGGCGATGGGCAACGCGCAAGCGCTCGGCGCCACGAATCTGCGTGCCGCGCTGGGCGACTGGTACGGTGCACTGGCCGAAGCCGACGCGCCACACGCCTTCGATCTGATCGTCAGCAACCCGCCGTACATCGCCGCGACCGATGAACACCTCGGCCAGGGCGATCTGCGCTTCGAACCCGCCAGCGCCCTCACCGATCACGACGACGGCCTGCGCCACCTGCGCGCCATCGTCACCGGTGCCCCGGCGCGCTTGGCGGCCGACGGCTGGCTGCTGCTCGAACACGGCTACGATCAGGGCGAGGCCGTGCGCACATTGCTGACGGAGGCGGGCTTTGCCGACGTCTTCACCGCGCAGGACTTGGCCGGTCACGACCGCTGCAGCGGCGGGCGCCGCCCAGCGGCTTAAAACGGCGCAGACCGAATCTCGCTAAAATAGAGAAGTTTTCCAATGCGGACGCGGCGTCCTGCTGCTCCCCAATCGCACCCCAAATCGAATCGAGTCTCCCCATGAGCACCACGCACGAAAAAATCGACCAGATCGTCAAAGGTCACCCCGTCGTCCTCTTCATGAAGGGCACGGCGCAATTTCCGATGTGCGGCTTCTCGGGCCGCGCCATCCAGATCCTGAAGGCCTGCGGCGTGGACAAGCCGCACACCGTCAACGTGCTGGAAGACGACGAAATCCGCCAGGGCATCAAGGACTACGCCAACTGGCCGACCATTCCGCAGCTCTACGTCAAGGGCGAATTCATCGGCGGTTCGGACATCATGATGGAGATGTACCAGAGCGGTGAACTGCAGCCGCTGCTGGCGGCCTGATTGCCGATCGCCATCCGCGTCCTCATTTCAGCGTGACCTTGCCAGCAACCGCCTCGACCGAAACGCCACGTGCGCGCCGCATCATCGTGGCGATCACGGGCGCGTCGGGGGCAATTTATGGCGTGCGGCTGCTGCAGGTGTTGCAGGGCCTGCGTGAATCCGCGGGGGTGGAATCGCACCTGCTGATGTCTCCGGCAGGGCTGATGAACGTGCAGCACGAGCTGCACATGGCGCGCGAAGAAGTGGAAGCACTTGCGCACGTGGTGCACAACGTGCGCGACATCGGCGCGACCATCGCGAGCGGTTCGTTTTCTGCCGAGGCAATGGTGGTGGCGCCGTGTTCGATGCGGACGCTGGCAGCCGTCGCGCACGGCCTGTCGGACAACCTCATCGCCCGCGCGGCAGACGTGACGCTCAAGGAGCGCCGCCGCCTGATCCTGATGGTGCGCGAAACGCCGCTGAACCTCGCGCACCTGCGCAACATGACGGCCGTCACCGAGATGGGCGGCATCGTCTTCCCGCCCGTGCCGGGCTTCTACCAGCGCCCCAAGACCATCGACGACCTGGTCGACCACACAGTCGGGCGCGTGCTCGATTTGCTGGGCCTGCCGCAGACGCTGGCGCCGGGCTGGCCAGGGCTGCATTCAGCGGGCTAGCTCACCTGCGCGCCGCCGATCAGCGGTGGTGATAGTTGAAGTACACCGACGGCCCCCAATAGCCGTACCCGCCGTAGTAGGCCGGATAGGCCGGCGCCGCATAGACCGGTGCAGGCGCAACTGCCACCGGTGCCGGATACACCGCACACCCCCCAAGCGTCGCGGCCGACAGTGCAAGAAGCGAGGCCAGAGCCACGATTTTCATGATTAGCGTCCTTTGGCCCCTCCAATGAGGCCATGCGGACGTTATAAGCGCCGCCACGCGACGCCGGGGTCATGCGGGTGTAAGGGTTGTAACCGGAGACTACGAACGTGTGTTCGTAATCCCCGAGAGGTCACTTCCGTGGCGTCGGCTTCCCTGCGGCGGGCTTAGCTGCCGCGGCAGGCGCAGAAGCGGCCACGTCCGAAGCCGGCTTGGGGGCATCCGGGTCCACGTCCGCACGCATCTGATCCATCACCGCACCCGCGCGCGGTGACCAGAGGAATTCCACCGTGCCGTTCTGCGGCTCTTCGGGAATCGCATACATCGTCACGACAGTCTGATGCCCTGCCCAGCGCGCGCGCAGCGAATCGACCGTCTTGCCCGACTTCAGCTTGAGCGGCGCCTTGCCTTCCTGCGCAGGCTTGCCGTAGCGATCGGACAGCGCCTGGAACACGCGCTGCTCCGTATCGACACCACGCGTGGGCACGAACATGCCGGCGATGTTGCCATCCTGGTCAATCAGCAGCACCGCCTGCGGGCCATCCATCAACTCAGGCCGCTTGCCCGACGGCACGCCCAGCGAACGCGTGCGGCCATGCGATTCCAGCGTGTCGGAACAGTATTCGGAGACGTCCTTGCCGCCTGCACTACGCACGTCCTCACACGAAGGCAGCTTGCGCAGCGGCTTGCCGAGCGGGAAGGCATCAAGCAGCACGGCCACATCGCCCGGGTCGCGCACCGCCTTGGCCTGTGCCTCCGCCTTCGGAGCCGCCTTGGCCGCAGGTGCAGCAAACGCCACCGGCGCCAGCAGCGAGGTCGAGAAAACGAGCGCTACCGCGCCGTGCGTCCAGCAAGTCATGCGAACTCCATGAAGGAAAGAGCCGAGAGTGTGCCACGCGCGCAGGATGCACAATGGCGAACGCGGATCTGACCCAACGAGCGGGGTCGCGTTCCCCCGCCCGAAAGGCTGGCCCAACGAAAAGACGAGGTTTACACGCAACTTGACGCGTTTATAGGCGGAATACCGGCGGAAACGTTATCAAAATGTTGCCGGTTTTGATCTCATAAAGGTCCGGCGGGTAAAATCCTGGGGGCACAGACGAATGATCGGCAGGCCCAAGCGTCACTTTCCTCCAACCTGCCGCACAGTACGCGATCTCATTTTGAACACTCCCGACGCTGTTCCCTTCCATTCCAGCCCATCCCGCCCGGCCCGCTCGCTTGCCGGCTATGCACGGCTGGCTGTAGGCCTGCTGGCACTGGCTTCGGCACATGCGGCACTGGCCTTCGGCCTCAATGACGTGGCCGTGCGCGCCAAGCAACTGGCAGCCAAGCCGTACCAGGCGCCCGCCGAGACGCTGCCGCGCCAGTTGCGCGAACTCCGCTACGACCAGTACCGCGAAATCCGCTTCAAGTCGGATCAAGCCTATTGGCGCAAAGATAAGCTGCCGTTCGAACTCGGCTTCTTTCATGAGGGCTCGTATTACGACCAGCCGGTGAAGATCAACGAGGTCTCGCCGGCGGGCGTGCGCGAGATCCGCTTCGACCCGCGCCTGTTCGACTACGGCCCGGTCAAGCTGGATGCCAAGCAGTTGCAGCACCTGGGCTTTGCCGGCTTCCGCGTGCACTACGCAATGAACACGCCCAAGTACAAGGACGAAGTGATCGTCTTCCTGGGCGCGTCGTACTTCCGCGCGATCGGCAAAAACCAGGTCTACGGCCTCTCTGCACGTGGCCTGGCCATCGACACCGCACTCAACTCGGGCGAGGAATTCCCCCGCTTCACTGATTTCTGGATCGAACGCCCGGCGGCCAACGCCAAGGAGCTGACGGTCTACGCGCTGCTGAACTCGCGCCGCGCCACGGGTGCGTACCGCTTCGTCATCAAGCCGGGCACCGATACGGTGGTCGACGTGAAGGCGCAGGTCTACATGCGCGAAAACGTCAGCAAGCTGGCCATCGCCCCGCTCACCAGCATGTTCTTCTTTGGCGAGAACCAGCCGGCCGCCAATCTGGACTTCCGCCCCGAGGTGCATGACTCCGACGGCCTGTCGGTGCTGTCCGGCACGGGCGAATGGATCTGGCGTCCGCTGACCAACCCAAAGCGCCTGCTGGTCAGCTCGTTCTCGACCACCAACCCGGGCGGCTTCGGCCTGATGCAGCGTGACCGCGCGTTCTCCAGCTACGAAGAGATCGGCGATCGCTACGAGCTGCGTCCGAGCACCTGGGTCGAGCCCGTGGGCAAGTGGGGCGCCGGCCGCGTGGAACTGGTGCAGATTCCGACGCCGGATGAGACCAACGACAACGTGGTCGCCTACTGGGTGCCGGACAACCCGCCCAAGCCGCAGCAGCCGTTCAACCTGGAATACCGTCTGCTGTGGCAGAAGGAAGGCGACAAGAAGCCGGCCCTGTCGTGGGTCACGCAGACGCGCCGCTCGCACGGCTGGACCACCAAGCGCCCGGATGAGCGCAAACCCGACGACACGATCGCCTTCGTGGTTGACTTTGAAGGCCCGGCGCTGGCCAAGCTGGCGCCCAACGCACCAGTCGAGCCGGTGTTCTCGGCAGACGCCAACGGCAAGATCGAATCGATCTTCGGCCAACCCAACACCGCGACCGGCGGCTGGCGTGTGACTGTGCGCCTCAAGCGGGTCGACGACGACAAACCCATCGAGCTGCGCGGTTACCTGCGCAGCGGCGGTACCGGAATTTCTGAGACGTGGAGCTACCTGCTACCTCCGGGCTGAACGTGACGACAGCCCAGAATGGCGGCGCTGCCGCCTCCGCCAGCCCAACCACGATGCCCTCTCCCGAGTCGGTGGCCGAGCGCTATCTTGAAGCGCTCCCGCTGGCTGCCGAGGCTCGCGCTGCACTGGTGCGTGACGCTGGCATTGCAGCGGGTGACGACGATGCGGCGGCGCTGGCCAAACTGCACCGCGCGCTGGCCAAGCTCGACCCGGCGCAGACGACCTCGCTCGAAGCAACAGCCCCGGCTTACGCATCAGTGGGGTCGCGCCTGGACGCCGCCTACGGTGCCACGCGCGCCGATGCCGCATCCACGGAACCCGCCGCCGAACCTGCGCCGCCGCTTGCGCACGACAGCGCAGGCCGCATCCACCTGGACACCGGCCCTACGCCTGCCCGCCGCTCGATGGTGCCGTGGCCGTGGGTGCTCGGGCCGATCTGGCGCATGCGCAATGCCATCCACCGCTGGCAGCACGGCGGCAAGGCGCCCACGCCCTACGAAAAACCCGATTCGCCCGACCCCAAAGGTATCTGGCGCTTTGTCGGCACACGCCGTCGCCTGACGCTGCTTGCGCTGATGATTGCGCAGACCGTCGCCGCCACCTGGGCGATGAGCACGGTGCTGCCGTACCACGGCGCCGACTGGCTCGAAGCCATCATCATCGTGCTGTTTGCGGTGCTGTTCTGCTGGGTGTCAGCGGGTTTCTGGACGGCCATCACCGGCTTCCTGCTGCTGGCCTTCCATGGCGACCGCTTCGTCATCTCGCGCCGCGCCGCGCCGGATGCCGTGATTCCCGACGATGCGCGCACCGCCATCGTCATGCCGATCTGCAACGAAGATGTGCAGCGCGTGTTCGCAGGGCTGCGCGCCACGTATGAATCGTTGCAGCGCACCGGACATCTGGAGCACTTCGACTTCTTCGTGCTGTCGGACTCCGGCGATCCGGACCTGCGCACCGCAGAAGCCGATGCGTGGCTCCACCTGTGCCGCGCGCTCGATGGCTTTGGCCGCATCTTCTACCGCTGGCGCCGTCACCGCGTGAAGCGCAAGAGCGGCAACATCGACGATTTCTGCCGGCGCTGGGGAGGCAAGTACCGCTACATGATCGTGCTCGACGCCGACAGCGTGATGAGCGGCGATTGCCTGACGCGCCTGGTGCAGCTGATGGAAGGTGCACCGTCCGCCGGCATCATCCAGACCGCGCCGCGCGCCGCCGGCCGTGACACGCTGTATGCGCGCATCCAGCAGTTCGCCACGCGCGTGTACGGGCCGCTGTTCACGGCGGGCCTGCACTACTGGCAGCTTGGGGAATCGCACTACTGGGGCCACAACGCCATCATCCGGCTCGACCCATTCATCAAGCACTGCGCGCTGGCGCCGATTCCGGGCAAGGGCTCGCTCTCGGGCGAGATCATGTCGCACGACTTTGTCGAAGCCGCTCTGATGCGTCGCGCCGGCTGGGCCGTGTGGATCGCCTATGACCTGGACGGCAGCTATGAAGAGATGCCGCCCAACCTGCTCGACGAGCTGGGCCGCGACCGCCGCTGGTGCCATGGCAACCTGATGAACTTCCGCCTGTTCGGTGCGCCGGGCTTCCACCGCGTGCACCGCGCGGTGTTCATCACGGGTGTGATGGCGTATCTGTCGGCGCCGCTGTGGTTCCTGTTTCTGATCCTGTCGACGGCGTTGCTGGCCAAGCACACGCTGATCGCGCCGGAGTACTTCACGCAGCCGCGCCAGCTCTTTCCGATTTGGCCGGAATGGCACCCGGAAAAGGCCGCCGCGCTGTTCTCAGCCACCGCCACCGTGCTGTTCCTGCCGAAGATCCTGAGTGTGCTGGTGCTGTGGGCGCAAGGGCCGAAGCGCTTCGGTGGCGCCCTCCATCTGGCGCTGTCGATGGCGATCGAGGCGGCGTTTTCGGTGCTGGCCGCGCCGGTGCGCATGCTGTTCCACACGCGCTTCGTGACGGCCGCGTTCCTCGGCTGGAAGGTGCATTGGAAATCGCCCCCGCGTGAAGACGCGCAGACGCATTGGGGCGACGCCGTGCGCCGCCACGGCTTGCACACCGTGATCGGCATCGTCTGGGCCGCGATCGTGTATTGGCTGAACCCGAGCTTCCTGTGGTGGCTGTCGCCCGTGGTGGGTGCGTTGATCGTGTCGATTCCACTGTCGGTGTTCTCGAGCCGCGTGAGTCTGGGCCGGCGCATGCGTCGTCTGCACCTGTTCATGATCCCCGAGGAAGTGCGCCCACCGCGCGAACTGCGCGCCACGCGCAAGCATCTGCGCAATGCGCCTCCCACGCCCGATTTTCGTCAGGCCGTGGTCGACCCGGTCACCAACGCGTTGATGTGCGCGATCGGCACCACGCGCTTCCCTCACGACCGCCGTCTGCTCGCCGTGCGTGAAGCCACGGTGCGTCACGCGCTGGAGGTCGGCCCTGACAAGCTCACGGGCAAACAGAAGCTGGTGTTGCTGTCGGACCCGTTCTCGCTGTCGGCCCTGCACTTGGCGGTGTGGTCGTCACCGGAACACCGCGCCGCCTGGCAAGCCTGAGCACCCCAAACAGGCGCCGCCTGAAACCCACGCCCCACAAGGCTTTTGCCGGTGGGGCGTTTTACTTTCCGTTACATCCGTAGGAATTGCGTATCACCTGATCCGGCTTGCGGTTCATAGAATGACCTCAACAACCTGATACACGAAGTCGACGGCAACCCTGCCCCCGGCCTCGCAACTCGCCAAGGAGAAGCATCATGAAACGCACACTGCTCGCATTCGTTCTGGGTGGCGCCGCGCTGTGCGCCTCGACGGCGGCGCTGGCGCATGTGGATGTCGGCGTGGCGATCGGCGTACCTGCGCCGGTCTATGTGGCCCCGGCACCGGTCTATGCACCACCCCCGGTCTATCGCCCGGCGCCGGTCTACTATGCACCGGCTCCGGTGGTCTACGGCGGTGGCTACTGGCGTGACCGCGACGACTGGCGTGAGCGCGAATGGCGCCGCCACGAGTGGCGCGAACGTGAATGGCGTCACGACCACGGCTGGCACCGCGGCTGGGATCGCTAAGACCCGCTGATCAACGGAACTTGGCAAACGGGCCGCTCACACGAGCGGCCCGTTGCTTTTGTACTTGCCAACGCCTGCGCAAACTGCAAACCGACCTATGCTGACGTAGCGGCCACTGCAATCCCGCCGCCGGCCGCACCGCACACGGGAGGACGCCATGTCGATCTCCACCACCCTCGACGGCTGCCTGCGCAGCAAGGGCTGCCTGTACGAGGTGATTCGCCATCCGCATACTCACACCAGCACCGAAACCGCGCAGTCCGCGCACGTCCCGGGGGACCGTCTGGCCAAGACGCTGTTGCTTGAGGACAAGCTCGGCTACGTGGCGGCTGTGCTGCCATCCACCTATCACCTGCATCTATCGGAATTGCAGAAGGCATCGGGCCGCGATGACCTGACGCTGGCCGATGAATCCGAGTTGCGCGAAGTCTTCAAGGACTGCGACGCCGGTGCCGTGCCGCCAGTGGGCATGGCCTACGGCATGCCGACGTATCTCGACAGCAGCCTGATGACCCATCGCGACGTCTACTTTGAAGCCGGCGACCACGAGAATGTCGTGCACATGGACATGGATCAGTTCATGGCGCTGATGCGCGACGCGAAGACCGCGCACTTCGCTTACCGCATGCAGGGCATCCTCTTCTGAGCGCACTGCCTTTGTCTGCGAAGGAGGCCGCCATGGCCGACGACGTTGTCATCACGGCCCGCAACAACGGGCCGTATCACATCAAGGGAAGCTTTCGCATCGTCACCCAGGGTGGGCGCGAGTTGGCGATCGAGGGCGATCAGGTATGGCTGTGCCGCTGCGGGCACTCGTTGAACAAGCCGTTCTGCGACGGCTCGCACAAGCGCGCCGAGTTCGATAGCGATCTCGACGCGCCGCCCACGGTCGAGGCAGATCGCTCGCCGTAGGCCGGGGTGCGGGCATGCGGGTACAAAGCCGCCCGCCTCCCGCTTAACGCACGACCGGCTTGTAGCGGATGCGCTTGGGCTTGGCGCCCTCTTCACCCAGACGCTTCTTCTTGTCGGCTTCGTATTCCTGGTAGTTGCCCGGGAAGAATTCGACGTGCGAGTCGCCTTCGAAGGCGATGATGTGCGTGGCGATCCGGTCGAGGAACCAGCGATCGTGCGAGATCACCATCACGCTGCCGGCAAACTCCAGCAACGCGTCTTCCAATGCACGCAGCGTTTCCACGTCGAGGTCGTTCGACGGTTCGTCCAGTAGCAGCACGTTGCCGCCCGAGATCAACGTCTTGGCCAGGTGCAGACGCCCGCGCTCACCGCCAGAGAGCGTGCCAACATGCTTCTGCTGATCACCGCCCTTGAAGTTGAAGCGGCCGATGTAGGCGCGCGACGGCGTCTCGTAACGGCCCACCGTCAGGATGTCGGAGCCGCCGGAAATTTCTTCGAACACGGTCTTGTCGGCGGACAGTGCATCGCGGCTCTGGTCCACGTAGGCCAGCTTGACCGTCGGGCCGATCTTGATGGTGCCCGAGTCCGGCTGCTCCTTGCCTGTGAGCATGCGGAACAGCGTCGACTTACCCGCACCGTTCGGGCCGATGATGCCGACGATGGCGCCCGGCGGAATCGTGAAGCTGAGATTGTCGATCAGCAGACGGTCGCCGTAGCTCTTGCTGACGTTCTCGAATTCGATGACTTCATTGCCCAGACGCTCGCCGGCCGGGATGAAGATTTCCTGCGTCTCGTTGCGCTTCTGGTATTCCTGGCTGTTCAGCTCGTCAAAGCGGGCCAGACGCGCCTTCGACTTGGCCTGACGGCCCTTCGGGTTCTGGCGTACCCACTCCAGTTCCTTCTTCAGTGCCTTCTGGCGGGCCGATTCGCTCGACTCTTCCTGCTTCAGGCGGGTCTCCTTCTGATCGAGCCACGAACTGTAGTTGCCCTTCCAAGGGATGCCGTGGCCGCGGTCGAGTTCGAGAATCCACTCGGCGGCGTTGTCGAGGAAGTAGCGATCGTGGGTGACGGCCACCACGGTGCCCGGGAAGCGCGTGAGGAACTGCTCCAGCCAATCCACCGATTCGGCATCCAAGTGGTTGGTCGGCTCGTCCAGCAGCAGCATGTCGGGGCGCGAGAGCAGCAGCTTGCACAGCGCGACGCGACGCTTTTCACCGCCCGAGAGGTGCTCAATCTTGGCGTCCCACGGCGGCAGGCGCAGCGCGTCGGCGGCGATTTCCAACTGCAACTCAACGTTGTCACCGGAGCCGGCTGCGATGATGGCCTCCAGGCGCGCCTGTTCCTCGGCCAGCTTGTCGAAGTCGGCATCGGGCTCGGCGTAGGCGACGTAGACGGCTTCAAGTTGCTTCTGTGCGTCCACCACCTCACCCAGGCCGCTCTCGACTTCCTCACGCACGGTCTTGGTGGGATCGAGTTGCGGCTCCTGCGGCAGGTAGCCGATGTTCAGGTTGGGCATCGGCGTGGCTTCACCCTCGATGTCCTTGTCGAGGCCGGCCATGATCTTGAGCACGGTCGACTTGCCCGAGCCGTTCAGGCCCAGCACGCCGATCTTGGCGCCGGGGAAGAAGGACAACGAGATGTCCTTGAGAATCTGGCGCTTGGGCGGAACGATCTTGCCCACGCGGTTCATGGTGAAAACGTACTGTGACATGGCGTAAAAGCGGGGGAAAGCGCGTGAAATTGGGAACCCGCGGAGTGTAGCAAAGGCACGACCCGCAGCGGACGCGAACGCGCGGCGTTTGCGGCACAATCGGCGCAGTCGGCACAATCTGGCTCAGAACAACGCCATGCCTCGCTCATCGCTCCCCGCCCCGCTGTTGACCCGCCGCGCACTCAACCGCGCGCTGCTCGATCGCCAGCTGCTTCTGCGCCGCACTCGCATGACGCCGCTGGCGGCGATTGAGCGTCTGGTGGCGATGCAATCGCAGATGCCGCAGGCGCCGCACTACGGGCTGTGGTCGCGGCTGGAAGGGTTTCGCACCGAGGCGCTCGACAAGCTGTTGACCACCCGCCGTGCCATACGCGGCGCGATGATGCGCGGCACGTTACACCTGACCAGCGCACACGACTGTCTTGCGCTGCGCCCGCTGCTGGATGCGCAGATGTTGCGCCTGGCCTTCAGCAACGCCGGCAAGAGCATCGCCGATGTCGATCCCGCAGCGCTGCGTGCGGCGGCCCGAGCGGCGTTGGCCGGTGGTCCGCTCACCGCCGTCCAGCTTGGCGAGCACCTGCAGCCGCTATGGCCGAAGCACGATGCAGCCGCACTCGCGCGCGCCATTCCGTTTCTGGAGCCGCTAGTACAGGTGCCGCCGCGTGGCCTGTGGCGCGGCGCCGGGCAAGCCACGCTGGCCACCGTCGCCGACTGGCTCGGCGAAGCCGTCGAACCGGCTGCCACGACCGAGGCTTTGGTGTTGCGCTACCTCGCCGGCTACGGCCCCGCCTCGGTGGCGGATGCGCAGGCATGGTCAGGACTCACGCGGTTGTCGGCGGCGTTCGAGACGTTACGGCCCCGGCTGAAGACCTTCACCGACGAGCACGGCGTCGAGCTGTTTGACCTGCCGCGCGCCCCACGGCCCGATGCCGACACGCCGGCTCCGGTACGCTTTCTACCCGAGCTGGACTGCGCGCTGCTGGCACATGCCGACCGCGCGCGCATTCTCGACGATGGTCATCGCAAGGCGATCTACACGAAGAACGGGATCCTGCCGCCGACGCTGCTGATCGACGGTTTTGTTGCCGGCACCTGGAAGCTGGACCTGGCCCGCGAGCAGGCTACGCTCACGCTGCGGCCTTTTGCCAAGCTGGCCAAGGCCGACACGCGGGCATTGGAGGAGGAAGGTGCGCAACTGCTGGCCTTTGCCGCAGCGGATTGCTCCACACACGTCGTCCGCTTCGGGCAATAAAAAAGGCGCCCACCAGGGGCGCCCTTCTGATGCAGCGAGAAGCAACCCTCGTTACATCGTCATCATGTTGGCGTTCATGTTGTGCATGACCCACAGCGAGCCGACAACGACGATCGCCAGGATCAGCAGCGTGAACAGGAAAGCCATCACGTTCCAGCGCTGGGCGGACGAACCGTCCAAGTGCAGGAAGTAGATCAGGTGCACAACGATCTGCACAACCGCCAGCGCCATCACCGTCACCAGCACCGTCTGGTGCGAGTAACCGCCGTCCATCACCATCTTGAACGGGATGGCCGTCAGGATCACCGCCAGCACAAAGCCGATCAGGTAGCCCTTGATGGTGGCATGACCGGCGCCGCCGGCCGCATGACCGTGGGCGTCGCCGTGGGCGATACCCGTCGAAACATTGGTCTGTTCCATTTACATCGCTCCCAGCAGATACACGACGGTAAACACGCCGATCCACACCACGTCCAAGAAGTGCCAGAACAGGCTCAGGCACGACAGGCGGGTCGTTTGGGTCGGGGTCAGGCCCTTGGCACCGATCTGCCACATCATGACGATGATCCACAGCATGCCGCTGGCCACGTGCAGGCCGTGCGTGCCGACCAGCAGGAAGAACGACGACAGGAACGCGCTGCGGTTCGGGCCGGCACCTTCAGCAATCAGATGATGGAATTCGTTGATTTCCATCCCGACGAACGCGGCGCCCAGCAGCAAGGTAATGCCCAACCACAGCATCACGTGATCCTTGCGGCCATTCTGCACGCTGATCATCACCATGCCGTACGTGATGGACGACACCAGCAGGATGCCGGTTTCGATGGCCACGTACGACAGGTCGAAGAGCTCCTTGCCCGTCGGGCCGCCCGCCGTCGCGCCGCGCAGCACGCAGAACGTAGCGAACAGCGACGCGAAGATGATCAAGTCGCTCATCAGGTACACCCAGAAGCCGAAGACCTTGGTGTCTGCGACGTCGTGGTGGTGCGCATGGTCATGCGCGTGGTCGTGGCCGTGCGCGTGACCGTGCGCGGCGTGACCGTCTAGAACATTGGAAGCCATGGTTTAAGCCTGCGAACCGATACGTTGGAAGTAGGCCGACTCGGTCTCGTGGACCTCGTGAGCGGGCACGTAATAATCGACGTCATCGTCGTTACTGCGGAGGATGAAGCTGCCGATCATGCCGACCAGACCCAGCACGGCCATCCACCAGATGTGCCAGATCAGCGCAAAGCCCATCACGATCGAGAACATGCCGATGAAGAAGCCGGCGCCGGTGTTCTTCGGCATGTGGATCTTCTCGTAGCTGGCCGCCACTTGCGTCGGCACTTCACCGCGCGCCTTCATGTCAGCAAAGGCGTCGATATCACGCACCACCGGCAGGACCGGGAAGTTGTAGTGCGCCGGCGGCGACGACGTTGCCCACTCCAGCGTACGGCCACCCCACGGATCGCCCGTCAGGTCAGCCAGCGCATGACGATTGCGGATGGAGACGAAAATCTGGATCAGCTGCGAAGCAATACCGCAGGCGATGATCGCGGCACCAACCACGGCAACGTACAGCCACGGCTGCCATGCCGGATTGTCGGTATGGTTCAGACGACGCGTCATGCCCATGAAGCCCAGCACGTACAGCGGCATGAACGCGGTGTAGAAGCCCACGAACCAGCACCAGAAGGCGCGCTTGCCCCACTTCTCGTCCAGCTTGAAGCCGAAGGCCTTCGGGAACCAGTACGTGATACCGGCCAGGTAACCGAACACCACGCCACCGATGATGGTGTTGTGGAAGTGAGCGATCAGGAACAAGCTGTTGTGCAGCAGGAAGTCAGCGCCCGGCACGGCCAGCAGCACGCCGGTCATACCGCCGATGGTGAAGGTGATCATGAAGCCGATCGTCCACAGCATCATCGAGTTGATCTCAACACGGCCGCGGTACATCGTGAACAGCCAGTTGAAGATTTTCACGCCGGTCGGGATCGAGATGATCATCGTGGCGATGCCGAAGAACGCGTTGACGTTCGCGCCCGAGCCCATGGTGAAGAAGTGGTGCAGCCACACCAGGAACGACAGCACGGTAATACCGGCCGTTGCGTACACCATCGACGTGTAGCCGAACAGCTTCTTGCGCGAGAACGTGGCGACGATTTCCGAGAACATGCCGAACGCCGGCAGGATCAGGATGTACACCTCGGGGTGGCCCCAGATCCAGATCAGGTTCACGTACAGCATGGCGTTGCCGCCCAGCTCGTTCGTGAAGAAGTGCATGTCCAGATAGCGGTCAGCACCCAGCAGCGCCAGCGCCACGGTCAGCACCGGGAAGGCAGCCACAACCAGGATCATCGAGCACAGCGAGGTCCAGGTGAAGATCGGCATGCGCATCAGGGTCATGCCCGGCGCGCGCATCTTGAAGATGGTCGCGACGAAGTTCACCCCGGTCAGCAACGTGCCCAACCCGGATATCTGCAAGGCCCAGATGTAGTAGTCGACCCCCACGCCCGGGCTGTACGCCAGCTCCGACAGCGGCGGGTACGCCAGCCAGCCGGTACGCGCGAATTCACCCACGCCCAGCGACACGTTGATCAGCACCACGCCGGCAGCAGCCAGCCAGAACGACAGCGTATTCAGGAACGGGAACGCCACGTCGCGCGCGCCAATCTGCAGCGGCACGATCAGGTTGATCAGGCCCGTCATCAGCGGCATGGCCATGAAGAAGATCATGATCACGCCGTGCGCGGTAAAGATCTGGTCGTAGTGCTCAGGCGGCAGATAGCCGGCACCGCCGCCCGAGGCAACCGCCAGTTGCGAGCGCATCATGATGGCGTCGGCAAAGCCGCGCAGCAGCATCACGATGGCCAGAATGCAGTACATCACGCCGATCTTCTTGTGATCGACCGAGGTGATCCACTCATTCCACAGGTACGACCACTTCTTCAGATAGGTGATCAGGCCAAATACGCCCGCACCACCCAGCAGAATGGCCGACACCGTCACGACCACGATGGGCTCGTGCAGCGGAATGGCCTCCAGACTCAACTTGCCAAACATCGTCAACTCCTAGGAATTCTTGGCCGCGCTCTTGGGCGCCGGCAGGGCGGACTGCACCGGCAGCGGGCGCGTTGCCGCATCCGCCGTTTCCACCGTGCAGTTGGCGCCTTGGAGCGCCTCGTCGAGCGTCAGGACCTTGTCGCCGTCGCCCATGTATTTGTGCAGGATGCTGTGATACAGCGCCGGGTCCACGTTGGCGTACACCGCCGGCGGCACCTTCTCGCTCGGCTTGGCCAGCTCGGCGTAGCCTTCCTTGGTCAGCACTTGCGGGGCGCTGCGGACCTGCTTGACCCAGGCGTCGAACTCTTCGCTGGTCATGGCCGTGGCCTTGAACTTCATGCCCGTGAAGCCCGAGCCGCTGTAGTTCGACGACATGCCGTCAAACACGCCGGTCTCGTTGGCGATCAGGTGCAGCTTGGTCTGCATGCCCGCCATGGCGTACACCTGGCTGCCCAGTTGCGGGATGAAGAACGCGTTCATCACCGTGTCGGACGTGATCTTGAAGTTGATCGGGGTGTTGGCCGGGATCGCGAGCTGGTTGACCGTCGCAATCTTCAGTTCCGGATAGATGAACAGCCACTTCCAGTCGAGCGAGACGGCCTCGACGGTGATCGGCTTCACATCCGATTCGATCGGCTTGTACGGATCGAGCGCGTGCGTGGACTTGTAGGTGATCCAGCCCAGCACGACGATGATCAGGCAGGGGATCAGCCACACCACCGCCTCGATGGCGTTGGAGTGCGACCAGTCCGGCTCATAACGCGCCTTGGTATTGGTGGAGCGGTACTTCCACGCAAACACCAGCGTCATGATGATCACGGGAATGACCACCAGCAACATCAAGCCGGTCGCCACCAGGATCAGCGTCTTTTCTTCCGCCGCAATCATCCCCTTCGGGTCCAGGACCGTCAGGTTGCAGCCCGCCAGCAAGAGCGGGAGGCTTGCGGCCAGAGTTGCGGTCAAAAACCGCTTCATATGTGGAACGAGTGTGTTCTTCATGTCTTGCACAGTTGCGCCGGCAATGCTTACCAACATCACGGGAGCCAAGCAGCCCAGACAGCGGCCACAGGCAGAAAAACGCGGGAAATGAGAAAAGACCGTGCTACCGACACCCCGAAAACACTGGGTGCAATAGCGGGGCTTCGATCACATCAGGCGCCGGTCAGGGAGAAGCTGAACCCAGCGCACCCCGCCACAGAGGCGGACTTCGGCCATGATGGGCATGGACGAAGCTGAGCGCCGCCGCACTGCACAAGGCAGCGGACGACAGATCGGGGGCGGCAGGATTCGATGCAGGCACTACGTCAAGCGCTCATTGGGGAGCGCGGTTTGGAGTGGAATGCGGGCGCGATCTTACCGCCAGACAGCGCTTCGGATTGCGATAGATGCTCAGGCAAATAGAAATCGGGGCCGATTGACAAGTGGCGCCCTCCCCGCCCGGCTAGGGTTTACGCGGTTTTGCGGGTAAGCAAATCGAAAGTGCCTGTTGTTGCACTGCGACAATCAGCCACAGTGGTGCGCACCCGACGCAGCCCCCAAATCTGCGCCCAAATGTTGAATTGAAAATAAGAATACTTCTCATTTACAATTCAGCACTTTCTTGCTCCGCATCACCGCCCGGTGTCCTGCGATTCCTCCGCCCCGCCCTTGCTTGCCGCACTGGTCCGTCATTACGACGAACTGGTCGATCTGCTGCGCCGGCGCTTTGGCGCGGACCGCGGTTTTGCGCGAGATGTCGTCCATGACGTGTGCGTGAGCCTGCTCTCGGAGCCGCCGCGCCAGCCGGTCACGGCCCCCGTGGCCTATCTGCGGCGCGCGACGGTCAACCTGGCGATCGACCGGCATCGCGTGGAAACGGCCCGCGGCGCGTGGGTCGAGTCGGCCACCGAACTGCCCGAACCCGCCGACGAAGCCCCCGGCCACGACCGCCACGTCGACGCCGGCCGTGAACTGGATCGCCTATCGGAAGCCATTGCCCTGTTGCCGCCGCGCTGCCAGCAGGTGTTTGTGCTGCATAAGATCCACGAGATGCCGCAGGCCGAGGTGGCGATAAGATTGGGGATTTCACGCAAGGCGGTCGAAAAGCACATCCGGCTAGGCATGATGGCCTGCCGTACGGCGCTGGACCGCCCGGCAGCCGCACCGCCGCGTTGAACACGCACAGGCTCTTGATGCCCCACCCACCCGACGACTTCTCCCGCGAGGACGACAGCCTGGCGCGCCACCGCAGCACGCTGCAGGCGCGCTTTGCCATGCCGGAATTGCCGGCACAGGCGCCGCGTCGGCGAGCACCGATGGTGGCGGCCGGGATCGTTGCGTTGCTCGGTGCGGTGCTGTGGGCGGATCCGGCCTGGCATACGCAGCGCTATGTCACGGCCGCAGGCGAACACCAGCACCTCACCCTGCCGGACGGCAGCGATCTCACCCTCAACACGCGCACCGTCGCTGAGGTGGAATGGCACCTGCGATCGCGGCAAGTTCGTCTCATCGACGGTGAGGCGCTGTTCGACGTGACGCATTCGGCGTGGCGACCTTTCGTCGTGCATGCAGGCGAAACGACCGTGCGCGTGGTTGGCACCGCCTTCAACGTGCGACGCGCCGATCCGTATGTCACGGTGACCGTGCTACGCGGCCGCGTACATGTTGTGGAAGAGGCTTCGGGCGATGCCGTGCTGCTGACGGCCCGCCAGGCAGCCGAGTCGTTCAACGGCACGCTTACCGCGCGCGCCGCGCCCGACCTCAGCGCTGCCATCGCCTGGAAAGACGGCAAGCTGATGTTCGACCGCACACCGCTGGCCCAGGCTGTGGCCGACATCAACCGCTATCGCGCAACGCCCGCTGTGCTGACCGATCCGGCACTGGGCCGCCTGCAGATCTCGGGCGTGTTCGACAGCGCGCGCACCGATGCGCTGCTCGATCTGCTGCCGTCCATCCTGCCGGTGGCCGTCCGCCGTGAGGCCAACGACACCGTGCGCATTCTCGCCCGCAGCATCACGCGATAAAAAAAAATCGCACGCCAAGGTAGGGATGCCCGGTGCGCGGTTCGTCTACTCCCCTGTGACCTAGACCAACGGATCCGCAGATCCACAGATTCAACACGGGGAGCTTCACAGTGATTCGCACACAACGACGCGTGCCGCGCATGATCGCGCTGGCCGCGGCTACGCTGCTGGCCAGCGCTGCCTTCGCACAGGCCCACATGACCATCGACATTCCTGCCGAGCCGCTCGACGCTGCGCTCAATGCGCTGGCACGGCAGGCGGGTGCGCAGCTCATCTTTGCCAGCGCGCTGACGGCGGGCAAGACGGCGCCGCGCGTTCAGGGGCAGATGCGCGTGGAAGATGCACTCGACCGGCTGCTCGCCCAATCCGGGCTGGTGGCACGCAAGCAAGGCGGCAACACGTTCACCATCGAACCGACGGGCGGTAGCGCGCAAGTCACGCTGCCGGCCACGGTGGCGACCGCCAGTGCGCAACAGGAATCGGCGACTGGGCCTGTGCGTGGCTACATCGCCCAGCGCAGCGCCACTGGCACCAAAACCGATGTACCACTCTCGGAGATTCCGCAATCGATCAGCGTGGTCTCGCGCGACCGCTTCGAGGCGCAGGGTGCGCAGAGCGTGAACGAGGCGCTGCGCTACTCGGCGTCCGTCTCGTCGTACGGCGCGGGCACGCGCTCGGATTGGTACACCGCCGTGCGCGGCTTCGTGCCGGCCACGTACCTCGACGGGCTGCAGTTGCCCAACACCATCAACCTGGCGAGCTGGCGTGTGGACCCGTGGCAGATCGAGCGCGTCGAATTGCTGCGCGGGCCGTCGTCCGTGCTGTATGGCCAGGGCGACCCGGGCGGCACGGTGAACATCGTCACCAAGCAGCCGACCACCGAGCCGATCCGCGAAATTGAAGTGCAATACGGTAGCCACGCGCGCAAGCAGGTGGCCGGCGACTTTGCCGGCGCGCTCGACGCCGACGGCAAGCTGTCGTATCGCCTGACGGCCGTTGCCCGCGACGGCAACCTGCCCTTCGGCCCGTTCAAGGACCAACGCCTGATGGTGGCGCCCTCGCTCACGTGGAAGCCATCGGCCGATACCACGCTCACGCTGCTGGCAACCTACCTGCGCGACAAGACCAACTCGTCCGACAACTTCCTGCCCGCGAGCGGCACCATCCTGCCGAACCCGAACGGCAAGATTCCCGCCACGCTGTTCACGGGCTCGCCGGACTTTGATGCGTACGAGAAGACGCAGTACTCGCTGGGCTACCAGTTCGAGCACGAGCTCAACGACACGTGGACGGTGCGGCAAAACACGCGCTACATGCACCTGAAGCTGGACGACCGCATGACCTACGGCGTGGGCCTGGACCCGAGCGACCCGACGCAGCGCATGATGTGGCGCTACGCCGGCATCGCCAAGCCGAGCTACGGGCGATTCGACGTCGATACGCAGGTGCAGGCGAAGTTCGCCACCGGCATCGCGCGGCACACCTTCCTGGCGGGCGTGGACTATCAGCGCCAGACCACCAAGGACCCTGAGAACTACGCCCTCACCTCGTCGCTGGATCTGTACAACCCGGTGTATGCCCCGTTCGACTGGTCGATCTTCAATGGCTCAGGCGCATCGCCGCAGGACATCCATCAGAAGCAGACGCAGCTGGGTGTGTACCTGCAGGACCAGATCAAGCTGGGCGAACGCTGGGTCTTTACGCTCGGCGGCCGCCACGACTGGAGCGACCTGCGCACCGACGACCTGCTCGCCGGCACCAACAGCAGCCAGCGCGATTCCGCCTTCACGGGCCGCGTGGGCGTGGTGTACCTCGGGCCGTACGGGCTGTCGCCGTACGTGAGCTATTCGACGTCGTTCAACCCGACCATCGGCACCGACCGCAACAATCAGCCGTTCAAGCCGACCAAGGGCAAGCAGATCGAGGCGGGCATCAAGTTTGCGCCGAGCAGCAAGACGTCGATCACAGCGGCGGTGTTCCAGATCCACCAGACCAATGTGCTCACGCCGGACCTGAACGACCCGACCGGCATGCACAACGCGCAGTCGGGCGAGATCCGCTCGCAGGGCATCGAGCTGGAAGGCACGACGCAGCTGCTGCCGGGCTGGAACGTGATCGCCAGCTACACATATCAGGACGTGCGCAACACCAAGGCCAACGACGTCACGCTCAACAAGTGGCCGATCGCGATTCCGATTCCGCGTCAGATGGCATCGCTGTGGACGGACTACCGCATCCGCTCGGGTGTGCTGCAAGGTGTGGGCATCGGTGCCGGTGTGCGTTACACCAGCCCGACGGCCGGTGCGCCGGATAACTCACTCAAGGTGCCGGGCTACACGCTGTTTGATGCGTCCATCTTCTACACCGTCGGCCACTGGCGCTTTGCGCTCAACGGCACGAACCTGGGCAACCGCGAAGTCATCTCCGGCTGCTACGACGCCACGCGCTGCATCTACAACAACGGGCGCACGGTACTGGCAACAGCCAAATACGCCTGGTAACACGCTGCGACATCGCCAAAGAAAAACGGGCCACATCGTGG
The DNA here is from genome assembly GCF_008801405.1 of Ralstonia insidiosa. Taxonomy (NCBI): domain Bacteria; kingdom Pseudomonadati; phylum Pseudomonadota; class Betaproteobacteria; order Burkholderiales; family Burkholderiaceae; genus Ralstonia; species Ralstonia insidiosa. The sequence goes on along the minus strand of NZ_VZPV01000004.1, from coordinate 126,619 downwards.
CCCGTTCTCTTTACTGCACTACCAATCCGGCAATGCGCACCAGCACCAACCCTGCGGCCACGACTAGGTAGCCGCGCAGCACGAACATCCATGTCCGCTTGAGCGGCGTCCAGCGTGCCGGCGTGAGCTGCTCCAGCGGCGGCATGGTCCAGTGATTGCGGTCCAGCACGCTCACACGTTGCGGATGATGCGTCCGATGGTTGCGTTGCTCGATGCGCCACAGCACCAGCGACATCACCACGGCGATGACCGAACCGCCGATCAGGATCGCGCCGATCTCGAACTCGCCGATGCCCGGGAACAGCACCGCAGCCGTGAGGATGACCGACAGCATCACCAGCACCGCCACCACGCCGCCGGTGAAGATGTTCATCGCGCGACCGTTCGTCCACGGGCCCAGCACAGCCTTGTCGTTGCACAACAGCAGCAGGAACACCGTGGCGCTCGGCAGCAGCACGCCCGCCAGCGATTGCACGGCATTGGTCAGCAGGCCCAGCGGCACACCCGGCGTCAGCACCAGGCCTGCGGCCAGCAGCGTCAAGCCGAAGTAGACGGCGTAGAAGCCCTTGGCCTCGGTCGGCTTGCGATGCAGCGAATGGCGCACGGCAAACACATCGCCAATCGCATAGGCGGTCGACAGCGACACCGCGCACGCGCCGATGATGCTGGCGTCCAGCAGCGCAATGGCGAACAGAATGCCCGCCCAGCGGCCCGAGTAGGCCTCCAGCCCCTTCGCCGTACCCAGCGCATCGGTGTAGTTGCCGAACTCCGGCGTACCGTGGAAGGCCTGCGCGCTGAAGGCAATCATCGCCACCGCGCCGGCAATCACAAGCACGATGCCCAGCCACAGGTCCGCACGCTCATAGCGGATGAAGCGCGCAGTGATGCGCTTGTCGATCACGTAGCTTTGCTGGAAGAACAACTGCCACGGCGCCACGGTCGTCCCAACGATGGCGATGATCAGCAGCATCACTTCCGCCAGCGGTGCACCGGCCGGTAGAGCAGGCACGAAGAAATCGCGTGCCACCTGCCCCATCGGCGGATGCACCACCAGAAAGATCGGAATGAGCGTGAGACTGCCCGCCACCAGCGCAAGTGCAAAGCGCTCGAACCGTCGGAAGTCACCCGTGGACGCGGCCAACATCACCAGCGCCGCTGCAGCGCACACACCCCAGTGGCGCGGAATGCCGAGATATTCCAGCGCAAGGCTGATACCGATGAACTCCGTCACCAGCGTCAACGCATTGACGAGGAATAGGTCGATGACAGAGAAGCTGCCCCAGAACTTGCCGAAGCGCGCAAAGATCAGCCGCGCATGGCCAACCCGGGTGACGGCGCCCAGGCGCAGCACCATCTCCTGGTTCACGTACAGCACGGGGATGAGCAGCATCAGCGTCCACAACAGCGTGGTGCCGTAGTTCTGCCCGGCTTGCGTGTACGTGCCGAAGGCGCCGGCGTCGTTATCGCCCACCATTACGATCAGGCCGGGGCCGAGGATGGCCAGCAGCGTGCGCAAGCGTGCACGCCAGCCGTCACGCGCGCCAGTATCGTGGTGCGCAATGGTGCCGAGCGCGCCACGAATGTCGCCCACATGGGCCTCATCAAGCGCGGCATGACGTGGTGGTGCGTCGATGCCAGAAGCAATTTGGGTCATATCGACCTCCGATTTGTTATTGGGTGAGGGATGTACCCGTCGTTGGATTACCCGCCGGTTACCAATAGGTGCGCGACAGCCGGATGGCGGCGGCGGCGTAGCCGTGGTTGGAGAGCGATTGGCCCCCGTCGTCAGCGCGCCGGTTGGACGTGGTCGACACAGCGTTGGCACGCTCCGGCGCACCAGCACGGGCCTGCACGAACGGCGAGCTGAACGGCAGAGCGATGGCCGAGAAACGACGGGCGGGAATGTTGAATTTGCGCATAACAACTCCTGGCCGCATGGGCACGACGCGTGCACGGCATGCGGCAATCGCCGCGCTCGGGTTGTCGTACCCGAGGCGGCAGATTCAAACAATCAAGGAGCGATGCAGACACCGCTGCCTTGCCGGGGCGGCAAGTCAGCAGCAGGGAACAACCGTGCGGCGGACTCGCCTAGTAGGAAAGAAATGTCGGGTAAGGTCGACTCGGACTGTCCATATGGGTCCTCCGTAGGTCTTAGAACTCGGCGTGGACGCGCATGCCGTAAAACTTGGCAGGGCCGCGGTCCCGGTTGTAGCCAGGGTTCTGGATCAATTGAAAATCGGGGCTGAGCATGAGGCCCTTCACCGGTTGAAAGCTGTAAAACAATTCGAGTACGCGCTCGTGGCCATAGTTCAACGCGCCATCGCCCAGGAACGCGCCGCTACCGCCGGCCGCCAGGTAGGCCTTGTGATCCGGGCCCAACATGTTCAGCGAAAATGCCGCACCCACCACATCATTGGGGCGACCCCACGACGAGCCCTTCAGCAGACCGCCGAACGACACGTTGCGGCCCACCTCAGTAAAGGCGTACGTCTCGGTCTTGTCATCCGACCAGTTCAGCCGTGCAAACAGGCCCAGGTTCTCGCCCGCCTTCTGCTCGAACGACAGGCCCACGCCCACCTTGGCGTGCTCCTTACGCACCTGGCTCAGGTCCGGCGCGCTTCCCGTGGCCTGGCCGAGAGCGATGGCGTCATCAAAGCGGCCCATGCGCGTCTTGTTGCGCCAGCCCATCAACCGTACCTTGCCGTCCTGGCCGAACAGCGTGTAGCTCTTTTCCAGTTCCACCATGTCACCGTAGTGCTGCATGAAGGCGGAATCCAGTGCCAACCCGTTGGACTCGATCGGCTGCAGGAAGCGGCCAGCGCGCGCGGCCCAGCCGAGTTCGCTGTCGATGTACTCCAACGCGATGCCCCAGTTGTAGCCGCGCGCATCGGCCGGGTAGTCGAACGATGGGCTCGCCATGAACGACCAGTTCAAGAATTGCGTGCGCGGATCGTGCGAGTACTCCACACCATCAAACACATCCAACACCGGCATGTTGCCCACGGTCAGCACCACGCGGCGCTTGTCGACCACGTCTGCAAACTGGTTGAAGTCGGCGTCGATCTTTTCTGTATCGCCGCCCAGGCCCCAGGTCTGGCGCAGAAAAGCGCGGGCGCGGTATAGCGTCGGGTCGGTGCCCGTCACCTTCGCCAGCTCGCCGTTGGTCGGGCCACCCAGACCATGCAGATCCGAGAACGCCTTGCCCATGATGACTTCCGGGTTGAAGTGGAACTCGGCGCCCTTCCACAACCGCATGCCCAGGTCCAGCGTGGTGCTGAACGAGTAGCTGATGGCGCGGCCGCCGGTCAGGCTGTTATCACCGCTGTACGGTGACTTGAACGCAGGCTTGGCTTGCCAAACCCAGGTCGATTGACCGTGGAAACCGAAGCGGTCATCGAGTTCACCGCCAGCGATCGGCAGTGCATCCGCAGCCGGTGCGGAAGCCTGGGCTTCTTGGGCTTGAGCCGCGTGGGTGAAAACAGAGAACGAAGCCATCGCGGCCAGCAAGGCCGGACGACGGAAGGGACCAAACGGGCGGAATGCGGCAGCAGCACGCACCAGAACGAGCGGACGCACCGCGACCCAAACGTATTGCAGCATCGAGAGAAACAGCATGAGACCTCCCCCGTTCGTTTCTATGACGAACGTAGGCATGAGCCGACCACGGTCCTCCCAGGAGACTACGAACGCGAGCGCGCACGCAGCCACATGGCCGTGTCGGTAAAACAATCGAATTGTGGGAATGGGCTTGTACGGAGAACCCGCACAAGTGCCACTACCCGCCGTGCATACGGCTAGGCAGTGGATGGGCGCAAAGCGAAAGCGATGCGCCGAGACTGTCTAGCCGTTCAGAGTGCGATCGAAGATCGACTAGAACAACTGTCCATGGAGAACATCTCCGTAGTGATGACGGGGCGCAGAGTAACAAAGTGTTCTTGGGCTCGGCAAGCGTTTTTTGGAGGGGGTGGAAGGCGCTTTGCGCGCCGACAACATGGGCATCCCTCGCAAACCCATGACTGGTGCGGAATTGGCTTGCCTGCGCCATTTGCGGGCAACTGAGTCACAATAGAAAATACTCCCCCCAAGTACGTGTGTAACCACACAAATCACGCGCCTATTTGCGACGCACCGACCACGCGCCGCGAGCATTCGCATCCCGCTGCCGCGCCTGCTTAACTGACCCTGTGGATACACTACCGCCACGAACCCGAGCGCACTGCGCCACCCACGCATCGCACTCGATCGCAGATCCCATTCGACATCAAACGAGAGGTTGTATGACGCGCTTAGCAACAATGCTCATGGCAGTTGCCGCCATTGCAAGCATGGCCGGATGCTCCACGGCCGGCATAGAGCAAACCAAGAACGCAGGCGAGGCGCCCATGGCTGAACACACGCAACCGGCAGGCGCATGCCAGGCCGCTTCGGTTCCGGACGACACACTCATCGGCAAATCCGAGCAAGATGCAACGACACTGCTGAACGGCTGCCTGTGGCGCGTCAGTGAACGCGACGGCAAGGCGTTGCCGGGCACGATGGACTATCGGGAAGAACGCCGTAATCTGGGTATCCAGAACGGCAAGGTGATTTGGGTGCGGCGGGGCTGAGGTTTCCCCTGCGCCGTCACGTGTTGCGAACGGACAAAGAAAAAGCGGCTTCCTTTTGGAAGCCGCTTTTGCATTTGGTGCGGCTGCAGGGGTGGAACAACCGCGAACCCAACCTCGCTTCCTCTGCCATCACTCGACTCGACAGGCTATTCGATGCAAAGAACGCGTCCCCGCACCCCCTGGATGCCTCGCACCGGGAACAATGCTATTCCAGCGACTCAGACTCGGTGGCGCCCTCAAGCCGCCTGCGTAGGGCGGTTAGCACTTGATGCGTGGTCTGAAGATCCGACGGTTCGAGCCCGTCCGCGAGCGCGTTGGCCCACGGCACTTCAACGCGCATGGCGTTGGCAAACGCGTCGCGCCCTGCGCTCGTCAAGACGACAAGTTGAGCGCGCCGATGGTGGGGATTGGGTTGGAATTCGAGCAACCCGTCTCTTACCAGGTCATTGACGATGCGTTGGATATTCTGGCGGTTGGCTCCCATGTCGCGGGCCAACCAGGCCACAGGCTGAGGACGCTCAGCCGCTGCGATCGTTCCCAACACCTGCCACCTGGCGCTGGTCAGGCCAATGTCGGCCACCAAGCGATCGCCGGCCGTCAGCATGCGGTTGTTCAGCCGGAACAGCTCCAGAACAAGATTCGTCAATGCCTCACCGGCAAGTGTGTGCTTTTCCAGGGTCATGACGCAATCATACCATCTTGACACCACAATGCCAAATTGCTACATTAAGGATGCATGATGTCAATTCGGTGTCGTGCAACCACCGAAGGACCTTGCCATGCTTTCGTTGCGCCCCCTTGATCCCGTCGCTCCTATTGAGCAACAGCTCCACTGCGCATCAACCCCAGTCGTCCTGGTGAATCTCTTCACTGTGGCAGAAGCAGATATCCCTGCCCTGATGGTTGCCTGGAAGCACGACGCCAACTGGATGAAACTCCAGCCCGGGTACATCTCGACCCAACTGCACAGGGCTGTCGGCGCAAGCGCTATGTTCATGAACTACGCAGTCTGGGAGTCGGTCGACCATTTCCGTGCTGCGTTCACCCATCCCGAGTTCGCCAACGCACTGGCTGCATACCCCTCCAGCGCCGTTGCGCAGCCGCACCTCTTCTCGAAGGTGTCGGTCCCCAACCTCTGCACGGCTTGAGCCTGCAAAGTCGAAAAGACAACCATGCCCAAACTCATTCATCGCATCGGCAGCACGATCGCGCCGCTATGCATTGCGACCTTCTTCCTCTCGACCCTGCTGTGTGAGCTGTTTGCCACCCGCACGGTGGTGGCCCAGTTGAAGTCTCTGATCGTCACGCCAGGATTGTGGATCCTGATTCCTGCGCTTGCAGCGACAGGAGCGAGCGGAATGTTCCTTGCAAAGTCGCGACGCGGACGGCTGGTCGACGCCAAAAAGAAGCGCATGCCGATCATCGCGGCTGTGGGTCTGCTGGTGCTCGTGCCCTGCGCCATCGCGTTGAACCGCTGGGCTTCGGCGGGAGCCTTCGACCCCACCTTCTACCTGGTCCAGACGATCGAGCTGCTGGCCGGCGCAACGAATCTCACGCTGATCGGCCTCAACGTCCGCGACGGGCTACGCTTGAGCGGCCGGCTGCGGGCAAAAAGCCAGTCGCCACTCAATCGCCCTGAGCTTCGGCAAACGCAAGGTTCTACCTTGAATATGAGAAACCGGAGAGACCATCCGAAACACAGTTGACTCTCGACCTCTACCCCTCCTGAATTCGCCATGCAAGTTGGAGGCATCGGGTTCTGTGTGTCAGTTTATGGGGCGATGGTGAGCGGATAGCCGCGTTGAACAACCGAAACGGACAACGTGGGTCATGCCCAGGCCACTGCAGGGGCATCAAAGCCGCGACATGACTGAGCACGATGTACGCAAGCGGCAGGGGCAAGCGGCTCTACAGCCTTGCGCGATCGACTCGCCATGCCCCCTCCGAAGAGTTCGTAGAAAACTCGACGTTTTGTAGACGCAAAGAAAAAGCGGCTTCCTTTCGGAAGCCGCTTTCGCATTTGGTGCCGGCTGCAGGACTCGAACCCGCCACCTGATGATTACAAATCAACTGCTCTACCAGATGAGCTAAGCCGGCAAAGAAACGCGATTCTAACCTAACACGCGTTACTTGACGACCTTCAGTGCAGGTTTGCCACCAATTCGTGGCACATTCGGCGGCGGCTCGTCTTCCGGGCCGCCATCCACCTCTGCGGCAACCGGTGCAGGCGCCGATTCGGAGTCCACTGCAGCCAACTTGGGCGGCGGATTGTTCTCGCGTTCGGTGGCGGCTTGCGTGGTCGGCGTACTGCGCTCAACCGGGAAGGCCATGCCCTGCCCATTCTCGCGCGCGTAGACGGCGAGCACGTTCTCGACCGGCACTTCGATCTTGCGCGACACGCCTGAGAAGCGCGCGCTAAACGTAATCCACTCGTTGCCCATGTCGAGCTGACTGGTCGCGTCAAAGCTCACGTTCAGCACGATCTCGTCATTCTTGACGAACTCGCGCGGCACGTTGGTACTGTTATCGACGAAGACAGCAATGTACGGCGTGAAGCCGTTGTCCGTGCACCATTCGTAAATGGCCCGGATCAGATAGGGCTTGGTGGAGGTTTCCGACATGATGAAATCAGTAACCGCGGGTGCGGCCATGCTGGTGCATGGCCCATAACCCGGCGGCAATCAGCGGCGCATGACCTTTTCCGACGGGGTCAGCGCTTCAATATACGCCGGACGGCTGAAGATACGCTCGGCGTATTTCATCAGCGGTGCGGCGTTCTTCGAGACTTCAATGCCGTAGTGATCCAGGCGCCACAACAGCGGCGCGATCGCCACGTCGAGCATCGAGAACTCTTCGCCCAGCATGTACTTGTTCTTCAGGAAGATCGGAGCGAGCTGCGTGAGGCGGTCACGGATGGCGGCACGCGCCTTCTCGTGATTTTTCTCGGCAGCCTTGCCCTTTTCGTTCTCCAGCACCGACACGTGCGTGAAGAGTTCCTTTTCAAAGTTGAACAGGAACAGGCGAGCACGGGCGCGCTGCACCGGGTCAGCCGGCATCAGCTGCGGGTGCGGGAAGCGCTCGTCGATGTACTCGTTGATGATGTTCGACTCGTACAGGATGAGGTCACGCTCGACCAGGATGGGTACCTGGCCGTACGGGTTCATCACCGCGATGTCTTCCGGCTTGTTGAAGAGATCGACGTCGCGAATCTCGAAATCCATGCCCTTTTCGAACAGGACGAGGCGGCAACGCTGCGAGAACGGGCAAGTGGTGCCCGAGTACAAGACCATCATGGTTGTAGTTCCTTGACGCATGGGCCGGGGGCGGCCCGATGACGGTACAACCGTGGCGGTAAACCTTACCGCCACGGCACAAAAAGCCAAAAGGCAAGGGCTAGGACCAGTTCTTCACCGGCCTAGCCCTTGCCCGGAAAACACGGATTTTACTTGATGTCCTTCCAATAGGCCGCATTCAGGCGCCAGGCCAGCACAAAGAACACGCCAATGAACAACAGAACCCACACGCCCAGGCGCTTGCGCAGGTTGCCGGCAGGCTCTGCCATCCAGTCCAGATACGTGACAAGGTCGGCCGCTGCCTGGTCGTATTCGACCTTGCTCATCTTGCCCGGCACCGCCAGTTCAAAGCCGACGAGCTTCTTCTCGACCTCGCCGTGCTCGGACTTCACTTCGGCGTACTTCGGCACCTGCTGACCCTGCAACTCCCACAGCACGTGCGGCATGCCGACCTTGTCGAACACCAGGTTGTTCCAGCCGGTCGGACGCGTGTCGTCGCGGTAGAACGTGCGCAGGTAGGTGTAGAGCCAATCGCTGCCGCGCGCGCGCGCAATCACCGACAGGTCCGGCGGCACGGCGCCGAACCACTTCTTGGCGTCGTCTCGCGACATGGCGATATGCATCAGGTCACCGACCTTGTCCGACGTGAACAGCAGGTTCTTCTGGATCTGCTCTTCGGAGAGGCCGATATCGCGCAGGCGGTTGTAGCGCATCGCGCTTGCGCCGTGGCAGTTCAGGCAGTAGTTGACGAACAGCTTGGCACCGCGCTGCAGCGCGGACGTGTCGCTGGATTGGTTGGGCGCCGAATCGAGCGGCACGCCGCCCTCATTGGCCATCACAGGCGCGGCAAACACGAGACCGGCCAAGGCGAAAATCGCGAGCAGCTTTTTCATTCTTGTGTCCTTCATGGGTCCTTGTGCGCGGGTTCTATCAGTGCGGCGTGAACGTGACGCGCTCAGGCACTGGCTTGAACGTCCCGATCCGGCTCCAGATCGGCATCGCGAGGAAGAACGCGAAGTACAGAATGGTGCCGATCTGCGAGATGATCGAACCGATCGGGCTCGGCGGCTGGATACCCAGGTAGCCCAGCACCGCAAAGGCGATCACGAAGAGGATCAGCAGCGTCTTGTGGAAGCCCGGACGATAGCGGATCGACTTGACCGGCGATTGATCCAGCCACGGCAGGAAGAAGAAGATCACCACCGAGCCGCCCATCACCACCACGCCCCAGAACTTGGCGTCGATGAAGGCAAAGCCCAGCGCCAGAATCACGGCCACCGCCACCGCCACGCCCTTGACCTTCATGCTCTTCGAACGCACGAACAGCAGGCCCAGCATGATCGCCAGGAAGCCCCACAGGACCGGCAGGAAGTCCGACGTGGTCGCACGCAGCATCGAGTAGAACGGCGTGAAATACCACACCGGCGCAATGTGCGGCGGCGTCTTCAGCGAGTCTGCCGGGATGAAGTTGTTGGCTTCCAGGAAGTAGCCGCCCATTTCCGGCGCGAAGAACACGATCGCGCTGAAGATGAACAGGAACACCGCCACGCCCACGATGTCGTGCACCGAGTAGTACGGGTGGAACGGAATGCCGTCGAGCGGAATGCCACGCTCATCCTTCTTGGCCTTGATCTCGACACCGTCCGGGTTGTTCGAGCCCACTTCATGCAGCGCGATGATGTGCGCCACCACTAGGCCCAGCAGCACCAGCGGCACGGCAATCACGTGGAACGAGAAGAAGCGGTTCAGCGTTGCGTCCGACACCACGTAGTCACCGCGAATCCACAGCGACAGGTCCGGGCCGATCAGCGGGATGGCGGAGAACAGGTTCACGATCACCTGCGCGCCCCAGTACGACATCTGGCCCCACGGCAGCAGATAGCCCATGAAGGCTTCGGCCATCAGGCACAGGAAGATCAGGCAGCCGAAGATCCAAACCAGCTCGCGCGGCTTGCGGTACGAGCCGTACAGCATGCCGCGGAACATGTGCATGTAGACCACGACAAAGAACGCCGACGCGCCGGTCGAGTGCATGTAGCGCACCAGCCAGCCCCACGGCACTTCGCGCATGATGAACTCCACGCTCGCGTAGGCGACGGGGATGCCGGCGGCGTTGAGCGTGCCGTCCGGCTTGTAGTTCATCACCAGGAAGATGCCGGTGAGGATCTGGATCACCAGCACCAGCAGCGCCAGTGAGCCAAAGAAATACCAGAAGTTGAAATTCTTCGGCGCGTAGTATTCCGACAGATGCGCCTTCCACAGCTCGGATGCCGGGAAGCGCGCATCGATCCAGCCCAGCAGCCCGGTTGTCTCCACCTTCTTCTCGGCCATGATCAAGCCTCCCCTTTCTCGTCTTTACCGATCACCAGCTTCGTGTCCGACAGGAACATGAACGGCGGAACGTCCAGGTTCTGCGGGGCCGGCTTGTTCTTGAACACGCGGCCTGCCAGGTCGAACGTGGAGCCATGACAGGGGCAGACGAAGCCGGGGTCGCCGGCAAGCTGCACGTTGGCGCCTGCGGGAAACGGACCGGACGGAGAGCAACCCAGGTGAGAGCAGATGCCGACCACGACCAACAGGTCTTTATGTTCGGCGCGGGAGCGGGTTTCGTTCTTGCAGTAGTCCGGCGTCTTCATGGTGAAGGGCACGTCGGACTTGGGGTCGGCGACTTCAGCGTCGGTTTTCTTGAGCGATTCCAGCATTTCGGGCGTGCGCTTGAGCAACCAGACCGGCTTGCCGCGCCATTCCACCACCTTCATCTGGCCAGGCGCCAGGTCACTCACGTCCGCCTCTACGGGCGCGCCCGCTGCACGGGCTTTTTCAGATGGTGCGAATGTGCAAACGAAAGGGGCCGCAACTGCAACCCCTCCCACACCACCAGCGACGGACGTCGCAATCAACAGATTGCGGCGCCCTTTATCGACGTTTTGCTGGTCACTCATTCAAGACCCCAGGGTGAGAAATCAAGATAGGTTCGCGTCAACCAAAAATTATACCCGAGCGTACGAAGCCGACGATACCCGTCGCGGGGCACGCTGCTTGCGGATATAGTTGACCTACCGATCGCCCGCCAGCCCAGTGCCAGCGCGGTTTCGGAGTGTCTCCTATAAACTCGCTTTCAACAATTCAGGTCAACCGATCCACAGCTTGACCGTTTGTGTCGAATCAAACAATCCGGAGAAAACCGATGGCACTTGTGCAAGACTTCAAAAAATTCGCGATGCGCGGCAACGTCATCGACCTGGCAGTCGGTGTGATCATCGGTGCGGCGTTCGGCAAAATTGTCGACTCGCTGGTCAATGACCTGATCATGCCGCTGATCGGCCGTATCGTCGGCAAGCTCGATTTCTCGAATCTGTATATCCAGTTGGCCGACGCCCCTGCAGGCGTGCCGCAGACGCTGGCCGATCTGAAGAAGGCAGGCGTGCCGGTCTTCGCCTACGGCAACTTCATCACCGTGGCGGTCAACTTCCTGATCCTGGCGTTTATCGTGTTTCTGATGGTGCGCGCCATCACGCGCATGACCGAGGCCAACAAGGCACCCGAAGCCGCCCCAGCAACGCCGGAAGACACTGTGCTGCTGCGCGAGATCCGCGACAGCCTCAAGGCCAAGGGTTAATCAGTACGCACCGCCTCACACCGGATTCGGAATATCGATGAAGGTGTGACGCACGCCAAAGCGCTCGGCGAGGTGGTTGCCGAGCGCCTGAACGCCACCGCGCTCGGTGGCATGGTGGCCCGCTCCGATGTAGGCCACACCGGATTCGCGCGCCAGATGCGTGGTCTGCTCGGATGCCTCGCCGCTCAGGTAGACATCCACCCCCGCCGCGACGGCCGCTTCAAACCAGCCCTGCGCGCCGCCCGTGCACCAACCGACCGTACGCACCGGCCGGTCGGCTTCGCCGAGCACCAGCGGCGCCCGGTTCAGCCGGGCCGCGACCGACTCGGCAAACACACCCAGCGTGGTCGCCTGGGGCAACGAGCCGATCCAACCCAGTTCATCGTCGCCAAAGCGACCCTTGGGCTCGATACCAAGCAATGTGCCCAGTTGTGCGTTGTTGCCGAACTCCGGATGCGCATCCAGCGGCAAGTGGTAGGCGAAGAGATTCAGGTCGTTCGCAAGAAGCCGCTTCAGACGCGCGTGCTTCTGACCTACGATGCGGGCGTCCTCGCCCTTCCAGAAATAGCCGTGATGCACGAGGATGGCATCGGCACGCGCATCGACAGCCGCCTCAATCAAAGCCAAACTGGCGGTGACCCCCGTCACAATGTGGGTGACGTCTTCGCGACCCTGCACTTGCAGACCGTTGGGGCAATAGTCCCGAAAACGGGCCGCTTGCAACAGGTCGTTCAAGTACAATTCAAGTTCTTTTCGATCCATTTCGACTCAATTTCGCCCTATGTTGCGCCGCTTTTGGCTGTTTTTTGCACAAGCCGTCACGGTCGTCCTGGCCGTCTGGTTTGTGATTGCCACCCTCAAGCCCGAGTGGCTCCAGCGGGGCAAGATGGCTGTGCAGTCCGGCTCGCCCATCGTCGCACTGAAAGAAGTCGCGCCGATCGGCCACGGCGGCACCTCCAGCAACTCCTACGCGGAAGCCGCCAAGGTGGCAATGCCGGCGGTGGTCAACATCTTCAGCAGCAAGAACGCTCCGAAGCGCAACAACAACCCACAGGCCAGCACAGACCCGTGGTTCCGCTTCTTCTTTGGCGACCGCGCCCCCGAGCAACGCCAGGAGCCGACAGCCAGCCTGGGCTCGGGCGTCATTGTCAGCTCGGAAGGCTACATTCTAACGAACCACCATGTGGTGGATGGCGCCGACGAAATCGAAGTGGCGCTTACCGATGGCCGCAAGGCTAACGCCAAGGTGGTTGGCTCCGACCCGGAGACCGACCTGGCGGTCCTCAAGATCAATCTGCCCGACCTGCCGGCCATCACGCTGGGCCGCCTGGAAAACGTGCGCGTTGGCGACGTGGTGCTCGCCATTGGCAATCCGTTCGGTGTGGGCCAGACGGTGACAATGGGCATCGTCTCGGCGCTGGGCCGCAGCCACCTGGGCATCAACACGTTCGAGAACTTCATCCAGACCGACGCGGCGATCAACCCTGGTAACTCAGGCGGCGCATTGGTGGATGCCGACGGCAACCTGCTCGGCATCAACACGGCCATCTATTCGCGCTCGGGAGGCTCGCTTGGGATTGGCTTCGCGATTCCCGTGTCGCTGGCCAAGCAGGTGATGGAGTCGATCATCTCGACCGGCAGCGTGGTGCGTGGCTGGATCGGCGTTGAACCACAAGACGTGACACCGGAGATTGCCGAATCATTCGGCCTGTCGCGCAAGGATGGCGCGCTGATCGCTGCGGTAGTCCAAGGGGGACCGGCGGATCGAGCAGGCCTGCGCCCCGGCGACATCCTCACCAGCGTGAACGGCCAACCGATTGCCGACACGACCGCGCTGCTGAACAGCATTGCCCAGCTCAAGCCTGGCGCGGAAGCCAAGGTGGCCGTGTCGCGCAAGGGCAAGGCAGTCGAACTCACGATTGTCGTCGGCAAGCGCCCGGCGCCAACGCGACGCAACGTACCGATGCCCTCTCAGGACGAAGAAGAGCAGTAAGCAGCGTACGCAGTGACAACACACAAACGGCGGCCAATGTGCCGCCGTTTTTTACCGGCACCAACCATGGGGCTGCCGAGCAGCCAGGAAAGTGGAAAGTCTTCACCCGGCATGACCAAGCCCCCCCCCTCTGGAATGCCGGTCGAATCAAGGTACAGGCATCTGCCCTCTTCACCCAAGGCGTCACGCGATCGCACGTGCGCCGCGGCAACTCAAGCGCAGGTCCGGACCCAGCCAAGTCACACCCACACTGGCAAGACAACGCTTTGCGCTCACCATCCAATCCATATGCTTTCGCGAGCGAGCCTGTTTTGCGGCCGGTGAAAACAAAGCAACCAACAGGCTCACCTCCACCCCACGATCAACCAATCGCCGCACATAAACCGCTCACACAAAGAAAAACGCCGACCCCTTTCGGGATCGGCGTTTAACCGTTTAATTCGATGCGCCCTTACGAGCGCGTCAAATTAGAACTTGTGACGCAGGCCGACGGTAGCGCCGAACTGGTTGTTGCTGTTGTTCGGGCCCGAGAACACTTGGCTGCCGTTCGTCAGCGTCGTACCAGCGTAGCTAGCGTCGTTCAGGCCGATCACGCCCAGACCCGAACCGCCGCTGTTCTTAGCATAGGCCAGGTTGAAGTAAGCGTCGGTGCGCTTCGACAGAGCGTAGTCGGTGCCGACCACGAACAGCCACGGGTTGCCCGTGCCGCTGTTCTTGAACTGTTGGTAGTAAGCCGTACCCGTCAGCGTCAGAGCCGGCGTAGCTTGGTAGCCCAGGCCTGCCCAGTACAGGTTCGAACGCAGGTTGCCATTGCCAGCAACGGTTGCGTAGTTAGCCTTGTACCAACGGTAGCCAGCGTACAGCTTGGCCGGACCGAAGGCGTACGTGCCAGCGATCGTGGCGCGTTGTTCCTTGTTGTCGCTGCCAACAACCGTCGAGTTGGTCGAGTCATACACTGCGCCGATGCCCAGCGGGCCGCCAGCGTAGTTAGCACCCAGGCTCCACTCACGGCCGGTCTTGCTGCTGCCAGCAACTTCGTTGCCGTTGTTGTTGAACGAGTACAGAGCCGAGACGCTCAGGCCACCGAACGTGCCGATGTACTTGACGGCGTTGTCAGCACGACCCGAGAAGAAGGCGTCTTGCGAAGCCAGCGAGTAACGCGTGGCAATTGCCATCGGGTCATAGATCAGCGAGAAGTCGTACAGCAGGTTTTGCTGACGACCCAGGGTCAGTTGACCCCACTGGCCTTGCAGACCAACGTAAGCGTTACGACCGAACAGACGGCCACCTTGACCCGACGTGCCGGTGTCAATGTTGAAGCCGCTTTCCAGGTTGAAGATACCCTTCAGGCCACCGCCCAGGTCTTCAACGCCACGCAGGCCCCAACGCGAGCCCGACAGGCCGCCCGAATCCAGGCCAATACGCGAGCCGCTCGAACCAGCGGTTGCGCCCGGCACCTTGTTTGCGTAGGTCAGACCAGCGTCGACCACACCGTACAGGGTCACGGAGGATTGTGCATAGGCGCCACCGGCGGCCAGAGCTGCAACAGCAGCTGCAAACAGTTTCATCTTCATATCGACACTTTCCTTGTCAACTGATTGGGAAATCTTGACTGTCCTTATGGACGACGTAGATACCTCACGTCTGACCGCATTATGGGCCAGCGTTGACAGATTCCGGAAACCCTTTCTGGCTCTGGAGCACGATTTGCGGCCAAGTTGTTGCTCATGGGCAACACGCGGGAGCCCCCCTCGGACAGGGGCCGAGACGGGCTTTTGGCGCGATGGCGCGGGGGTTGGCGGCCAATTGTCGGGGGCTGGCGGCGTGCCATTTTTGTCACCCGGGTGCCGACAGAAATTGTCGCCTTCTCGCCACGCTCACCCAAAAAGAGCCCCTTAGATCTCTTTCACTTAACGACCGAGCGCAGCGCGCCATCGCTTCAGGAAATCGGCACGGCGCAGCTGATCTTGATGGGCGAGTAAACCCGGGCCAACCGGAATGGGCCGATGCGTATTGCCCAGTTCGGCAAGCAGGCGCTTGGCGGTCAACCCGGTCTCGACGTCCTGACGCAGCGAGAAAAGGAATGCGCGGTCGGCCATCACACTCTGGCCGTCACGCGAGAGCATGAAGTCGAGCCACAGGCGCGCAGCGTTCGGCCGGGCAGCGCGGCGAGCAATGAAGGCGACGCGGGTGGCGACCAGCGTGTAGTCGGCCGGCATCTTGATGGCGAGCGCGGGATTGCGATCGGCGTAGCGCGCGGCGTACGAGCCGATCACGTCATAGGCAAGCAGGCTTTCACCGGAGGCGACGCGCTCGAGCATGGCGGCCGTGGTGATGTACAGGTTGACGTTGACGCCACCCAATGCCTTGGCAACATCCCAGAACACGGGGGAGGTGCGCGCATCTTCCGCCGCAAACAGGAAGGCGGAGCCCGAGTGCTCGATGTCGTACGCGGCAACGCGGCCGCGCAGCAAGTCGCGATGGCTGTTGAGGATGCGGGCGAAATCGGCGTGCGTGGACGGCACCAAGTCGGCGGACAACTGACGCGCGTTGTAGACGAAGACGACCGGCTCGTAGCTCGTGCCATAGGCTTCGTTCTTCCAGATGGCCCACGACGGCAGGTAGGGCCGCTCGGGTGATGCATACGACAGCGCGTGGCCATCGTTGACGAGCTTGAACTGCTCGGGCATCGCCGAGCTCCACACGACGTCGGCGCCGGGCGACTTGGAGGCAAGTTCTGCGAGGAAGCGTCGGTAGATGTCGTCGCTGTTCTGCTCGCGGTAGTCGACGGTGATGCCGGGGTAGCGCGCCTCGAATGCGCGGATGAGCGGGTGGGCGGCAGCAAAGTCCGTCGTCGAATAGACCGTGACGCGGCCTTCGCGTCGGGCGGCGTCGATCATCGCGCCGTAGTCGCGCGGGTAGTACGACGGCAGTTCGGGCGCGGAGCCCGCCAGCCATTGCGCATGACCCTCAAGCGAAACGGCACCCCCCGCGGCCAACAGCGCGGCGGCCTGGCACAGCCAGCGGCGACGGGAATTTGGGATGGACGACATGCAGGTCAGTCCGCATCCATGAGTTGGTGTGATTTGACGGTGTAATCGCGATGCGGGCGCACGCATTATCATGAAAAAGCACACAGAACGATATTGAGAGACACCCGATGCGGATTTTGCTGGTGGAGGATGAGGACGAATTGGCGGCATGGCTGGCGCGCGCGCTGGCACAAAGCGGCTTCGTGATCGAGCGCGCAGCCGATGGCGTGATTGCGGAAGCCTTCCTCGGCTCCGGAGAATTTGACGCGGTGGTGCTGGACCTGCGGCTGCCGCGCAAGGATGGCTTTGCCGTGTTGGCCGACATGCGTGCGCGGGATGACCGCACGCCGGTGTTGATCCTCACGGCGCAGGGTGCGCTGGATGAGCGCGTGCGCGGTCTCAATGCAGGCGCGGATGACTTTCTCACCAAACCGTTCGCGCTGGCCGAGCTGGAAGCGCGACTGATGGCGCTGATTCGGCGCAGCCGCGGCCGGGCGTTCCCGCGTCTGCGTTGCGGACCGCTGGAGTTCGACACCGGGCGCAAGGCGTTCCTGCTGTCAGGCGAGCCGCTCTCGCTTACGCCGCGCGAGCACGCTGCGCTGTCGGCGCTGCTGCACAAGACCGGCCAGCCGATCGCCAAGGTGCATCTGTTCGACAAGGTCTTCAACCTCGACAGCGATTCGAGCCCCGACGCGGTGGAGGTCGTCGTGCACCGCCTGCGCAAGAAGCTGGCCGGCACGGGCGTGCAGATCGTCACCGTGCGGGGTCTGGGCTACATGCTCGAAGCCGGCGCGAGCGACGTCAGCACCGTCGGCGACAACACCGCCTCATGACGCAACGGCTTGCCCTGCTGCCGCGCAGTCTGAAACTCACGCTGCTGTGGCTGCTGCTGCCCGGGTTGATCGGCGTGCTGGCGATCGACATCGTGAGTGCGTACCAGGCGCTGCGCAGCGCCACCGATCGCGCGTACGACCGCGCTCTGCTCGGCTCGGTGCGCGCCATCGAGAACGGCGTGACGATCGAGCGCGGCCAAGTGCAGGTCAACGTGCCGTATGTTGCCTTGTCGATGTTCGAGTCGACCGCGCAGAGCAGCGTCTACTACCGCGTCGCCTTCGAGCCGGCACCGGGCAAAGCCCCCGAGGCCGCGCTCACCGGGTATGACGACCTGCCGCTGCCCACCACGCGCCTGGAGAACGACACCGAGTTTTTCTACGATGCGCTGTATCACGGTGAGCCGGTGCGTGTGGTGGCCGTTGCCAAGCCGCTGTATCAGCCGGGGCTGCCGGCACGCATCGTGATCCAGGTGGCCGAAACCATCGAGACACGGCGTGCGCTGCAGCAGGCCGTCTGGCGCGGCACCCTGCTGCGCGATGCGGCGCTGGTGGTAGTGAGCGCGGCGCTGCTGTGGCTGGGCGTAACCGTGGCGCTGCGCCCGCTGAACCGTCTTGCGCGCAGCATCGCAGTCCGCGCTTCTGACGACTTGCGGCCGCTCGATGCCGCGGACGTCCCCGCCGAGGTGCGCCCGCTGGTGCAAGCGATCAACCACCACATCCAGCGCTACGCAGAACTGGCGGAGGCGCAGAGCCAGTTCCTCGCCGATGCATCGCATCAGATGCGCACGCCGCTGGCCGTGCTGCTCACGCAGGCCGAATACGCGCTGCGCGAAACTGACCCGGCGCGCGTGCGAGAAAGCCTGACAGCCATCATCGCGCGGTTGCAGTCGACTAATCGGCTGACCTCGCAGTTGCTCGCGCTCGCCCGCGCGCGCCACGCGGGGCAGGATGCACCGGCCGAGACGTTCGACCTGGGCGAGCTAGCACGCGACGTGGTGGTCGATGCCTTGCCGCTGGCACGCGAAAAGCAGCAGGACCTCGGTTGGGACGATGCAGGGCTCGCCGCAACCCTGTCCGTCACGGGCTACCCTGCCTTCCTGCGTGAAGCGCTGTCCAACTTGGTACACAACGCGATCCGCTACACCCCCGCCGGTGGACGCATCACCGTGCGGGCAATTGCCGACGGCGACACCGCGCTCGTCAGCGTGGATGACACCGGCCCCGGCATGAGCGCCGACGAGCGCGCGCACGCGTTTCAGCGATTCCGCCGTGCGCATGAAGGTGGTGGTCGTGCGGCGAAGTTGAAAAATGCGCCCAACAGCGCGCCGAAGGATGCGCGCTATGCCGCAGAGGGTTCTGGCCTGGGATTGGCGATCGCGCGGGCGTATGCGGCGCGCAGCGGCGGGCAAATCGAACTGGCCGATGGCGAGCCGAACGGGCATGGCGGCGTGGGCCTATCTGCGCGGATTCGCGTGCCGCTCACAACATCAGCGGCGCTTCCTGAGCATGTTGCAACGCAGCAGCTTTAATGAAAGCGTGACGAAAGCGCGCGACTTCTATACTGCGCCGCACCTGGGGCCATCCGCCCGAGCTACACGCACATCGCCATAAGTAGCCAGCCCCACGACACCTAAGCAAACAGGAGACAAACCCATGCTTCGTGGCCGCTTTGTGCCCGCGCACGCCGCTCTCGCTTCGATTGCAGCTGCCGCTCTGACCCTCAGCACCGCTGCACTCGCGCAAGTCCCGGCTGGCTATCCCGCCAGCTACGCCGACACCATCGCCGCCGCCAAGAAGGAAGGCAAAGTCGTGGTCTACGCCACGACCGATACCAAAGCGGCCGACCCGCTGATCAAGGACTTCGAGTCGCTCTACCCCGGCGTGAAGGTCGAATACAACGACATGAACAGCAGCGAGCTGTACAACCGCTTCATCAGCGAGCAGGCCGCCGGCGGCGCCTCAGCTGACATGATGTGGAACTCGTCGATGGACTCGCAGCTCAAGCTCGCGCAGACCTACGCGCTGAAGTACGACTCGCCCGAAGTGCCGCACCTGCCGACGTGGGCCGTCTACAAGGGCCTGGCCTACGGCACCACGTATGAGCCGGCTGTGTTTCTGTACAACAAGCGCCTGATCAAGGACAGCGAAGTCCCGCAAACGCACGCCGACCTCGCCAAGCTGGTGGGCAGTCAGGGCGAGCGTTTCAAGAACAAGGTCACGACGTACGACATCGAGAAGTCCGCCGTGGGCTTCATGATGGCTGCGCAGGACAACCTGGATTCGCCGCAGTACTTCGACTTCATCAAGGCGGTCGGCCCGAACCTGGTGCTGCAGTCGTCCACCGGCACGATGATGGAACGCGTGGCCTCGGGCGAAAACCTGGTGGCGTACAACATCCTCGGCTCGTACGCGATTGCGCGCGCGAAGAAGGACCCGTCGATCGGCATCGTCTATCCGAAGGACTACACGCTGGTGGTTTCGCGCGTGGCGATGATTGCCAAGAAGGCGAAGAACCCGAACGCCGCCAAGCTGTGGCTGGACTACATCCTGTCCAAACGCGGCCAGGACATCCTCGCCAACAAGTCGGATCTGCACTCGCTGCGTGACGACGTGACGGGCGAAGCGACTGCCGCCGGCCTGAAGAAGATTCTCGGCAACACGATCAAGCCGATTCCGGTGGACGAATCGATCCTGGCATTCCTGGAACCGAAGAAGCGCCTGGACTTCATCAAGCAATGGCGCACTGCCGCCGGTCGTTGATCTGCTGACTTGCTGATCGCGATTCCTCTCATCTGACCGACCCGCTGGCGCCATCCGACTCTGGCGCCAGCCCCTCTTGGAGGCACCATGCGTTCTCTAGCGCAAGACCGTGCCGCCGCTTCGGAAGTCTCCCTCAAGCGCTCGCCCTGGACGCGTGTGGGACAGGCTTTGCCGCGCGGCGTGGTCATCCTGCTTACCGCGCTGGCGATTTTCACGCCGCTGGCGCTGATCTTCTACCAGAGCTTCCTCTCCGCGCCGTTCTTCATGCCCGACGCGCTGGCGGGGCTCGATGCGTATCGCTTCATCTTTACGGATTCGGATTTTTGGCACGCCTTTGAGAAGTCGGCTGCGCTGGCATTTGGTCTGGCAGCGATCTCGGTGCCACTGGGCGGCATCCTGGCGTTCCTGATGGTGCGTTCGGACCTGCCCGGCCGCCGCATCCTTGAGCCGCTGCTGATGATCCCGGTGTTTGTCTCGCCGATGGTGCTGGCGTTCGGCTACGTCGTCTCGGCTGGCCCCGTGGGCTTCTACACGGTGTGGTTCAAGCACCTGTTTGGGGGTGCGCCGTGGAACGTGTATTCGTTCACCAGCATCATCATCATCGCCGGCCTGACGCACGTGCCGCACGTGTACCTGTATGTCTCGTCGGCGCTGCGCAGCCTCGGCTCGGATGTGGAAGAAGCCGCGCGTATCGCGGGTGCATCGCCGCTGTCGGTCGCGCTGAACGTGAGCCTGCCGATGGTGCGCCCCGCCCTGCTGTACGCAGCCGTGCTGGTGACCTTCCTGGGCTTCGAAGTGTTCGGCCTGGTGCTGGTGCTGGGCGATCCGGAAGGCCACCTGGTGCTGGCCACGTATCTGTACAAGCTGACCAATAAGCTCGGCACACCGGCCTATCACCTGATGGCCGCCGTGGCAGTCTGCCTGGTGATGGTGACCTTCCCGCTGGTGCTGCTGCAGCGCTACATGCTGAAGTCGGCCAACCGCTTTGTCACCGTCAAGGGCAAGGTCACGCGCAGCCGCCCGCTGCCGCTGGGCAAGTGGCGCTGGCCCGCGTGGGCAATCGTCGTGTTCTGGTTCTTCGTCACGGTGGTGGTGCCGCTTTCGGGTATCGCGCTGCGCGCCTTCGTGTCGAACTGGGGGGAAGGCGTGTCGCTGGTCGAGGCCTTCTCGACCACGGCGTTCCAGCAAATCTTCGAGCAGCCGCAGTTCCTGCGTGCGATGGTCAACACGGTGCTGATCGGCGTGATCGGCGGTGCGATCGCGGTGGCCAGCTACACCTGCATCGGCCTGGCCATGCACCGCAAACCGGACGGCTGGACGCGCTTCCTCGACTACAGCGTGCTCGTGCCGCGTGCGGTGCCAGGCCTGCTGGCCGGTCTGGCCTTCCTGTGGGTGTTCCTGTTCGTGCCGAACTGGATCGAAACCGGCCTGACCGACAGCGGCCTGCCCTTCGCCAACTGGATCATCGAGCACGTCGTGCCGAGCCTGCGCGACCTGCGCAGCACGATCTTCAGCGTGTGGATCGCCTATACGGTGGTGTGGATGGCCTACGGCTTGCGCCTGATCTCAGCGGCACTGCTGCAGGTCGGCCCTGAGCTGGAAGAGGCGGCACGCTCGGTGGGCGCCACCCGTGCCCGCACCACGCGCGACGTGACCGTGCCGCTCACGCGCTACGGCCTGCTCGGCGCCTGGCTGCTGATCTTCCTGATTTTCGAGCGCGAGTACTCGACCGGTGTGTACCTGCTGTCGCCGGGCACCGAGACGATCGGCTCGATGCTGGTTTCCCTGTGGGCGGGCGGCGCCATCGATATCGTCGCCGCGCTGTCCTTCGTCAATATCGTGCTGGTGGCCGTCGGCCTCGGCATCGCACTGCGTTTCGGGGTAAAGCTCCATGATTGAACTCACTGTCAACGACCTGCACCTGCAATACGGCAACAACCCGGTCCTCAAGGGTGTCTCGATGCAGTTGCAGAAGGGCGAGGTCGTCTCGCTGCTGGGTCCGTCCGGTTCGGGCAAGACCACGCTGCTGCGCGCCGTCGCCGGCCTCGAACAGGCCAGCCAAGGCACCGTCCAGATCGGCGATCGCGTCATGTTCGATGGCGCCAAGAAGCTCGACGTGCCGGCCGAAGGGCGCAACCTGGGCTTGGTGTTCCAGTCGTACGCACTGTGGCCGCACAAGACCGTGGCCGAGAACGTCGCCTACCCGCTCAAGCTGCGCAAGACGCCGTCCGCACAGATCAAGGAACGCGTGCAGGCCGTGCTGCAGCAACTGGGCCTCGGCCACCTGGGCGAGCGCTTCCCGAGCCAGCTCTCCGGCGGCCAACAACAGCGCGTGGCAATCGCCCGTGCGCTGGTCTACAACCCGCCTGTGATCCTGCTCGACGAGCCGCTCTCCAACCTCGACGCCAAGCTGCGTGAAGAAGCCCGCGCCTTCCTGCGCGAGCTGATCGTGCGCCTGGGCCTCTCCGCGCTGATGGTCACCCACGACCAAAGCGAAGCGATGGCCATGTCCGATCGCATCCTGCTGCTCAACAACGGTGTGATCGAGCAACAAGGCACGCCCGAAGAGATGTACGGCGCGCCGCAAACCCTCTTCACCGCCGAGTTCATGGGCAGCAATAACCGCGTCAACGGCAAGATCGCCGAAGTGCGTGATGGCATGGCCCGGCTGGTCGATGAGGCTGGCGGTTGGTCGCTGTGGGGTGTGGCGCGCGGCGATCTGAAGCCGGGTGCATCGGCGCATGGCGTGATCCGCCTGGAGCAGGTGCGTGTGGGCGTGGACAACGCCGACAACACCATCCGCCTGCCGCTGGCCACCCGCATGTACCTGGGCGACCGTTGGGAATGCCTGTTCCGCGCAACGGGCGATGCTGGCACGGGTCTGCGCGCCTACGCCAGCAGCGCGCCAAGCGAGGGCCAATATGCGCTGACCTTCCCGCGCGAGCAATTCTGGTTGTACGCCGCGTAAGCAGGCATCGCAGAAACGAGAAAGGCAGCCGAGGCTGCCTTTTTCTTTGGGCGATCGTTGAATCGGCCCGTCAGTCCTTCACCGCTGGTAGATGCTCCGGGGTCTCTTCTGGCGCGACCGTCTTGCGCAGGAAGATCGCCGCCAGAATCAGCCCCAGCTCGTACAGCAACCACAGCGGCACCGCCAGCAACAACTGCGACATCACGTCCGGCGGAGTCACTACGGCCGCAATCACGAACGCACCCACCACCACGTACGGGCGTGCCTGGCGCAGCTTGTCCAGGCTGACGATGCCAAAGCGCACCAGCACCATCACCACCACCGGCACCTCAAAGGTGATGCCAAAGGCAAGGAACGTGGTCATCGCAAAGCTGAGGTACTTGTCGATATCGGTCGACATTTCCGCGCCCAATGGCGCGTTGTAGTGCGCCATGACCTTGAACACGGTCGGGAAGACGAGGAAGTACGCAAACGCCACGCCGCAGAGGAACAGGATGTAGGTACTGACCACCAGCGGCATGATCATGCGCTTCTCGTGCGAGTACAGCCCCGGCGCCACGAAACGCCAGATCTGATACAGCACCCACGGCAGCGCGATCAGAAAGGCCGCCAGCAGCGTCACCTTCATCGGCACGAAGAACGAGCCGGTGACGTCCGTCACGATCATGTGGCCGTTCTTGGGCAGCGCCTGAATCAGCGGCCGCGAGAACAGGTTGAAGATGTCCGGTGCCCAGTAGACGAGGCCCAGGAAGATCAGCAGCACACCCGCACCGGCCTTGACGATGCGCTCGCGCAACTCGACCAGGTGCGAGATGAAGGTTTCCTGCGCGCCGTCCTCGGGCGATTGCGGATCGAGCGGAGCAGCACTCATGTCGGCTGGAGGGGGATGCGGTCAGAGCACCCAGCGGTGGGTGCTCGGAGAATCATTCGAAGAAGGAACGCCCACGCGACTGCGCGGCAACGATAGGCGGACGATGGCGCTTGACGCGCGCGGCACCCGATTGCGCCCACATGCGCACGCCCTGCTTCTGGCGATACCACTTGGGCATCGACAACTGCTTGTTGCGCCAGCTGTTGCGGCCATTGCGCGACTTGCCCGGCGCCGGGCGCCAGTCAGGGGCGGAGGTGGCGGTCTCGCGCAACGCCGGATCGCCGAGCGCCTCGTTCAGGCGTTCGTTGATTTCCGACGTGTGCTTGCTGACCTCCTGGTGGATGGTCTGCTCGACATTGCGCGCGGCCTGCTCGAAATCGGTGCGCATCTTGCGCAGCTCTTCGAGCTCGATCTCGCGGCTCACCTCGGCCTTCACATCGGCGATGTAACGCTGCGCGCGACCGAGCAACGCACCGGCCGTGCGCGCCACTTTGGGCAGGCGCTCCGGCCCGATGACGACAAGCGCCACCATGCCAATCAGCGCCAGCTTGGAAATGCCGAGATCGATCATCAGTCAGCGAGCGACAGTGCTCAGCCTTGCTTGGACTTTTCGCGCGCCTCGACGTCGATCGTCGTCGAGTCGTGCAGTTCGCGCGGCGGCTGGCCAGCGGTCTGTTGCGGGGCGGCCGGCTTGTCGTCCGCGGCGCCTTCCTTCATGCCGTCCTTGAAGCCCTTCACGGCACCACCGAGGTCTGAACCGATGTTACGCAGCTTCTTCGTGCCGAACACCATCATGACGATCACCAGCACGATCAGCCAGTGCCAAATGCTAAAGGAACCCATGTCCTACTCCCACGTAAATATGACTGCGACTGGCGCCATGACTGCAGCAACGGTGGCGGCGCCATTGATAGATTTTACTGATTGGCGTACATCGGCTTGCTGTCGTTGAGGTACAGCCAGCCCTTCACAATACGATACAGCATCCAGATGCCCAGAACCCACAGCACCGCAAAGCCGATAAAGGCCAGCGGAATGAGCATCACGCCGATCGCAGCCCATAGTACGCACCACCAGAACGAACGGATCTGCCAACGAAAGTGCGACTCGTACAGCGTGCCGCGCACATCGTCGCGCTTAACATACCCGACGATGATGGCAATCAATGCAGTGATGCCGCCGGTCAGCCAAAAAATGGCGTAGAGCGCATACAGGATATGCGTCAGCCGCCGCAGCCCGGCCAGACGTTCTTCGTCTGTCGTCACTGTCACCGCTGATCCGTAGTTGTCCACGCTGCCTCCCTGCGACGATGCGTCACCGATCAGTCACCTGCAGCGTCGCGAGCCTGCGACTTGCGCAACGCCTTCTCTTCCAACCCCGAGAGTCCTTCGCGGCGTGCCAGTTCGTTAACCACATCATCCGGCGTGAGGTCGAAGTGCGACAATAGCACCATGGTGTGGAACCACAGGTCGGCCACTTCGTAGACGACTTTGCCGCGCGCCTCGTCGGTCATGCCGGCGGCGCGGGCGTCCTTGGCGGCCATGACCGTCTCGGTGGCCTCCTCGCCGATCTTCTTGAGGATGGCGTCATCGCCCTTGTTGAACAGGCGCGCGATGTAGCTCTTGTCCGGGTCACCGCCATTGGCGAGCTTGCGGGATTCGAGCACCTCGCCCAGACGGCGCAGGGTGTCACTCATGGTTGTGGCCGGGCTTGCCGGCATAGATTTCGTCGGGGTCTTTGAGCACGGGTTCAACGGTGAGCCAGTCACCGTCTTCCGCACTGCCTTCGAACTTCTGGAAGAAGCACGCGTGGCGGCCAGTATGGCAGGCGATGCCGCCAACTTGGGTGACGCGGAGCAAGACCACGTCTTCGTCGCAGTCCAGGCGGATCTCGTGCACCTTCTGGATGTGGCCGGACTCCTCGCCCTTGTGCCACAGGCGCTTGCGCGAACGCGACCAGAACACGGCCTCGCCGGTCTCCACGGTCTTCTGCAGCGCCTCGCGGTTCATGAAGGCGAACATCAGCACGTCGTTGCTGCCCTGCTCCTGCACGATCACAGGCACGAGGCCGTTGTCGTCCCAGTGGACCTTATTCAGCCACTTCTTACTCATAGTCCGATCCGTACTGGAATGCCTTTTTCAGCCATGAATTGCTTGGCCTGGCCGACGGTGTATTCACCGTAGTGGAAGATGCTGGCGGCCAGCACCGCATCGGCGTGACCTTGCTGGATGCCTTCTGCCAGATGCTGCAGATTGCCGACGCCGCCGGAGGCGATCACAGGCACTGGCACGGCATCAGACACCGCACGCGTGAGTTCAAGGTCGAAGCCAGCCTTGGTGCCGTCGCGGTCCATGCTGGTGAGCAGGATCTCGCCCGCACCGCGCTGTGCCATCTCGCGCGCCCACGCCACGGCGTCCAGGCCCGTGCCCTTGCGGCCACCGTGCGTGAAGACCTCCCAGCGCGGGGCTTCGCCCTCAGCCGACACCTTCTTGGCGTCGATCGCCACGACGATGCACTGCGCACCATGGCGGGCGCTGGCGTCCGACACGAGCTGCGGGTTCGACACAGCAGACGAGTTCATGCTGATCTTGTCCGCACCGGCATTGAGCAGCCGGCGCACGTCTTCCAGCGCGCGCACGCCACCGCCGACGGTCAACGGAATGAAGACCTGCGACGCCACCGCCTCGATGATGTTCAGCATCAGGTCGCGTCCATCAGACGTGGCGGTGATGTCGAGGAAGGTGATTTCGTCGGCGCCCTGCTCGTCGTAGCGACGGGCGATTTCAACGGGGTCGCCCGCGTCGCGCAACTCGACGAAGTTGACGCCCTTGACCACCCGGCCGTTGGTCACGTCCAGGCAGGGGATGATTCGTTTGGCTAGCATGATGAGTCGGGTGCCGAGGCACCCGTTGAGCGCAGCTTAGGCTGCGCCGAGTTTGTCCGCGAGAGCTTGCGCTTCCTTGAAGTTCAGGTCGCCCGAATAGATGGCGCGGCCGCAGATCACGCCTTCCACGCCATGCTCTTCGACCGCGCAGAGGTGGTCGATGTCCTTCAGGTTCGACAAGCCGCCGCTGGCGATGACCGGAATCTTCACCGACTGTGCCAGCTTGACGGTGGCATCGATGTTGATGCCCTGCAGCATGCCGTCGCGGCCGATGTCGGTGTAGATGATGCCTTCGACGCCGTAGTCCTCGTACTTCTTGGCGAGGTCCACGACTTCGTGGCCCGAGAGCTTGCTCCAGCCGTCGGTCGCCACCTTGCCGTCCTTGGCATCGAGCCCGACGATGATGTGGCCGCCAAATGCCGTGCATGCGTCGCGCAGAAAGCCCGGATCCTTGACCGCCGCCGTACCGATGATCACGTACGACAGGCCGTCGTCGAGCCAGCGCTCGATGGTGCCCAGATCGCGGATGCCGCCGCCGAGTTGCACGGGAATCTCGTCACCCACCTCAGCGAGGATGGCCTTGACGGCCGCCTCGTTACGCGGCTTGCCCGCGAAAGCGCCATTCAGGTCGACGAGGTGCAAGCGGCGCGCGCCCTGCTCGACCCAATGCCGCGCCATGGCAGCGGGGTCTTCCGAGAACACGGTGGCTTGATCCATATCGCCTTGTTTGAGGCGCACACATTGACCGTCCTTCAGGTCGATGGCCGGGATGAGCAACATAAGCGTGACGACAAAGTTGAGGGGGTAAAGGGGAAAACAGGGCTGCTTGTGACGGTGACGCCAGATTCAGGGGTTCCAGTGCACGAAGTTGCGGTAAATCTGCAAACCGGCCTGTGCACTTTTTTCCGGGTGAAACTGTGTGGCAAAAATATTATCCCGGGCGATGGCACAGGTAAACAGCACCCCGTACTCGGTCTCCCCGACCGATTCTTCAGCCCGCGCGGGTCGTGCATAGTAGCTGTGCACGAAATAAAAGTAGCTGTCGTCCGGCACGCCGGCCCACAGCGCGTGGGGGCGACTCTGACGCACGCGGTTCCAGCCCATCTGGGGCACTTTGTACCGCGAACCGTCCGGTTGCAACTGGCCGTCCAGATCAAAACGAATCACTTCGCCGCCGATCAGACCCAACCCTTGGGTGTACTCCTGGCCCGGACGCGCCTCGGTGCTGCGCTCGAGCAGCATTTGCTCCCCCACGCACACACCGAGCATCGGCTTGGTGCGAGACGCCTCGAGCACGGCTTCGCGCAAGCCCGATTGGTCAAAAGCAGCCATGCAGTCGGGCATGGCGCCCTGCCCCGGCAGCACCACGCGGTCGGCCGCGCGAATCTCGTCGGCTTGCGCACTGATGCGCACATCGGCTTCCGGAGCCACCGTACGCAGGGCCTGCGCTACCGAGCGCAGGTTGCCCATGCCGTAATCGACAATTGCAATCGTAGTCATGATTTGAGAACAGGCAACAGGGTTTTCAGCCCGTCGACAATGAATTCCACGGCCAGCGCCGCCAGGATCAAACCCATCAACCGCGTGCCGACGTTGATGCCGGTGCGACCGATGACCCGGGCGATGGGCTCGGCGGCACGGAGCACGATCCATACCACCAGCGCGATCGCCACGCCCACGCCAGCCAGCAAAAACAACTCCCACCAGTGGCGGGTCTTGCCCGCATAGACGATCACCGTGCTGATCGAGCCAGGGCCCGTCAGCAGGGGAATCGCCAGCGGCACGACGGCAATGCTGGCCTTGGCACCGGCCTCATCCTCTTCTTCGGGCGTGGCCTTGGTGCGGCTGGTCTGCGCGTTCAGCATGTTCAGCGCGATCATGATCATGATGATCCCGCCGCCCACCTGCAGCGAGCCGACCGAAAACCCGAAAAAGCCGATGATCTGCTCGCCCAGCAACGCGGACAGGCCAATCACGATCGCCACCGAAATCGATGCGACCTTGATGGTGCGGCGCTTTTCCGCATCCGTCTGACTTTCGGTCAGGCTGATGAAGAACGGGATCGCCCCGATCGGGTTGATCAGCGCGAGCAGCGAGAAAAAGCTCTTGGTCAGATCCATGGGACCGGTGGCCGTTTTTGGAGTCGGGTAGGCGCGGCCAGGCCGACGCGTAGGATCAGAGCGTGCCCTTGGTCGACGGAATGGTGCCGGCAGCGCGCGGGTCCAGTTCAACGGCCATGCGCAGCGCGCGGCCAAAGGCCTTGAACACGGTTTCGATCTGGTGATGCGCGTTGATGCCGCGCAGGTTGTCGATATGCAGCGTCACGCCGGCATGGTTGACGAACCCGCGGAAGAATTCGATGGACAGGTCCACGTCAAAGCTGCCGACGCGCGCCCGCGTGAACGGCACGTGGAACTCCAGGCCCGGACGGCCGGAGAAGTCGATCACAACGCGCGACAGGGCTTCGTCCAGCGGCACGTAGCTGTGGCCGTAGCGCACGATGCCCTTCTTATCACCAACTGCTTTGGCGACGGCTTGGCCGAGCGTGATGCCGACGTCTTCCACGGTGTGGTGATCGTCGATATGGGTGTCGCCGGTGGCCGTGACTTCCAGGTCGACCATGCCGTGGCGGGCAATCTGGTCGAGCATGTGGTCGAGGAACGGGACGCCGGTGTTCAGCGTCTGCTTGCCCGTGCCGTCCAAATCAAGGGCGACGCGGATCTGCGTTTCAGAGGTGTTGCGAGTAACCTCGGCACGGCGGCTCATGGGGCTTCCTGCATCGATGCGGCAAAGGCATCGAGAAATTGCGCGTTTTCTTCGGGATTGCTGACCGTCACGCGCAGACAGTTGGCCAGCAACGGGTGCATTTTACTGACGTTTTTGATAAGAACCCGCCGTTTTAGCAGGCGATCGAACATTCCCGCTGCATCGGGTACGCGCAATAGGATGAAGTTGGCGGCACTCGGGAAGACTTCAACACCCGGCAGCGCAGCCAGCGCGTCGATCAGCTTGGTCCGCTCGGCGCGCAGAGTCGCTGCCTGGGCATCGAGCACATCGACGTGATCGAGCACGAACTGGGCGGTGGCCTCGGTCAGCACATTGATGTTGTACGGCGGGCGCACCTTGTCCAGCTCGGCAATCCACTTGGGATGGCCGGCCACGTAGCCGAGGCGGATACCCGCCAGGCCCAGCTTGGAGACGGTGCGCATCACCAGCAGGTGGTCGAAGTCGCGCAGGCGCGGCATCCAGCTGTGCTGCGCGAACGGCTGGTAGGCCTCGTCAACCACCACCAGGCTCTGGCACACCGGGCCGCGTGCGGCGCGGATGATGGCATCCATGTCAGCCGCGTCGAACAGATTGCCGGTCGGGTTATTCGGATAGGCCAGGTAGATGACGGCGGGCTGGTGCTCAGCCATGGCAGCCAGCATCGCTTCGCGGTCGAGCGTGAGGTCCGCCTTGAGCGGCACGCCGACGAACTTCAGCCCCAGCAACTGCGACGACATCGCATACATCACGAAGCCCGGCACGGGCGCCATGACCGTCGCCCCTGGCTTGGCGGCTGCGATGGCGATCAGGCTGATGATCTCGTCTGAACCGTTGCCCAGCAGTACCTCGGCACCCGCCGGCACGTGCATCACGCGCTTGAGCTGCGCCTTGAGCGCATCAGCGGTCGGCACGGGGTAACGGTTGAGCGCTACGTCGGCCAGGCGCTTGCCCAGCGCCTCGCGCAGCATCGCCGGCAGCGGGTACGGGTTCTCCATCGCGTCCAGCTTGACCATGCCGGTCGCGTCGGGCACGTGGTACGCGCCCATGGCACGCACGTCGTCGCGCACGATACGGGCGAGCAGGTCATCAAGAGAGGGCTGGACTGGCGCGGAGACGTTCATGCTTGTGGGATGCGGAGTCGTGTTTATTCAGAGGCGGTGCGTTGCAGGCGGTATTCAGCGCTGCGTGCATGCGCCTGCAGACCTTCGCCGTAGGCCAGCTCGGCGGCAATCTCACCCAGCATCTGCGCGCCGGCTTCGCTCACCTCGATCAGGCTCGAGCGCTTGATGAAGTCGTACACGCCCAGCGGCGACGAGAAGCGCGCCGTGCGCGAGGTCGGCAGCACGTGGTTCGGGCCCGCGCAGTAGTCGCCCAGCGATTCGCTGGTGTACTTGCCAAGGAAGATCGCGCCGGCGTGGCGAATGCGTTCGGCCCACTGGCGCGGGTTCTCGGCGGAAATCTCCAGGTGCTCGGGCGCGATGTCGTTGGCAATCTCGCACGCCTCTTCCATGTCGCGCACCTTGATGAGCGCACCGCGGCCCGACAGCGATTCTGCAATCACGCCCCGGCGCGGCATGTCTTCGAGTTGGCGGTTGATGCTGGCTTCCACCTGTGCGATGAACTCGGCGTTCGGGCATAGCAGAATCGATTGGGCCAGCTCGTCGTGCTCGGCCTGCGAGAACAGGTCCATCGCCACCCAGTCCGGGTCGGTCGTGCCGTCGCAGATGACGAGGATTTCCGACGGCCCGGCGATCATGTCGATGCCGACCGTGCCGAACACGCGGCGCTTGGCGGCGGCCACATACGCATTGCCCGGGCCAACGATCTTGTCGACGGCGGGCACGGTGTCCGTGCCGTAAGCGAGTGCACCCACAGCCTGCGCGCCGCCAATCGTGAACACGCGGTCCACCCCGGCGATGCACGCCGCGGCCAGCACCAGCTCATTGCGCACGCCACCCGGCGTGGGCACCACCATGATGATTTCCTTGACGCCGGCCACGCGTGCCGGAATCGCGTTCATCAGCACCGACGACGGATACGCCGCCTTGCCGCCAGGCACGTAAATGCCCACGCGATCGAGCGGCGTGACCTTCTGGCCGAGCACCGTGCCGTCGGCTTCTGCGTATTCCCAGCTGTGGGTGCCGCACTCGATCTTCTGCTTCTCGTGGTACGCACGCACACGGGCGGCTGCCGCTTCCAGCGCCGCGCGGCGCTTAGGCTCCAGGCCGTCCAGCGCGGCTTGCAGCACAGTGGGCGACAGTTCCAGCGCGGCCACGCTGTCGGCTTCGATACGGTCGAAGCGCTGCGTGGCTTCCAGCACGGCAGCATCGCCGCGCGCTTTCACGTCGGCCAGGATCTGCGCGGCAGCGCGGTCGATGGCTTCGTCTTCGCTCGCCTCGAAAGCGAGCACCTGGCGCAGTTGCGCCGCGAATCCGGCGTCGGCCGAATCCAGCTTACGGATACTCAAGCTCATGCGGTTTCCCCAACAAGCGCGTCCTGGGCGGAAGCACGCTCGAAAGCGTCGAGGATCGGCGCCAGCCGCTCGCGCTTGAGCTTCAGCGCAGCCTGGTTGACGACCAGTCGGGACGAGATCTGCACGATCTCCTCCACCTCGACGAGGTTGTTCGCGCGCAGCGTGCCGCCGGTGCTGACCAGGTCGACGATGGCATCGGCCAGGCCCACCAGCGGGCCCAGCTCCATCGAGCCGTACAGCTTGATCAGGTCGACGTGCACACCCTTCTTGGCGAAGTGCTCGCGCGCGGTGTTCAGATACTTCGTCGCCACCGACAGGCGCGCACCCTGGCGCACCGCGTTGGCGTAATCGAAGCCCTTGGGCACCGCCACCGACATGCGGCAGCGGGCGATGTTCAGGTCGATGGGCGCATACAGGCCCGCCATGCCGTGCTCCATCAGCACGTCGCGGCCGGCCACGCCGAAATCCGCCGCGCCGTATTGCACGTAGGTCGGCACGTCGGAAGCACGCACGATGATCACGCGCAGCGCCGGGTCCGACGTCGGCAGGATCAGCTTGCGCGAGGTTTCCGGGTCTTCCGTCACCTCGATGCCGGCGGCCTTCAGGAGCGGCAGCGTCTCTTCAAAGATGCGCCCTTTGGACAGCGCCAGCGTGAGCTGATCGGGAGCGGACTGGATTGCGTTCATGGCTGACTTAACCTTGGATGCGGCGGATCTTCGCGCCGACAGCGGAGAGCTTGTCTTCGATGCGGTCGTAGCCGCGGTCGAGGTGATAGATGCGATCGACCAGCGTCTCACCCTGCGCAATCAGGCCGGCAATGACGAGGCTGGCCGAAGCACGCAGGTCCGTCGCCATGACAGTCGCGCCCGACAGTTGCTCAACGCCCGTCACCACGGCCGTCTTGCCGTCGATGACGATGTTGGCGCCCAGGCGGTTCAGTTCCTGCACGTGCATGAAGCGGTTTTCGAAGATGGTCTCCGTCACCGTGGCAGAGCCCTCGGCAACGGCGTTGAGCATCATGAACTGCGCCTGCATGTCGGTCGGGAAGGCCGGGTATTCCGAGGTGCGGAAGCTCACGGCCTTCGGGCGACCCGTCATCTGCACGCGGATCCAGTCGTCGCCCGTGGTGAGCGTCACGCCAGCTTCGCGCAGCTTATCGAGCACGGCATCCAGGATGCCCGGTGGCACGCCGCGCAGCGTCACGTCGCCGCCGGCTGCAGCCACGGCGCACAGGAACGTACCGGCTTCAATGCGATCGGCAATCACCGTGTGCTCGGCGCCGTGCAGCGCTTCCACGCCCTGGATCACGAGGCGGTCGGTACCGATGCCCTCGATGCGCGCGCCCATCTTCACGAGCAGGTTGGCGAGGTCGGTCACTTCCGGCTCGCGTGCGGCGTTTTCCAGCACGGTTTCGCCGTCAGCCAGTGCGGCGGCCATCAGCAGGTTTTCGGTGCCCGTCACCGTCACCATGTCGGTGACGATGCGCGCGCCGTGCAGACGCTTGGCGCCATCGGCGAGCTTCGCTTCGATGTAGCCGTGCTCGATGACGATCTCGGCGCCCATCTGCTGCAGGCCCTTGATGTGCTGATCGACCGGACGCGCGCCGATGCCGCAGCCGCCCGGTAGCGACACACGCGCATGGCCGAAGCGCGCCAGCAGCGGCCCCAGCACCAGGATCGACGCACGCATGGTCTTCACCAGGTCATACGGCGCTTCCGGCGAGTGGATGTTCGCGGCGTCCAGCGTGAGGTTGTGGCCATCCAGCGCACCTTCCACGCCCATCTGACGCAGCAGCTTGAGCATCGTGCGCACATCCTGCAGGTTGGGCACGTTGTTCAGCGCCAGCGCCTCGGGCGTCAGCAGCGCGGCACACATGATGGGCAGCGCGGCGTTCTTGGCGCCAGACACGCGGATTTCGCCCGACAGCGGGCCATTGCCTTCAATCAGCAGTTTGTCCATGAGCGAGACGTCTCGTCGTGCACGTTGGGTGGGGCGCTCAGCGAGCGCCAGGTCGGAATCGGATTCAGCGGAAACTTCAGCGGTAACAACAGCGGGATCAAGCTCGGCCATCAGGATTGCCACTCCGCCGGGGTGAGCGTCTTCATGGACAGCGCGTGGATCTCCGCGCGCATGCGATCACCCAGTGCGGCATAGACGAGCTGGTGACGCTGGATCAACCGCTTGCCTTCAAACTGCGCGCTGACGATGGTGGCGAAGAAATGCTGGCCGTCGCCCTCGACTTCGAGGTGCTGGCACGGCAGGCCGGTTTCGATGTACTGCTTGACTTGTTCGGGTGTGGGCAACATGGCCTTCCCTCTCCTGCAAAACGTTAGGGTGGTGCGTCGTGTTGGTTTTATGGACGCATCAATGGCGCAGCTTGTAGCCCGTGCGCAGCATCTGCAGGGCAATCCCCCCCACCACGACCAGCGCGATCAGCATCACGCCGAGGCTCGTCGCCACCGGCACATCGGACACGCCGAAGAAGCCGTAGCGGAAGCCGTCGATCATGTAGAAGAACGGGTTGGCGTGGGACACTGCCTGCCAGAACGGCGGCAGTGAATGGATCGAATAGAACACGCCCGCCAGGAAGGTGGCCGGCACGATCAGAAAGTTTTGGAACGCGGCGAGCTGGTCGAACTTCTCCGCCCAGATACCCGCGATCAACCCCAGCGTACCGAGCACGGCGGCGCCCAGCACGGCAAAAACGATAATCCACAGCGGCTGTGCGAAGTGCAGATGTGCGAACAAGGTCGTCACGATTAGCACGCCCGTCCCCACTGCCAGACCGCGGATGACGGAGGCACACACGTAGGCTCCGAACATCTCCCAGTGCGACAGCGGCGGCAGCATGATGAACACCAAGTTGCCGGTGATCTTCGACTGAATGAGCGAGGACGAACTGTTCGCAAACGCGTTCTGCAGCACGCTCATCATCACGAGACCGGGCACTAGGAAAGCGGTGTAGCTGAGTTGATCGAACACCTTCACGCGGTCTTCCAGCACGTGGCCGAAGATCAGCAGGTACAACAGCGCGGTCAGCACCGGCGCAGCCACGGTCTGGAAGCTCACCTTCCAGAAGCGCAGCACCTCCTTGTACAGCAGCGTACGGAAACCGACCCAGCGGCCCGGCAGGCTCTCGGGAATGGCGCTCATGCTGCAGGCTCCAGTGCGGTCTCGGGTGTTTGCGGTACGGCGGGAATGCCGCCTTCGCGGCGCATGATCTGCACGAACACGTCTTCCAGGTCAGCCTTGGCGATTTCCATGTCGTCGATCTCGCACCCGGCCTGACGGCAGGTCGAGAGAATCTGCTCGACCTCGCCGTAGCCCGACAGACGCAGGCGCACACTGCGCTCGCCGTGGTTGCCGGGTTGACGCAGACCTTCGAGCGACGCGGGCAACGTGCCGTTCGCGAAGCTCAGCACCAGTTGCAGCCCGGCAAATTGCGACAGCAGGTTGGCCGTGCGATCGAGCGCCACCACTTCGCCAAACTTGAGCATGGCGATGCGGTCGCACAGGGATTCGGCTTCTTCCAGGTAGTGCGTGGTCAGCACGACGGTGTGGCCCTCGCGGTTCAGGCGCGAAATGAATTTCCACAGCGTCTGGCGCAATTCGACGTCTACACCGGCGGTCGGCTCGTCCAGCACGATCACCGGCGGGCGGTGTACCAACGCCTGCGCGACGAGCACGCGGCGCTTCATGCCCCCCGACAGCGCGCGCATGTTGGCATCGGCCTTGTTGGTCAGGTCCAGATTGGCCATGACCTCGTCGATCCAATCGTCATTGTTGGTCAGGCCGAAATAGCCCGACTGTAGGCGCAGCGTTTCGCGCACCGTGAAGAACGGATCGAACACCAGTTCCTGCGGCACCACGCCGAGCTTGCGGCGCGCCGTGCGGTAGTCGGACACGACATCGTGACCGAGCACGCGCACGCTACCGGAATCGGCACGATTCAGGCCCGCGAGGATGGAGATCAGCGTGGTCTTGCCCGCGCCGTTGGGGCCCAGCAGGCCAAAAAACTCGCCCTGCTCGACAGACAGGCTCACGCCCTTGAGCGCTTGCAACGACTTGTAGCGCTTGCGGACGTCAGCGATTTCGATGGCTTTCATGGCCGACAAAGTGAACTACTCTGCGCATCTCGTGACCGCTGATCCACATGATCACCGCGGCCCCGGACGCCGCACAGAACGGCGGCAGAGCGACAAACCCAGAATTATAGGGGAACTGCACCAACAGACGGCGGCGCGGCTTACAGCGCGGCACCGAAGCTGCACGAAATGCCAGAAGCGGCGCGCGCGGCGCCCTGGCCGGGGCGCGGCATCGCGGTGTTGGGGAAGACACTGCCCAGCACCGGACGCCGCCTCAATGTCGTGCGTGGTGGTGTTCAGCAGACGCCGGCACGGTGGCCAGCAGAGATTCGACGCCGTAAAGCGCGGCGAGATTGGACAGCGCCTCCGGGGCGCCTGCGATATCGAGGGCGATACCGGCGGACTGCGCCGTGCGCTGCCACGACAGCAGCACCGCCAGCGCGGAAGAATCAACCTGCGACAGCCCCGCGCAATCGACACGCAGCGTGGGAGTGCCCGCCTCGCGCGCCTGGCCGAGCTTCGCCTCGCCCTCGCGCAGAACGCGCGGCGCTTCGAGCTGAGTCAGCGGGCCGGACAAGGTCAACATGGTCGAGTCAGAAAAAGAAACAGCGGCCGAATTGACCGCTGCGTCGATTCTACCGGAGTCCGACTTACTTTGCCGGGCCCTTGGCGAGCTGTGCGTTGCGCTCATCCAGGAATTGCACCAGGCCAGCCACGCCGCCCTTCTTGCTAATCACGTCGGCAAACTGGTTCTTGTATGTTTCCGACAGCCACAGGCCGCTGATGTTGATGTCGTAGACCTTCCAGCCGTTGGCCGTCTTTTCCATGCGGTAGTCCAGGGCCACCGGCTCGCCGTTGTTGTTGACGGTCGAGCGCACCACCACGTCAGTGTCGGCCGGGTCAGCACGGAACGGCTTGTACGTGACGGTCTGGTTCTTCACGTTGGACAGTGCGCCAGCGTAGGTGCGGATCAGCAGCGTCTTGAAGCCGTCCTGAATCTGTTGCTGCTGCTCGGGCGATGCCTGGTTCCAGAAACGGCCCATGGCGATCTGCGTGGTGCGCTTGAAGTCAGCGCGCGGCACGATCTTCTGGTCGACCAGTTGGAAGACCTTGGCCATGTTGCCGCCGCGCAGGTCCGGGTCGCCCTTGATGGTGGTCAGCACGTCGTCCACCGCAGTCTTGACGGTGGTTTGCGCGTCAGCCTCTTGAGCGTGTACGGGGGCGGTTGCCACAGCAGCCGTCAGCGCCAGGCCAGTGAACAGGGAGCGGAGGAGTTTCTTCAACATAGCGCGTCCTTCTAGTGTGATTTATGGGTCGCTTGCAGCACGCTGGCCACAATCTTGTTGGCGATTAGAACAGACCGCCCGGTCGGGAGTTCGCCCAAAGGCGGTCAGTTTTACGCCTTGTCACCTTTGAGGCGACGCTGTTACGTGTGGTGATCAGCGGCGGAACACCGGCCAGTTGGGCGTGAAGCGGTGATACGGCGACACGGTGGCATCGCCGGAATCGGACGACTTGTCCGACGATTTCGTGTTGTCTTGATCTTCCGGCAGGTTGCCGTCGTAGATCAGATAACGGCGGCGCTGCAGGTAGGCATCGCGCAGGAATGTGTACTTGTCGAGGGCGGCGGCATCAAGCACATTGCCAGCCGAGAGCAAGTTCGCTCGCGCATCAACCACGCGCACCGCAGCCAGCGAATACGTGATGGTGTCGTTGTGCCAATACGTCAGCGGATCCAACTGCCAGTCGACCAGGAAGCCCGCCGTGTCACGTACGGTGCTCGGCCCCAACAGCGGCCACACCACATACGGGCCAGCCGGCACACCCCACACGCCCAGCGTCTGGCCGAAGTCTTCCTTGTGCTTGGGCAAACCGGCGTCCGACGCAATGTCGATCAAGCCGCCCAGGCCCAGCACGGTGTTGATCGCCACGCGCATCGTGTCTTCCAGCGCGGCAGTGCCCTTCAACTGCAGCAGGTTGTTGACGGCCGAGTAGACATCGCCCGCATTGGAGAAGAAGTTCGACACCGCCGTGCGCGCCGGCGACGGCACCACGTCAACATACGTTTGCGCGATGGGCTTGAGCACGCCCTTGTCGAGGTCTTCGTTGATGCGGAAGACTTCGCGGTTGAACGGCTCGATCGGATCGGCCGGATTGGCGTTCGGGCCCGTGGCGCAGCCCGCCAACAGTGAGACACCAGCTGTCAGGGCCAGCGCCAAACCGCGCAATGTGTGGATGGACGTTCTTGTTTTCATGGTTTATTTGCTCCCACTGCCCTCGGCCGGCTTGGCTCCGCCAGCGCTACTACCGTTGCTACCGTTGCCGCCAGCACCGGCATCTGCGGCCTTGCTGTACAGGAACTGGCTGATCAGGTTCTCCAGCACCACCGCCGACTGCGTCATCGTGATCTTGCTGCCGCTGGCCAGCATGGCCTCATCCCCACCCGGCTCGATGCCGATGTACTGCTCGCCCAGCAGGCCCGAGGTCAGGATCTTGGCCGAGCTGTCCTTCGGAAACTGGTAGCGCTGATCCATGTCGAGCACGACGCTGGCTTGGTAGGTCTTGTCGTCAAACAGGATCTGCGACACCCGGCCGACCACCACGCCCGCGCTCTTGACCGGCGCACGCACCTTCAGGCCACCGATGTTGTCGAAGGCAGCCTTCACCTGGTAGGTCTTGGAAAAGGAGAACGCGCTCATGTTGCCGGCCTTGAGCGCCAGGAACAGCAGCGCCACGATGCCCACCAGCACGAACAGTCCGACCCAGAAATCGAGGAGGCTCTTACGCATGATTCTTTCTCGTTGAATGTCTGACGGGTCAGCTGAACATCAGCGCCGTCAGCACAAAGTCCAGCGCCAGCACGGCCAGCGACGCGATCACCACGGTACGGGTCGTCGCGCGCGACACGCCCTCGGGCGTCGCCTTGGCCTCGTAGCCCTGATAGAGCGCGATAAAGGTCACGGCCACGCCGAACACCACACTCTTGATGACGCCGTTGACGACGTCGCTCATCACATCCACGCCAGCCTGCATCTGCGACCAGAATGCACCAGGATCCACGCCGATCAGGCCTACACCCACAAAGTATCCGCCCAGAATACCCACCGCGCTGAAGATCGCCGCCAGCAGCGGCATGGCGATCAAACCCGCCCAGAAGCGCGGCGCCAGCACGCGGGCCAGCGGGTCGACGGCCATCATTTCCATGGCGATCAGTTGCTCGCCGGCCTTCATCAGGCCGATTTCAGCGGTGAGCGACGTACCAGCGCGGCCGGCAAACAGCAGCGCCGTCACCACCGGACCCAGCTCGCGCACCAGCGACAGCGCCACCAGCAAGCCCAGCGCCTGCTCGGAACCATAGCGATTGAGCGTGTAGTAGCCCTGCAAGCCCAGCACGAAGCCAACAAACAGCCCGGACACGGCAATGATGATGAACGAATCGTTGCCGATGAAGCGCAGTTGCTCGATCACCAGACGCGGGCGGCGCAGCACGTCGCCCGAGGCAGCAAACAGCGCGAACAGCGTACGCGTCGCGTAGCCCAAGCGGCTGATCAGCCCGCGAACGAGGAAGCCGATGGAGGAAATCATCGCCCGCCTCCGTTCTTGCCCAGGCCGAAGTCCTCGGCCAGCGGCACGCCCGGATAGTGGAACGGCACGGGACCGTCCGCCTCGCCGTGCACGAATTGGCGCACGAACGGGTCCGTCGACGCCGTCAACTCGGCCGGCGTGCCCTCGGCCGCAATGCCACCGTTGGCAATGAAATAGACGTAGTCGGCGATGTGGAACGTCTCCTGCACATCGTGCGAGACGATGATGCTGGTCGCGCCCAGCGCGTCGTTCAGCTTGCGGATGAGCGAGGCGGTCAGGCCCAGGGAGATCGGGTCCAGCCCGGCGAACGGCTCGTCATAGAGGATGAGGGATGGGTCCAGCGCAATCGCGCGCGCCAGCGCCACGCGCCGCGCCATACCACCGGAAATCTGCGACGGCATCAGGTCGCGCGCACCGCGCAGGCCGACGGCGTTGAGCTTCATCAGCACGAGATCGCGGATGAGGAGTTCAGGCAGTTCAGTGTGTTCGCGCAGCGGAAATGCCACATTGTCGAACACGGACATATCGGTAAACAGCGCGCCGAACTGGAACAGCATGCCCATCTGGCGGCGGGCGGCGTACAACGCCGGCTTGTCCATGGCGCCAATGTCCTGACCGAGCACGCGCACAGTGCCGGCTGCCGCCCCAACCTGCCCGCCGATCAGCCGCAGGATCGTTGTCTTGCCGCAGCCCGAACCGCCCATGACGGCCACCACGCTGCCTTTGGGCACGCGCATGCACAGGCCGGACAAGATGCTCCGCGCGCCTGGCTGGTAGGCGAAATCGACCTGGTCAAGCTCGACGACGGCGTTGGTAGGCTGGGTGGACACGGTGGAGTTCGGTGCTGAGGGCTCGGCTCGTTTGCGGTCGATTTGCGGCCCTGGGTGACGCTTGAGGCGGGCCGCATCTTGTTATGTTCGCTAGCCGTACCGGCTCGATACGGCCCGCCATTATAGGTGGAAACCCGTGCAGCCCGTCAGTCACTCCATGCTTACCTACAGTTTGTGTGGCTTGAGCGCCGCGCTGTTGGCACGTGGTCTTGCCGCCCGCTGAAAGTAGTGCGCAAGGCGCGGCGCCCCCCCCCTATGTGTCACTCACCGGTATCGACGCGCAAGTCCACTTGGCGGATCAGCCCCTGCCAGTGGCTGGCATCGCGGCGTGCGGCCTGGGCGAGGGTATCGGGCGTGTTCCACTCCGGCTCGAAGCCCCCCGCTCGCAATGTGGCGAGAACATCGCTTGAAGTGAGCGCACGACGGAATTCGGCAGCTGCGCGCATCGACAGCGGCTTGGGCGTGCGTGCCGGCATGAACGCCCCAACCCACGCGCTGTAGTCGAACCCGGCGAGCCCCGTCTCGCGCAAGGTCGGCGTGGTGGGCGCGAACGTCGAACGCGCCAATCCCGTCACGCCCAACAGCCGCAACTGACCGTTGGACACCCCCGTCGACAGGCTTGGATAGCAGGCGAAACACGCTGCCATGCGCCCCGCCAGCACCTGCTGCACGAGTCCCGCTTCGCCGCGGACAGCGACGTGCGGTGCGTGGAAGGCGTAGTCACGCACAAACTGCTCGGCGACGAGGTGGGACCAGGTGCCGATGACGTCCGAACCGCAGTTGACGGAAACGGACTCCCCATGCGCCTGGGCGATCAGTTCGGTGACAGAAGTGATGGGCAGTCGCGCATCGACTGCCAGGAACAACGGTAGCGTGGCCACCATGGCCACCGGCTGGAAGTCGCGCAGCGGATCATATGGCGCGGGCTCCAACGCCGGCTGAATGACAAAGGTGGTTTGCTGGAGCAGCAGCGTATGACCATCGGACGGCGCACGTGCGACCAGATCACCAGCGGCCATGCCGTTGGCAGCCGGGCGGTCGTCCACATCGGCCAGGCGACCGATCTGCTGCTGCAATTGCGTGGCCAGCGCCCGGGCGACCGCGTCGAACACGCTGCCCTCGGCGGCCGGCACGACCAATCGCAGCGGATGCGAAGGATAGCCCAGCAGTTCCGCGCGCGCCGGCAATGCCAGCGCTGCCGGCAGCGCACCCAGCCAGGCAATAGCCCGGCGTCGCCGCGGGTCGGGCGTATCGGGCACATCTGCGCGCAAGTTGCTGTCGCAGGCTCGCATCGTGGCTTGGAGGTCGGGGGGCATTTCATTCTAGAAATCCGCCCTGCCGCGCTGAACCCCGGTAAACCATGTCGATGTAAACCATGAGGCATAACGGCCCTGTCACAACGCAACTCGCGCGCCGCAAAGAAAAAGGCCCGCCGAAGCGGGCCCTGAGTCAAACGGTCAACCGCGTGGTCAGCGCGGCAGTTCCGTATGGCCCATGAGAAACGCGTCCACCGAGCGAGCAGCCTGACGGCCTTCGCGGATGGCCCACACGACCAGCGACTGGCCGCGGCGCACGTCACCGGCGGCAAACACCTTCGGCACGTTGGTGGCGTAGGCGTTGTCACCTTCGGTGGCGGCGCGTGCATTGTTGCGCGCATCCTTGGTCACGCCAAACGCATCCAGCACACCGCCGACCGGGTTGGTAAAGCCCATTGCCAGCAGCACGAGGTCGGCCTTGAGCGTGAACTCGCTGCCTTCGACTTCGCTCATCTTGCCGTCCTTCCACTCCAGGCGAACGGCCTTAAGGCCGGTCACGCGGCCGTTCTCACCAATGAGTTCCTTGGTGGCGACCGACCAATCGCGCTCGCAACCTTCGTCGTGCGACGACGACGTGCGCATCTTGATCGGCCAGTACGGCCACACCAGCGGCTTGTTCTCTTCTTCCGGCGGACGCGGCAGCAGCTCGAACTGCGTGACCGATGCGGCGCCATGGCGGTTGGACGTGCCCACGCAGTCCGAACCCGTGTCACCACCACCGATCACGATGACGTGCTTGCCATCCGCGCGGATCGGGTTCGGCGCATCGCCGGCCACTTCCTTGTTCTGCGGGATCAGGAATTCGAGCGCGTAGTGCACGCCATCCAAATCGCGGCCCGGCACCGGCAGATCGCGCGGCACTTCCGAACCGCCCGTCAGCACCACGGCATCGAACTGCTTGAGGATGTCGTCGGCGGAGATAACTTCGCGTGCGTCATTGACGATGCCGGCCGGCACGGTCTTGTCGCCCACCATCACGCCGGTGCGGAACGTCACGCCTTCGGCTTCCATCTGCTGCATGCGGCGATCGATCTGTGCCTTCTCCAGCTTGAAGTCGGGGATGCCGTAACGCAGCAGGCCGCCGATGCGGTCATTCTTTTCGAACAGCGTCACGTCGTGACCGGCGCGTGCCAGTTGCTGCGCGGCAGCCATGCCAGCGGGGCCCGAACCGACCACGGCCACGGTCTTGCCGGTCTTGTGCTTGGGCACTTGCGGTGCGACCCAGCCTTCTTCCCAAGCCTTGTCGATGATGGCGTGCTCGATCGACTTGATGCCGACCGGCAGTTCATTGATGCCCAGCGTGCAAGCCGCTTCGCACGGTGCCGGGCAGATGCGGCCCGTGAACTCGGGGAAGTTGTTGGTCGAGTGCAGCACCTCGATCGCGGTCTTCCAGTCCTGGCGATACACCAAGTCATTGAAGTCCGGGATGATGTTGTTGACCGGGCAGCCGTTGTTGCAGAACGGAATGCCGCAGTCCATGCAGCGTGCGCCCTGGATCTTGGCTTCGTTGTCCGCCAGTGCGAACACGAATTCCTTGTAGTGCTTCACGCGCGCTTCGGGCGCTTCGTATCCCTCGTTCTGGCGGGGAAATTCGAGAAAACCGGTCGCCTTGCCCATGGTGTCCTTCCTGTCTCGACCTTGCCGGCACAGCCGTGCTGTTCAGGCGGTCGAGCCTATCTTGTGAGGTTGCGTTGTATTCGGTGGTGGCGAATGGCTGGTCACGAAGACCAACCATTCGCCAAGTCGCTTGGAATCAGGCCGCGATCTGCTCGCGGGCGGCTTCCTGTTCGCGCTCGTACATCTCAGTCAGTGCGCGCTTGTACTCGGTCGGGAAGACCTTGACGAAGCGGCGGCGTGCGTTGCTCCAGTCGGCCAGCAACTCCTTGGCACGCTCGGAGCCGGTGTAGCGGAAGTGCTTTTCCACCAGCGCCTTGAGCAGTTGCTCGTCGAGCACGCGCTCGCCGCCCACCTTGTGCCAGGTCGCCTGCGTATGCGCCTTCTCCTGGTCCG
Organism: Ralstonia insidiosa; assembly: GCF_008801405.1. Lineage (NCBI taxonomy): Bacteria > Pseudomonadati > Pseudomonadota > Betaproteobacteria > Burkholderiales > Burkholderiaceae > Ralstonia > Ralstonia insidiosa. The sequence continues at coordinate 82,694 of NZ_VZPV01000004.1, read as the reverse complement.
CCGCCGACAGCACGGATTCCAGCGCGACCTGCGCGGTGTTGCAGCGCTTGTCGAACAGGCCGTCTTCGTCATAGACGTAAGCCACGCCGCCCGACATACCTGCCGCAAAGTTACGGCCGGTCGCGCCCAGCACGACGACGGTGCCGCCGGTCATGTATTCGCAGCCGTGATCGCCCGTGCCTTCCACCACCGTGGTGGCACCGGAGTTACGCACCGCGAAGCGCTCGCCGGCCACGCCGTTGAAGAACGCCTCACCCGCCAGCGCGCCGTACAGCACGGTGTTGCCGACGATGATGTTGTTGGTCGGCTCGCCGCGGAACTCATGCGGCGGACGCACGATCACGCGACCGCCCGACAGGCCCTTGCCCACGTAGTCGTTGCCGTCGCCCACCAGGTCCAGCGTGATGCCGTGCGCCAGGAACGCCGCGAACGACTGCCCGGCCGTGCCCTGCATCTGCACATGGATCGAATCATCCGGCAGACCTTCGTGGCCGTAGCGCTTGGCCACTTCGCCCGAAAGCATCGCGCCCACGGTACGGTTGACGTTGCGCACCGGCTGGATGAACGAGACACGCTCGCCCTTCTCCAGCGCTGCCTTGGCCTTCTCGATGAGCTGGTGATCCAGCGCGCGATCCAGGCCGTGGTCTTGCACGTCGACCTGGTAGCACGGCTCGCCTTCCTTCTTGGCCGGCTGGTAGAAGATGCGCGCGAAGTCCAGACCGCGTGCCTTCCAGTGTTCGATGCCGGCCTTGGTGTCCAGCAGATCCGCGCGGCCGATCAGCTCGTTGAACGAGCGGATACCCAGCTGCGCCATGATCTCGCGCACTTCTTCGGCCACGAAGAAGAAGTAGTTCACCACGTGCTCGGGCTTGCCCGAGAACTTCTTGCGCAGCACCGGATCCTGCGTCGCCACGCCCACCGGGCAGGTGTTCAGGTGGCACTTGCGCATCATGATGCAGCCCTCGACCACCAGCGGTGCGGTGGCGAAGCCGAATTCGTCTGCGCCCAGCAGCGCGCCGATCACGACGTCGCGGCCGGTCTTCATCTGGCCATCAGCCTGCACGCGGATGCGGTTGCGCAGGCCGTTGAGCATCAGCGTCTGCTGCGTCTCGGCCAGGCCCAGTTCCCACGGTGTACCGGCATGCTTGATCGACGACCACGGCGAAGCACCCGTGCCGCCGTCATGACCAGCGATCACCACGTGATCAGCCTTGGCCTTGGCGACACCCGCAGCCACCGTGCCCACGCCCACTTCCGACACCAGCTTGACCGACACGTCCGAACGCGGGTTCACGTTCTTCAGGTCGTGGATGAGCTGCGCCAGATCTTCAATCGAATAGATGTCGTGGTGCGGCGGCGGCGAGATCAGGCCCACGCCCGGCACGGCGTAACGCAGCTTGCCGATGTAGTCCGTGACCTTGTGGCCGGGCAGCTGACCGCCTTCACCGGGCTTGGCACCCTGGGCCATCTTGATCTGGATCTGGTCAGCGGAGGCCAGGTACTCGGCCGTCACGCCAAAGCGACCCGAGGCCACCTGCTTGATCTTCGAGCGCAGCGAATCGCCCTCTTGCAGTTCCAGATCGCGCTCGACCACTTCGCGGCCGATCACGTCCGACAGCTTGGTGCCCTGCTTGATGGGAATGCCGCGCAGCTCGTTGCGATAGCGGCGCTCGTCTTCACCGCCTTCACCCGTGTTCGACTTGCCGCCGATGCGGTTCATCGCCACGGCCAGCGTGGTATGTGCCTCGGTCGAAATCGAGCCCAGCGACATCGCACCGGTCGCGAAACGCTTGACGATCTCCTTGGCCGATTCCACTTCTTCCAGCGGAATGGCGCGCGCCGGGTCCACCTTAAACTCGAACAGGCCGCGCAGCGTCATGTGGCGCTTGCTCTGGTCGTTGATCAGGTTGGCGTATTCCTTGTACGTCTGGTACGAATTCGCGCGCGTGGCGTGCTGCAGCTTGGCGATCGAATCCGGGGTCCACATGTGCTCTTCGCCGCGGACGCGGTAGGCGTATTCGCCGCCGGCATCGAGCATGTTGGCCAGCACCGGCGCATCGCCAAAGGCGTCGCGGTGCAGGCGCAGCGCTTCCTCCGCCACTTCGAAAATACCGATGCCGCCCACGTTCGATGCGGTGCCGTGGAAGTACTTGTCCACCAGTTCACGCGACAGGCCGATCGCTTCGAAGATCTGCGCGCCGGTGTACGACATGTACGTCGAGATGCCCATCTTCGACATCACCTTGTGCAGACCCTTGCCGATCGCCTTGGTGAAGTTGTAGACCGCCTTCTCGGCCGTCACGCCCAGGCCCGGGGCCAGCTCGGCCAGCGTTTCCATCGCCAGGTACGGGTGCACGGCTTCGGCGCCGTAGCCAGCCAGCAGGGCGAAGTGGTGCACTTCGCGGGCCGAACCCGTTTCGACGACCAGACCCGTGCTCGTGCGCAGGCCCTTCTCCACCAGGTGATGGTGGATGGCGGACGTGGCCAGCAGCGCCGGAATAGCAGCCTGCTTTTCGTCCACGGCGCGGTCCGACACGATCAGGATGTTGTAGCCCGACTTGACGGCATCGACCGCCTCGGCGCACAGCGAGGCCAGGCGTGCTTCGATGCCTTCCTTGCCCCACGCCACCGGGTAGCAGATGTTCAGCTCGTAAGCCATGAACTTGCCGCCGGTGTAGTGCTCGATGTTGCGGATCTTCGCCATGTCCTTGAAGTCCAGCACGGGCTGGCTCACTTCAAGGCGCATCGGCGGGTTGATGTTGTTCAGCTCGAGCAGGTTCGGCTTCGGCCCGATAAACGAGACGAGCGACATCACCACGTTTTCGCGGATCGGGTCGATCGGCGGGTTCGTGACCTGCGCGAACAGCTGCTTGAAGTAGTTGTAGAGCGTCTTGTTCTTGGAGGACAGGACAGCCAGCGGGCTGTCGTTGCCCATGGAGCCGGCGGCTTCTTCACCGTTGGCGGCCATCGGCGCCATCAAGAACTTGACGTCTTCCTGCGTGTAGCCGAACGACTGCTGGCGATCGAGCAGCTTGGCGGCCGGCTTGGTTTCGGCAGCCACGTCTTCCGGCTTGGCTTCCAGCTCGTCGAGCTTGATGCGCACGGCGTCGATCCAGCTCTTGTACGGCTTGGCGTTGGCCAGGTTGTCCTTGAGCTCCTTGTCGTCGATGATGCGGCCCTGCTCCATGTCGATCAGGAACATCTTGCCCGGCTGCAGGCGCCACTTCTTGACGATGCGCGACTCAGGGATCGGCAGCACGCCGGCTTCCGACGCCATCACGACCATGTCGTCGTCGGTCACGTAGTAGCGCGCCGGACGCAGGCCGTTACGGTCGAGCGTTGCGCCGATCTGGCGGCCGTCGGTAAAGCAGATGGCGGCGGGGCCGTCCCACGGCTCCATCATCGCGGCGTGGTATTCGTAGAAGGCGCGACGGTTGTCGTCCATCAGCGTGTGCTGTTCCCACGCTTCCGGAATCATCATCATCATCGCCTGGGCCAGCGGGTAGCCGGCCATCGTCAGCAGTTCGAGGCAGTTGTCGAACGATGCCGTATCCGATTGGCCCGGATAGATCAGCGGCCACAGCTTGGGCAGGTCGTCACCCAGCACCGGCGACGAGATGCCGCCCGTGCGGGCGTTGATCCAGTTGACGTTGCCCTTGACGGTGTTGATTTCGCCGTTGTGGGCGACCATGCGGTACGGGTGCGCCAGTTCCCAGGCCGGGAAGGTGTTGGTCGAGAAACGCTGGTGCACCAGCGCCAGCGCCGAGACCGTGCGCGGGTCAGCCAAATCCTGGTAGTAGCGGCCGACCTGCTCGCACAGCAGCAGGCCCTTGTAGACGATCGTGCGCGCCGACATCGACGGCACAAAGTATTCCTTGCCGTGCTTGAGCTTGAGCGCCTGGATGGCGTGGCTGGCGGTCTTGCGGATCACGTACAGCTTCCGCTCCAGCGCGTCGGTGGTCATGATGTCGCGGCCGCGCCCGATGAAGATCTGGCGGATCACCGGCTCGGTCTTCTGCACCGTGGGCGACATCGGCATGGTCTTGTCGACCGGCACATCGCGCCAGCCCAGCACGACCTGGCCTTCCAGGCGCACGGTGCGCTCCAGCTCCTGTTCGCAAGCGAGGCGCGAAGCGTGTTCCTTTGGCAGGAAGATCATACCGACGCCGTATTCGCCGGCCGGCGGCAGGTTGATGCCCTGCTTGGCCATCTCTTCGCGGAAGAACTGATCGGGAATCTGCAGCAGGATGCCCGCGCCGTCGCCCATCAGCGGGTCAGCGCCGACGGCGCCCCGGTGGTCGAGGTTGTGCAGGATACGCAAGCCTTGCTGGACGATCTCGTGGCTCTTCTTGCCCTTGATGTGAGCGACGAAGCCGACGCCGCAAGCGTCGTGTTCATTGGTCGGGTCGTACAGACCCTGGGCCGACGGCTGGGTAGGGAAAGAATGTTGTTCCACGGCGATCTTCCGATGTTGTGGGTACAGCGCGCCGAGGAGTCCACACCTTGGCCCTCACATGGGTGCAGGGCGTAGACAGATAACAATGGCGCGCCGCACCATGAATGCGGGGTGGAACGAATATAAAAGAGCGATTCGTAACAGGCAAAAGTTTTTAAATGGGGTCGGAGTAAATTAATAAATGCACACCATCGGTGCGGGTTAATAAATGGGGACAGGTTAATTTGGTGCGGATTGGTGCGCCCTGCACCGACCACCTTGGCGCCCGGCTATTCCACGGGGGCGGCGTCCTCTGCTCCCACCTCTGCGGTTTTACGCGGCGGACGGCCTTTGGGCAGCGGCGCGACACGGCGACCACCTGAACGCGCCAGGGTGGTCAGGAAAGCCTCGCCGCCCAGCGGCCAGCCGCTATGCACGTGCTGCCGGATCTGCGCGAGTTGATCGGAGCCGAGCCCCTCGTGCCAGAGCGTCCGATAGCGTGACTGGCGCTCGAAAGGTGTGTTGCCAAGGCGCCAATAGCAATAGTGGTCACTCACCCACGGAATCGACTGGATGCCAACGTGGTGGCGATACGTGCTCCACCGGTCGTCGTCCGGCGTGGTGACGAGACCACCTCGTACTGCATTGGACTCCACGTACAGCAGCATTGGCAGCACCCACTCGGCCGGGTCCAGCACGGTCGAGCGGAAGCGCCCCTCCCACAGCGTGCCGCTGCGGTCGGCCGCGCCATTGAAGTAGCGCGTATAGCGTCGCCCCACGGCTTGCAGCGTGCGCGACAGGCTATCTACCACCTTGGGCGTGCCCACCAGGTGCACGTGATTGGGCATCAGTGAGAAGGCGTGGATGGCGAAATCGTGCTCGCGCGCAGCCATGCGCAACGTGTCGAGGTAGAAGGCATAGTCCTCGTCCGTGCGAAAAACGGCCTGGCGATTGTTGCCGCGCTGCAACACGTGCACGGGAACATCGATCGGGCTAAGGCGAGGCAGGCGTGCCATGACGGAAAAAGCGGGCAGAGAAAGCGCACATCCTAGCGTGATAGCGCCGAATCTGTCCCCAATTTTTCACAGGGCAAACGGTTGCGTTTCGGCTGTCGCCCGAGCGCAACGAGAATCGCCCACATTCGCGGCCGGATTTGCCCGATATCAAACCGCGAAGCGCGGGAGCTTCGGCCCGCGCCTCGAATTGATCCCGCGCAAATCGACCCGCCCGCATTGCCGCGAGACTGGCTCCCGTCACATTCACAAGACGATATCGAGAGGGAGCGTTTCATGGCTTTTGCACGCCTCGCCACAGCTGCGGCAATTACCGGTGCCCTTGCTGGCATCTTCAGCCCAACCGCGTTTGCGCAGAGCACCGACCTGGCGCCGGCCACCGGCAACTGGATGGTGCGCCTGCGCGCCGTCAACCTGATGGCCGCCAATAAATCCGACCCGGTGAACGCACTGGCCATTCCGGCCGACGCCATCCAGATCAACAACAAGGCGTTCCCCGAGCTGGACGTCTCGTACTTCTTCACGCCGCACATCGCGGCCGAGCTGATCCTGACCTATCCGCAACAACAGGACGTGACGGTCATGAAGAGCGCGCTGGGTGGCCCGACCAAGATTGGCGACTTCCGCCACCTGCCGCCAATCCTGACGCTGCAATACCACTTCACGCCGGAATCGCGTTTCAAGCCGTACGTGGGCGCCGGTATCAACTACACACGCATCTCGAACGTGAACCTGCAGGTGCCGGGAGTCGGCCAGCTGGACTTGAGCAAGAACAGCTTCGGCCCCGCGCTGCAGGTGGGTTTCGACTACCGCCTGACCGATCGCATCTACTTCAACATGGACCTGAAGAAGACCTGGATCAGCGCCGACGTGAAGATGGCCGGCCAGACCATCAGCAAGGTCAAGGTCGACCCGTGGCTGCTGGGTATCGGCCTGGGCTACCGCTTTTAACTTTGAGGGAGACGATCAGCGAACAGACCTTCTTCTGATCGACTTTTCCGACGTGCCGCAGGGGTCGTCGACGGCGGGGGCGCTCGTCGACGGTGGTTGGCGCGTTCGGCCCGGCATGCGTTGGGGCGGCCGGGCATTTTTTTTGGGCGCTTACCTTTTGAGCGGTGCCGGATCGAACTGCGTGACGATGCGACCGTCAAGCGGCTGAGGCGTACGGAAGTTATCGGCGTAGAAGCCGCGTAGCGCGTCAAGCTGTGCACGCGACGCCGTAATCGGTTGCTTCAGCACATACCACTCGACGTTCTCGGTCAGCGGCGGCGTGGTGAGCGAGCCGAGGTAGTGATAGTAGGCGTCACTCTTGGGCAGCAGATCAGCCGGGGCGACAGCAGGCACTTCGTGCGCCGCTCCCTTGCGCGCAGCCTTGAGAACGGCGTCGAGCGCGGGGTTAGCAGCACCCTCTTCCAGCATCACGCCGATCACCGCCATGCGACCATCCTTGGCCACATGCACGAGGTGCACCTCGGCCGGAAACGACTTGCCGTCGATGGTGTGCTCGCTGTGCGCGTGGAAGTGGAACTGGCGCAACATGAAGCGACGCCCGCGAATCTTCGCATCACCACCGGGCACGTTCACCTGCAGGGCGTGGCCCGTATCGACAACCATGCCGGCAAGCGTACCGTAGTGCGGTTGCACGGCATCGGGCTCATCTTCATCCACGGCCACCGCATCAGCGGTATGGATGTTGATGGGCGACTGAAATGCATCGTGCACTGCGTGCCATTCGGCCTGGTGCTGGTAATCGAAATGATCCGCCGGGCTGGCGGCATGAGCGTTGAACGCCGAGGCGATCAGCAACGGCAAAAGGAGGCGGCGCATAAGATAAGCTGGATGACAGATTGGCTGTCATCCTAGGCACCGTCTAAAGCCCCGTCAGTCAGAATTGTCCGATATCGGGTTCAGGCGGCATCGACCGCAAAGATGCGCCGATGCTCTTTGATGGCATACCGATCCGTCATGCCGGCGATGTAATGCGCGATCCAGCGCGGCTGCTCCTCGGGGTGGGCTTTGGCCTGATACTGCGGCGGCAGCAGACGCGGATCATCCAGGAACGCGCCAAACAGGTCATCGATGATGCGACGTGCCTTGGCGGCCATGCGCATCACGAGATAGTGGCGGTAGAGGTTGTCGAACAGGAAGCGCTTGAGCACGCGCGCCTCTTCACGCATCGGTTCAGAGAACGCCACGAGTGCGGGCGCCGCACGCACGTCATCGATATTTTGCGGCGCAACCCCGGCGATGCCCGCGCGCGTCGAGGCAATCAGATCGACGATCAGCGCATTGATGATCCGGCGGATCGTCTCGTTGATCAGGCGCCGGCCACCCGCATTCGGAAACGCCGCCTCCGCCTCGCGGCGTTGGATCGCCCATAGCGGCACGTCTTCCAGTTGCTCTAGGGTGATCAGGCCGGAGCGCAGGCCATCATCGATATCGTGGTTGTTGTACGCAACCTCATCCGCGAGGTTGGCCAGCTGCGCCTCCAGCGAAGGCTGCCGCCCTTCGAGAAAACGCCGCCCCAGATCGCCCAGCGTGGCGGCGTTGTTGCGCGAGCAATGTTTGAGGATGCCCTCACGCGTCTCGAACGTCAGGTTCAGACCGTCGAAACCGCCGTAACGCTCCTCCAGTCGATCCACCACCAACAGGCTCTGCAGGTTGTGCTCAAAGCCGCCGTACGGCTTCATGCAATCGTTGAGCGCATCCTGCCCGGCGTGCCCGAACGGCGTGTGGCCCAGGTCGTGCGCGAGCGAAATCGCTTCAACCAAATCTTCGTTCAACCGCAGGCTACGGGCAATCGAGCGGGCAATCTGTGCGACTTCGAGGCTGTGCGTCAGACGCGTGCGGAACAGGTCGCCCTCGTGGTTCACGAAGACCTGCGTCTTGTACTCGAGCCGGCGAAAGGCGGTGCTGTGGATGATGCGATCGCGGTCGCGCTGGAACTCGGTGCGCGAGGTGGAGGGCGGCTCCACGTGGATACGGCCGCGCGTCTGCGCCGCATGCGCGGCGTAGGGAGCGAGATGGCCCTCGAGATCGAACGGCGCGGGCGGCAAATCGAGTCGATCGTTCATCGGGCCATCTCTTCTGGCGTCAGGCGACGGGCGCCTCGGTGGGTGGGTGCAGCACCGCATGCTGCAGGGTAGCGCGCAAGTCGCTGTCGGGCACGGTGGTCACGAACGCCTGGCCCAGCTTGCGCAGCAGCACGAACTTGATCTCGCCGGCTTCGGCTTTCTTGTCGACGCGCATTAGCTCAATGAAACGATCGATGCCCAGATCCGGCGCCACGGTTGGCAGGTTGGCCGCCCGCGTGAGCGCAGTGATGCGGTTGCGTGTGTCGATATCGATAAAGCCCAGGCGATGCGACAGATCGGCCGCCATCACCATGCCGCAGCCGACGGCCTCGCCATGCAGCCACTCGCCGTAACCCAGGCCGGCCTCGATGGCGTGCCCGAAGGTGTGGCCGAAATTGAGCGTGGCACGCAGGCCGGTTTCGCGCTCGTCCTGCGCCACCACAGATGCCTTGATGCGTACCGAGCCGCGCACGGCTTCGGCCATCAGGCCGGTGTCGCAGCTGTTGAGGCCGGTGATGTTCTGCTCGATCCAGGCAAAGTAATCGGCATCGGCAATCGCGCCGTGCTTGATGACTTCGGCCATGCCGGCGGCCAGTTCACGTGCAGGCAGCGTGCGCAGCGTGTCGATGTCGGCCAGCACCGCCTGCGGCTGGTGAAATGCGCCGATCATGTTCTTGCCCAGCGGGTGGTTGATCCCCGTCTTGCCACCCACGGAGGAGTCCACCTGCGACAGCAGCGTCGTCGGCACCTGGATGAACGGCACGCCGCGCATATAGCAAGCGGCAGCAAAGCCGGTCATATCACCAATCACGCCACCACCCAAGGCAATGAGTGTGGTCTTGCGGTCGGCGCCCGCCGTCAGCAGCGCATCAAAAATGCGGTTGAGCGTTTCCCACTTCTTGAACGACTCGCCATCGGGCAGCACAACCGTATCGACAGCCTTGCCGAGCGAACGGACAGCCGCTTCAACCTTGGCGGCATACAGCGGTGCAACGGTCTCGTTGGTGACGATCACGGCGCGCGCGCCGCGAATATGGGGGGCAAACAGCGCTGCCTGGGAGATCAGCCCCGAGCCGATATGGATCGGATAGGCGCGATCGCCGAGGTCGACATCGACGGTAATCATGACTGAGGGGAGACTTGCGAGGAGGTGGAGGAATCCGCTGGCGGCGCCACGATGCCGGCCACCTCAAGTTGCATCAGCACCATATTAACAAGCTGGGCGACGGTGGGCTTGCCGGTCTCGATGACAAAGTGTGCCACCTCGCGGTACAGAGGATCGCGAATCGCGTGCAGTTCTTCAAGCCTGGCGCGCGGGTTTTCTGTCTGCAGCAGCGGCCGGTTCTTGTCGTGCCGCGTGCGCAGATACAAGTCGTGCGGATTGGCGCGCAGGTAGATGACGGTGCCACGCTCGCGCAGGAAGGCGCGATTCTCGGGCCGCAGCACGGCACCACCGCCCGTCGCGACGACCACGCCGCTGCGCGCAGTCAACTCGTCGATCACATGGGTCTCGCGATCGCGAAAGCCCACCTCGCCTTCATGCTCGAAGATGATGGGAACACGTACGCCACAACGCGTTTCGATCTCGTGGTCGGAGTCGAAAAACGGCAGATCGAGCCGGCGCGCCACCGCACGGCCGACCGTCGTCTTACCGGCGCCCATCAGGCCGACGAAAAAAACGTTGGAAACTGACAAAATCGCGTGAAATCAGGAATTTGAGCCTGATTGTAGTGGCATTTGCCCATCATCCAGCGCAAACCCGGCTGCAGAACACAAAAAAGCCCGGCGCTCCGTGAGGAGGCCGGGCTTTGCGGCTCGCGACGCCGAGCTGCCGATTACTTCAGCGACAGTTGGTCTGACACCACGCGCGGTGTCAGGAACACCAGCAACTCGGTGCGGTTGTTAATTTTGTTGGTGCTCTTGAACAGGTTGCCCACCACCGGGATATCGCCCAGCAACGGCACCTTGTTGATGTCGGTCCGCTCGTTCTGCGTGAAGATCCCGCCGATCACGACCGTGCCGCCGTTCTCCACCAGCACCTGCGTCTGCACGTGCTTGGTGTCAATGGCGAAGCCGTTGGTGGTCTGGATACCCACACTGTCCTTGTTCACATCAACGTCCAGGAACACATTGCCGTCCGGCGTGATCTTCGGGGTCACTTCCAGCTTCAGGTTGGCCTTCTTGAACGACACCGAGGTCGCACCGGAAGACGTCGCCTGCTGATACGGGATCTCAGTACCCTGCTCGATCAGCGCCTTGATGTTGTCAGCGGTGACAACACGCGGGCTGGAGATGATCTTGCCACGGCCATCGGCTTCCAGCGCGGAGAGCTCCAATGCCAAGAAGCGGCCCGCACCGGCATTGAACAGGCTTACGGCCACGCTGGCGGCGTTCACGCCGTTGATGCCGTTGGCCGGAAAGCTGATGGCCGGGCTGTTATCCCACGTGGCGCCCTGCGTCACCGGCGACACCACGTTGGTATAGGTGTTGCCGTAGCCTGCACCGTTGGTCTTGGAAGCAAAACCCAGCTTGGCACCCAGATTGCGGCTGAACGTGTCGTCAGCCTCGACAATACGTGCCTCGATCATCACCTGGCGAACCGGGATGTCGATCTTCAGCAGGAACGCTTGGACCTCTTCCAGCTTGCTCGGAATGTCCGACACAAACAGCTGATTGGTGCGCGCATCCGAAGTCAGCGAGCCGCGCTTGGAGAGAATCCGAGACGCAGTACCGCCTGCTGCACCGCCGGCAGCCCCCGCCCCCGTACCCAGCAGCATGTTGCGCACATCATCCGCACGCTGATAGTTCAGGCGGAACACTTGGCTGCGCAGCGGCTCCAGTTCAGTCACTTGCTGCTGCGACTCCAACTCGGCCTTTTCCTTCGTCGCCAGCTCACCACGCGGCGCAACCCACAGCACGTTGCCATTGCGACGCGAGGCCAGGCCCTTGGAGTCCAGCACGATCTGCAGCGCCTGGTCCCACGGCACGTCTTTCAGACGCAGGGACAGGGTGCCCGTCACGCTGTCGCTGGTGACGATGTTCAGGTTGGTGAAGTCCGCAAAGACCTGCAGCAGCGAGCGCACGTCAATGTTCTGGAAGTTCAGCGACAGGCGCTCACCGCGGTAGCCGGGGCCGGAGATCAGCTTGTTCGGATCTTCCTTGGTCGGGCGCACTTCCACCACGAACTGCGTATCGGTCTGGTACGAGCTGTATTGCCAGTTGCCACGCGGCTCAATCACCAAGCGGGCACCGGTACCTGTATCGGTGGCGCGCATAGCCTGCACCGGCGTACCGAAATCGCTCACGTCATAGCGACGACGCAGTGATTGCGGCAGTGTCGCGCCAACAAAGTCGACCACAAGGTTCTGACCTTGCTGGGCAATGTTGATCGCAGAGTTGGCGGTCGACAGGTCCACCACCACACGGCCAGCGAGATCCTCACCACGACGGAAATCAACGTTGCGCACGGCCGGGCGCACAGCGCCCGCTACGGGTGTCGGGGCGGAGAAAGTCGGCGCAGCCACTGCAGCCGCCACCGGCGCCGCTTCCAGCGTCAGCACGTACTGGTTACCACGCACTTCCGACTTGTATTGCGTCTGGCGCGCCAGGTCGAGCACGACACGCGTGCGGTCGCCGATCTGCACAACGTTGGCCGAGCGCAGCAGCTTGCCGCCATATTGATAGTTAGCGCGCCCTTGGGCGAAGCTCGCGCCAAAGAAGTCGATGGCGATGCGCGCAGGCTGCTGCGTGCTGAACTCCACCGGCTTCTGTGCGGGTGCGTCCTTCAGGGTGACCGTCACGACGGTGGACTCACCGGCCGTGGCCTGCTCCACCTTTTCGATGACATTGCCGGCGACGGGGGCCTGCTGCGCGAGCGCCTGACCCGCCACCATGAACATGCACAGCGAAAGCCATGCAGCTGCGCCCCCCCGGGCCACTCGGGCTGCCTGCGCCAGGCCTCCCTTCACAAGACGCATCGTCATTGCGCGCCCTCCTGAACTTTCAGGGTAGTCATTTTTTCTTTCCATTCGGTCGTGCCTTCGCGCACCAGCTCTCGCAGGGTGAGTTCCTGATCGCCGATGCGGACGATACGACCATAGTTTTGTCCGATGTACTGCCCCACATGCACGTGTTGCGTCTTGTCCCCGACAGACACGACGCCTTCCGTTTCGCCATTGCGCTTCATCGTCCCGAGCAGCTTGAAGGCTTCCAGCGGATAGTCTTCCAGCGGCTCGCGACGGCGGTTCGGTTCTGGCGATTCGTTTTGCGCGCGCGAAAGTTCCGCCACCTTCTGCACGCTGAACGGGTCAGTCTGCTTGGTGGTCGTGTATTCACGCGGCGCGTAAGGTTTGGGTTCCGGCAGGGGTGCCAGCTTTGTGCTGACGTTGTTGCGCGCCTGCTGCATCCACTGCTGCAATTCGTCATCGGCGTTCGCGCCGCAGGCACCCAGCACAACAACCAGGCACAGCGGGGCGATACGCGCGAGGCGCGGCATCCGGCGGCGGCTCATGGTCTGGCCCCTCATTTGGCGCCTCCCTTGGCGGCTGCGTTGGCCTTGCGCTGAGCAGCCTGCTCGTCCGGATCGAGCGCGCGATACGCTTCTGCGCGCGCTTCCATCACCATGCCACCGTCTTTGTTGCCCGTCAGTGCGATGTTCTGGAGCGTGACGATCCGCGACAGTGCAGCCACATCGGCAGCAAACAGTGCCATGTCGTGGTAGCGGCCATTCACCTTCACGGCGACGGGGATCTCGGCGTAGTACGGTTTAACCACAGCGGCGGACGGGCGGAACAGATCGAATGTCAGCCCACGCGCGATACCGGCGTGGTTGACGTCGGCCAGCAGCGCATCCATCTCGGTCTTGTTGGGCAGTTGCAGTTCGAGCTTGGCAACGCGCTGCTCCACCTCTGCCTTCTGCTTGCGCAGTGCCTCGAGGTTCACCACCTGAGCGAGCTTGCTCTGGTAGGCAGACTTCAGTTGCTCTTGCTCGGTGCGCTTGGCATCGCGCTCGTCGAACTTGCCACTCCAGTAGAACTGCCAGCCCAGCACGATCACGAGCACGGCGGCCAGGATCATGAACAGGATGCGCGGCGCGATCGGCCACGTTTCAGGCTCGTTCAGGTTCAGTCCACGGAACTGGCTGACCAGGTCTTCCAGCGAAATTTCGGTCGAGAGCGCCATGATTATTTCCCTGCCCCTGCGCCGGCCGCTCCTGGCTTGGCGGGCGTTGCCACCTCAGCCTTCCACTGGAAACGGACGGTGAAATTGAACAGACGACGCTGCTCCTTCAGGTTGTTCGTCATCGTGGTGGCGACGGACTCCCCCAGTTCAGCACGGTCAAGCCAGGGCACCGCGCCCAGGTTGCGCAGCAGATCCGACACGCGTTCGTTGGACTGCGCCACGCCGGAAATCGTGAACTTGTCACCATCCTGCTTGAGCGAGGTCAGGTAGACACCTTCCGGCACTTGGCGCACCAGCTCCTCGAGCAACTGCACCGGGCGGTTGCGTTCGTTCTGCAGGCTCTCGACAGCCTGCTGACGCTGTAGCAGGTCTTCGATGTCTTTCTTGAGCGTGTTCACCTCAACGATCTGCTTGTCCATCTCCGCGTTCTTCTGCGTGAGAACATCGTTGATGCGCTGCGCCTCTTCGGTCTGGTGATCGATCACCATGCCGCCCAGAAACACCACCACGGCGCCCGCGACGGCCGCGCCGCCTAGGCTCATGAAGACTTTCTTGCGCTTGTCCGCACGCCGCTCGGCGTGATACGGCAGCAGGTTGACGCTCGGGAGCGCATTCACGGCATTCGCGCTTTCATTGGCCATCGCCCGCTCCTTATTGCAGCCCGCGCAGGGCCAGGCCCGCGCTGACGATGTACGCCGGCAGATCGCGTTGCAGATAGCGCGCGTTGACGTTCTTGGCCGCACCCATGTTGGCAAACGGGTTGGCCAGCGTCGTGTTGATCTGCGTCTGCTGCTGAATGGCGGTCTGCACGCCCAGCAGGGATGCATGGCCGCCCGAGAGCACGATCTCATCGACCCGGCCAACGCTCGAGGTCGACATGAAGTTCTGGATGGCCTGGCTGATTTCCATCGCCAGCGTCTCCAGCGACGGCTTGAGCAGTTGGCTGCGGTATTCGTCGGGCAGCGTGTTCTTGCGTTTCTTTACCTCGGCCTTGAGCAGGTCGAGCGAGAACAAGCGCGAGATGCTCTGTGTGAGTTGGTCACCCGAGCCAGAAAGCGGTTGCTCGTACAGTTCCTTCCAACCTTGATAGAACAGTGCGTGCGAGCGGGCGCCGCCCAGATGAAACATCGCCACCACGGGCATGTCGCGCATCTCGGTTTCGGTGGCGTCATGCTTGACCGCCAGCATGTGGGTCATGGCGCGCTGGATGGCGTTTTCTTCCACGTCCATGACGATCGGCTTGAGGCCTGCCATCTCGGCAGCGGTCACGCGCTCGGTCACACGCTCGGACACCGTTGCCGTCACGCGCACACCGACCCCGCCCTCGGTTTCGGACGGGCCGATCACGACATAGTCGAAATTGACGTTCTGCGAGGGCGGAAACAGCCGGTTGGCCTCGCTCTCGACCTGCACGAAGAGCTCGTCTTCGGTCAGGTTGTCGGGCAGGCTGACGGTTTGTGATTCCGTCAGGCTGGACGGAATGGCCAGTACCGCATCCTTGCTGCGGATGCCTGCCTTGGCGATGGCGCGCTTGAGTGCGCTGCCCACCGCGTCGATATTGACCAGATTGCCGTCCGCGACGGCACTGCGTTCAATGAGCTCGCTAGCGCATTTCTCGAGACGGAAATCCCCCTGCTTGCCATTGGCGGATAGCTCCACCACTTTGACGCTGGAAGACCCGATATCAATCCCGACGATATTGCGGCGCAGCAGGCCGGACAACAAACCCCGTCGCACAGAGACACCCCACCGTTTATATATTTTTGAACCCTGGCGCCCGCTCCACGTCCAACGTGCGCCATAGCCTGCATGGATTTGCTGCTGGATTCTCACAAAATCCTTTAGAACAGGCAAACGCTCCGGCGGACCGCAGTGCATTTCGCAGGTGCCGATTCGTAAAGCGTTGTCAAAACCCCACGATCGAGGGATACCCCTTTCGTCTGACTTGCTTTCCGCTTCGTCTACTTCTAACGGCGGATTCTTCTCCGCCTTGAATCAGGCTAACGCAGGCGCACAATCCGCGCGCACGCGGTGCCGGATACGCCACCCGAGTGCAGCACACGCTGCAGTCGTGACAGCCGTTACGCGCTGTTACCCCCTCATCGGGCGGACCCCATGGGTCCCGAAGATATAATCCCCGCCACGCTGACTGACACCCCCGGTGCCCACCTGTAATGGCTACTGCCCAAACCACCCCAGCTTCGCCCAAGCCGCCCAAAGCCCGCCGCCCGCTGTGGGCGCGTCTGCTCCTCTGGATGTTCGGCCTGTTCGTTGCCATGGGGGTCGTCGGGGCGCTGCTGGTGGGTTATGCCCTGCTGGTGGCCGCGCCAAACCTGCCGTCGCTCGACGTCATCACCGATTACCGGCCGAAGATTCCGCTGCGCGTCTACACCGCGGACAACGTCCTGATCGGCGAGTTCGGCGAGGAACGCCGCAGCTTCGTGCCGATTGCGCAGATCCCCGACGTGATGAAACGCGCGGTGCTCGCCATCGAGGACGATCGCTTCTACGAGCACGGCGGCGTGGACTTCGTTGGCGTACTGCGCGCTGGCTTGGCCAACCTGCACGGCGGCCTGTCGCAGGGCGCGTCGACTATCACCATGCAGGTGGCGCGCAACTTCTTCCTCTCGAGCGAGAAGACGTTCACGCGCAAGATCTACGAGATGCTGCTCTCGTACAAGATCGAAGCCAGCCTGAGCAAGGACCAGATCCTCGAGCTTTATATGAACCAGATCTACCTCGGCCAGCGCGCGTACGGCTTTGCCAGCGCCGAACAGATCTATTTTGGCAAGAACATCAGGGACATTACCCTGGCCGAGGCCGCCATGCTGGCCGGTCTGCCCAAAGCGCCGTCGGCGTACAACCCGGTGGTGAACCCGAAGCGCGCCAAGGTGCGCCAGGAGTACATCCTGCAGCGCATGCGCGACCTGCACTACATCACGCCGGAGCAGTACACCCAGGCCATCAACGAGCAACTGCCGGTGCGCAGCGAAGGTCATGAATTCGATGTGCACGCCGAGTACGTGGCGGAAATGGTGCGCCAGCTCATGTATGCGCAATACCGCGAAGAGACCTACACGCGCGGCCTGAACGTCTATACGACGCTGCGCAAGGGCGATCAGGACGTGGCCTATCAATCGGTGCGTCGCGGCATCCTCGACTACGAGCGCCGTCACGGCTACCGCGGCCCCGAGGCCTTCATTGACCTGCCGGCCGACGCGGATGACCGCGAACAGGCCATCGACGATGCCCTGCTCGAGCACCCGAGCAGCGACGATCTGCAATCGGCCGTGGTGGTGAGTGTGGCGCCGAAGCTGGTGCGCGCGACGATGCTGTCGGGCGAAACGATCGATCTGGCGGGCGATGGCCTGAAATTCGCACAGGCTGCGCTGTCGGCCAATGCGCAGCCAAAGATCAAGCTGCGTGCGGGCGCGGTCATTCGCGTGACTCAAGACACGAAGACACAGAAGTGGTCGATCACGCAGTTGCCGGAGGTGGCCTCGGGCTTTGTCTCGCTGGACCCGCAGACAGGCGCGATCTATTCGATGGTCGGCGGTTTTGACTTCAACCGCAGCAAGTTCAACCACGTCACGCAAGCGTGGCGCCAGCCGGGTTCGAGCTTCAAGCCGTTCATCTACTCGGCGGCGGTGGACAAGGGCTTCTCGCCATCCACGGTGATCAACGATGCGCCGCTGTCGATCCCGACGGGCGACACCGGCGGCCAGGTGTGGGAGCCGAAGAACTACGGCGGCGGCTACGACGGCCCGATGACGATGCGCCGCGCGCTGCAGAAGTCGAAGAACCTCGTGTCCGTGCGGATCCTGCGCACCATTGGTACGCAGTACGCGCAGCAATACATCACGCGCTTCGGTTTCGAGGCGGACAAGCACCCCGCCTACCTGCCGATGGCGCTGGGCGCGGGCTCGGTGACGATCCTGCAGATGGCCGGCGCGTATTCGGTGTTCGCCAACGGGGGCTACCGCGTCAACCCGTACATCATTGATCGCGTGGTCGATGCACGCGGCACGGTCATCCAGCAAACGCACCCGATGACGGCCGCCAAGGACGCCGTGCGCGTGATCGACCCACGCAACGACTTCATCATGGACTCGCTGCTGCGCAGTGTGGTATCGAACGGCACGGGCTATCAGGCCAAGGCCAAGCTGGGCCGCAACGACATGGCCGGCAAGACCGGCACCACCAACGACTCGTTCGACGCGTGGTTCTGCGGCTATACGCCCAAGCTGGTCGGCGTGGCCTGGATGGGCTACGACAACCCGCGCAGCCTGGGTGACCGCGAAACCGGCGGCGGCCTGGCCTTGCCGATCTGGATCAACTACATGAGCTATGCCCTCAAGGGTCAGCCCGAGACAGATCGCCAGCCGCCCGAAGGTGTGGTGCAAATGGCCGGCGACTGGGCCTACGAGGAATACGCCAACGGTCAGGGCATTGCCTCGGTGGGTCTGGGCGATGCAATGCCGGGCGCCGCTGGCCCTGCCTCGGCACCAGGCGGCGACCAGCCGCAGCCGGGCGGCAGCCTGGCGCCGACGCCGGAACAGGAGAAGCAAAAGATTCTCGACATGTTCCGCGGTAACTGAGCTTCATCGCCAACGAAAAAGCCGCCCTTCGGGGCGGCTTCTCTTTTGCACGGCGGATGGGCGTGGCGGTCAGTTGGCCGCCAGCGTCACATCCACTTCGCACTGCTGACTGACATAGCGCGACAGGGCAACGTAGAGTTCTTCGCCGCTGCGGGTGTCTGTCCAGCGGCTGTCGGTGTGGCGGAAGTGGAATCCGCCGGCACGTGCGGCCACCCACAGTTCCTGCATCGGCGCCTGGCTGTTGACGATGATCTTGGAGCCATCGTCGAATTCCAGCGTCAGCACGTTGCCAACACGGCTGACTTCGATGTCGGCGTCAGCTTCGTCAGCAGCAATCTCGACGATGCTTTCGATGCGGGAAAGCTCCGCGTCGGCCAGCGCCAGGAACTCCGATTCGGTCAGGGGGGGCATGCTACACTCCAAAATCTTGCGCGGGCGCGGCATCGCGGCCTTTTTCGACCGTTTGGCGCCTCGCCCCATGTGACTCTGATTGCCGCAAGGTTGCACCCTTGTGGCTCTTTTCCGCACCACCATCCGATGACACGAATCGCCGCCATTGTAGCCACTGTCGGCCTGACCCTGACGGCCGCAGGTCTATCCGGCTGCGGGATTCGCGGGCCGCTGTACATGCCCAAGGTGCCCCAGGCACCGACTGCACCCCAGACAACCGACCCTGGCATCGCCGGACCGAACGCCGTGCCGCAGCCGCCGGTGCCTGGCGCCAAACCTGCGACAGACGCCGCCAGCGCGGTGCCCGCCAACCGCTGATCTGTTTCTCTTTTCAACCGGCGCTGCCTGCCTCATGCAACGCAGCGCCTTGATTGCTCTCCACCCATGTCCGAGTCCCTGATCCGCCAGGACGGCGCCCTGATGATCGAAGGTGTCGCGCTCGACGCGATTGCCGCGCAGTTCGGCACGCCCACCTACGTGTATTCGCGCGCTGCGCTCACAGCCAACTATCGCGCCTACGCCGCCGCGTGCGAGGGTCGCAACGCGCATGTGCACTACGCCGTCAAGGCCAATTCGAACCTTGCGCTCCTGCAAATCTTCGCGCAGTTGGGCGCCGGTTTTGACATCGTCTCGGCCGGCGAACTCAAGCGCGTACTCGCCACCGGCGTGTCGGCCTCGAAGGTGGTGTTCTCGGGCGTGGGCAAGAACGCGGATGATATGCGCTTCGCGCTGGAAGTCGGCGTGGCGTGCTTCAACGTGGAGTCGATCCCGGAGCTGCATCGCCTGAACGATGTGGCTGCATCGATGGGCAAGACTGCGCCTGTGTCGCTGCGCATCAACCCGGACGTGGATGCCAAGACGCACCCGTACATCTCGACGGGCCTGAAGGGCAACAAGTTCGGCGTGGCTTTTGACGAAGTGCTGCCGACTTACCGCGCCGCTGCCGCCATGCCCAACCTGCATGTGGTCGGCATCGATTGCCATATCGGCTCGCAGATCACCGAGGTGTCGCCATACCTGGACGCGCTGGACAAGGTGCTCGACGTGGTGAGCAAGCTTGATGCCGAAGGCATCCGCCTGTCGCACATCGACGTGGGCGGCGGCCTGGGCATCACCTACACCGACGAGACGCCGCCGGACATCACCGCCTTCGCACGCACGCTGTTGGATCGTGTGGAGCAACGCGGCTTTGGCGATCGCACCGTGCTGTTCGAGCCGGGCCGCTCGCTGGTGGGCAACGCCGGTCTGCTGCTCACCCGTGTCGAATACCTCAAGCCGGGTGCCAGCAAGAACTTCTGCATCGTCGATGCGGCGATGAATGACCTGGCCCGCCCGGCCATGTACGAGGCGTATCACCACATCGTTGCGGTGCGCGAAGGTGAAAGCGCACCGGTCGTCTACGACGTGGTCGGCCCGGTGTGCGAATCGGGCGACTGGCTCGGCCGCGATCGTTCGCTGGCGGTGCAGGCGGGCGACTTGCTGGCAATCCTATCGGCCGGCGCGTATGGCTTCACGATGAGCTCGAACTACAACACGCGCAATCGTGCGGCGGAAGTCATCGTGGATGGCGACAAGGTGCACTTGGCGCGCGAGCGCGAGCGCTTTGAAGACCAGATCCGCGGCGAGCATCTGTTCCCGGCATAAGGCAGCATCACCGCAAAGAAAAAGCCTCGCAGTTGCGAGGCTTTTTCTTTGGCGATCCGCGCCGGTCAATCACGCGCCGGCATTGCGCCGGCCGCCATCGCGCCTTGCCGTGCGCCACGCCATGCCCACCAAACGCGCAACCCCAGCAACACCGCCATCACCGCTGCGTAGATCGACACCTCCGCAAAGTCGTGCTTGCCGGACTTGTGCCACCAGTAGTGCAGGATGCCCAGCACGCCTGTCACGTACACCAACCGATGCAACCACTGCCAGCGCTTGCCGCCCAGGCGCTTGATCATCGCGTTGGTGGATGTCGCCGCCAGCGGAATCATCAGCACGAAAGCCGCGAAGCCCACCGTGATGAACGGACGCTTGACGATGTCCTTCAACATCGACGCTGGGTCGAGCCCGCGATCGACCAGCAGCCAGATCAGGAAGTGGATCGTGCCGTAGAAGAACGTGTACAGGCCCAGCATGCGGCGGATGCGGATCAGCCAGTTCATGCCGGTGATGCGACGCAGTGGCGTAATGGCCAGCGTGCAGCACAGCAGCACCAGCGTCCACGTGCCGGTCGAGCGCGTGACGAACTCCAGCGGGTTCGCCCCGAACTGATCAGTCGCCCCCAGAAAGACGATGCGCAGGAACGGCACGAGCGCCACCAGCCACACGGCGATCTTCATCACACGCAGTTGCTTGGGCGACAGCATGGGCGGCAGCAGTTTCATGTCGTCCTCAGAAGTTCTTGCGCAAGTCCATGCCCGCGTAGAGCGGGGCGACCTGGTCGTAGCCGTTGAACATCAGCGTCTTGCGCTTGGGTGCGAACAGGCCGCCAAAGCCGCCCTTGTCCTCGCCGATGCGGCGCTCGGTGGCCTGGCTCCAGCGCGGGTGATCCACGGTCGGGTTCACGTTGGAGTAGAAGCCGTATTCGTTGGACGCGGCGATGTTCCAGCTGGTGGGCGGCTGCTTGTCGACAAAGCGGATCTTCACGATGGACTTGGCGCTCTTGAAACCGTACTTCCACGGCAGCACCACGCGCACCGGCGCGCCGTTCTGGTTCGGCAGCACCTGACCGTAGAGGCCAAAGGTGAGCAGCGCCAGCGGGTGCATTGCCTCGTCCAGGCGCAGGCCCTCGCTGTACGGCCACTCCAGCACCGGGCTACTGACGCCCGGCATCTGGCGCTTGTCGGCCAGCGAGATGAACTGGATGTACTTGGCGCTGCCCTGCGGCTCCACCCGCTTGATCAGTTCGGCCAGCGGAAAACCCACCCACGGAATCACCATCGACCAGCCCTCGACGCAGCGCAGGCGGTAGACGCGCTCTTCCATCGGCGCGAGCTTCATCAGGTCGTCCAGGTCATAGGTCTTGGGCGTCTTCACCAGCCCTTCCACGCTGACCTGCCAGGGGTGCGGGCGCAGCGTGCCGGCATAACGCGCCGGGTCGGACTTGTCGGTGCCGAACTCGTAGAAGTTGTTGTACGTCGTGACCTGATCGTACGGCGTGGCCTTCTCGACCGTGGTGTAGGCCGGGTTGGACTTGGCGGCCAGCTTGGCCAGCGGCGCATTGGCGGCGAAAGCCTCGCGCGATGCCCACGGCGCCAGCGTCGCGCCGGCCGCGCCCATGGCGGCAGCGGCCAGGAAGCGGCGGCGCTGCTCGAAGATGTGCTGCGGGGTGATCTCGCTGGCAGGGATGTCGTCACCGTGCAGCCAGCGGTCGGTCTTGATCAGCATGATCAGTGGTCCTCGTTGTGCGGGAGTCTGGCTCCCATGGTCCTTGGTCGTGCCAGCGCCGCCGACCTGACAGCGCAAGGCGAAAAATTTCTGTGGCGCTATTCCTTTCCCTGCGGCGCCCCGGTGAACTCGCTGTACTGACGAAAGACCGCCTGCGCCACTTCCAGCAACTGCGCCCGCGCCAGCGGCCCAGACACCGCAAACCCCAGCCCGTGATCCGCCCAGTAGAACGCCATCGGCTGCGGGTGATCCACCGCCGGGTGAATCGCCTGCAGCACACGGTTGCCTGGCGTCAGCGTCTCCAAACGGAAGCCGGTATCGCGGTTGTTCGGCATGCGCCGCAACTGCACGGAGATGCGCGTGCCGTCCGGCCCTTCGTACATCAGCATGGCCGTGGGCATATCCGCCGATACGGTCTGGCGCCCGCCGATGAGCCGGTAGCCGAGCGGCGTCAGGTCGGGGATGCGCAGTTGCGCATCCAGCCGCCGCGACAGCCATGTGACGAGATGAGCCTCTTCGTTAGCCGGCACCTCCACCATATGCTTCGACTCGGGCGCAAAGACGACGTGCGATACGAGTGCATCGTTGGCAAAGCGTTGCATCGGCACGGCCGGCTCAAACGCACCCCGGCCTAGCCAGCCCGCGCCGGTACCAATCGCCAGACACGCCACGCCCAGGGCCAGCACACTCCAACCGCGCATCGTGCCGAAGCCGCGCGCACGCGGTGGTTGCTGCGCAGCGGCCAGAATGGCGGCCGGAATGCGCCGCGGCGGCACCGGTTCGTTGAGAAGCGGATCAAGCGCGCGATGGAGCTGCGCATCGGTCTTGCGCCAACCGGCCACCTCGGCGGCGGCACCGGGGTGCGCGGCAAGGTACGCCTCCACGGCGGCACGGCGCGCAGCAGCCAGGCGGCCGTCGGCGTAAGCATGGAGCTCGTCGATGTGGATGGCGGTGTGGGAAACATCGGCAGACATGGTCGGCCTCACTTCACTCGGTGCAGCGCAGTGCTGCCATCACCGGAAGCGCCCGGCGCGGTGGACGTCCCTTCCAGCGCTACACGCATCCGCTCGCGCGCCCGCGACAGGCGCGACATCACCGTGCCCAGCGGCACGCCGAGCACGTCGGCGGCTTCCTTGTAGGCGAGTTGCTCCAGTCCAACGAGTAGCAGCACGGCGCGTTGATCCTCCGGCAGCGAGGCCAGCGCGCGCAGCAGATCACGGCGCAGACCGGGGTCTTCGTCGACAGGGATGTCGGGCAGCGTGTCGGTCAACTCAATCCGATCCGGCCGGCGCACGGCGTTTAGGTGCAGGCGGTGCATGATGGTCAGCAGCCACGCGAACAGCCCGTCGCTCTCGCCGCTCGCGGCACCAAACCTCGGGCGCAACTGGAAACGCCAGCGGTAACGCCAGGCGCGTTCCAGCGTGTCCTGCACGAGATCGTCGGCGCGGGTGGCGTCACCCACCAGGCCGCGGGCGTGACGGCGCAAGCGCGGCGTCAGCGCGATCAGGCGGCCGGCAAGGTCGGTCATGAAGCGCGGGCAGTCGGGCGGCGGTGCTTACGGTTTGGCCACGTGCCAGACGTTCATGAAGCCATCGCCAGTCTGGTCGCCAGGCATCTTGTCCTTGCTCCAGAGGTACAGCGGCTTGCCGTGGTAGGCCCACTGCTTCTTGCCGTCGTCGCGGGTGATGATGGTGTAGTCGCCGGATGGCTGATCGGCATCATTGGCGGCCAGCGCCGGCCAGTTGTCGGCGCACTTGCCATTGCAGGCGCTCTTGCCGGCCGCGGCATCACGATCGAACGTGTACAGCGTCATGCCGTGTGCGTCGGTGAGCGTGCCGTTGGTCACCTTCACGGCCATCGGCGTGGACATCCCCATGCCCATGCTGCTGCAACCGGCCAAGCCGAACGCGGCAAGCGCCACGGCCCCGGCAAATGCCAGGCGTGCGTTAAACAACAGGGGGGAAGCTGCGGACTGGCTCATCTTGTTCTCCTTGGGTGGGAGGGGCGCCGGAAGGGGAAAAATGAGGCGCCCTCACAGAGCAGTAAACACGCTAGGCGCGTCTTTATTCCAGTCCGCTGAGGATTTTTTGTGACTTAGAGTTCGCCGTAGCTGTGCAAGCCCGACAGGAACATGTTCACGCCCAGGAAGGCGAAGGTCGTCACCAGCAGGCCAATCAGCGCCCACCACGCCGCCATGCGGCCACGCAGGCCCTTCATCAGGCGCATATGCAGCCAGGCCGCATAGTTCAGCCAGACGATCAGCGCCCAGGTTTCCTTCGGATCCCAGCTCCAGTACCCGCCCCAGGCGTCCGCCGCCCACAGCGCGCCCAGAATTGTGGCGATGGTGAAGAACGCAAAGCCGACGGTGATGGCCTTGTACATCACATCATCCAGCACTTCGAGTGACGGCAGGCGATCGACCAGGATGCCGTGCTCCTTGAGCAGGTAAGCCGCGCCCACCATGGCAGCCAACGCAAACGTGCCGTAGCCAATGAAGTTGGCCGGCACGTGAATCTTCATCCACCAGCTTTGCAGCGCCGGCACCAGCGGCTGGATCTCCTGCGCGCCGCGCGACACCGTGTACCACAGCAGGAAGCCCACCGCCGCCGACACCACCAGCATCACGAACGGGCCAAGCGCGCGCGTCTTGTAGCGCTGCTCGTAGTACAGGTAGAACAGCGACGTGATCAGCGTGAAGAGGATGAAAACTTCGTAGAGGTTCGAGATGGGAATGTGGCCAATATCCGCCCCCACCAGGTAGGACTCGTACCAGCGCACCAGCATGCCAGTCAGACCCAGCACCACGGCCGCCCAGCACAGCTTGCTACCAATCGAGCTGCCCGCTTCCCAGCGCAGCGCCAACCCTGTCCAGAAGAACAGCGTGGACAGGAAGATCAGCGCGCTCATCCACAGGATGGCCGACTGGCTGGCGAGGAAGTACTTCAGGAAGAAGGCGTGCTCAGCGCGAGCGAGCTCGGGGCCGTTCGCACCGCTGTACTGCGAGATGCCGAACAGCGACAGCACGGCAATGCCGATCATCAGCACCCGCACCGGCTTCCACGTCCAGCCCAGCCATGCGAAGGCGGGGACAGCCGCGACGAGAATGCCGCGCTCGTAGCCATCCATGTAGGCGCCGTAACGCGAGAACGCATAACCAGCGCCGGCAGCCAGCACCGCGGCAAACAGCCAGTCGAACCAGCCCAGCCGGCGGAAATACGACGCACGCTCTAGTGCACCCAGATCAGCGCTCGCCACGGTCGTTTGGGGAGGATTCGTCGCTTCCATCACCTGCTCACTTCATTGGTTTGGGGTCGGTGTCTGCTGCACTGGCAGAACCGGGGATCGCGGGGGCGCCCGTCACGGCGCGAACATCTTGCTTGAGGCGCTCGAACTCGCGGTCGAAGTCGAGCGTGCGGCGCATGGTCGACATGGCGGTCAGCACATGTGCGCCGGAGGTGCGTTCGTTGGTCTGACCGGATTGCGGCTTGACCCACAGCCACCAGCGGCGCTCCCTTACGTAGAACATTGAGAACACGCCCAGCACCAGCAGCAGCGACCCAAGATACACGATGTTCTTGCCCGGCGCACGCGTGAGCTGGAACACGCTGGCCTGCACCTGCTGGAAGTCGGCAAGCTGCAGATACACAGGTGCGCCGTAGAAAACATTGTCCGACAGCGAGTTGATGGCGGTCTGCAGCCACTGGCTGCTCGTCGCATCGACAGTAGGCGCGGGCAGGCCATCCTGCGCGCGGGCCAGTTGCCACAGCTCCCACATCGCGCTGTTGATGATCTTCATCAGCACGTCGGCCGCCTTCTCGCGCTCGCCTTCGGGCACTGACTTTTGCAGGAAGGTGGCGATCGCTGTAAAACCACCTTGCGCTTCGGCAGGGGCATCTTTCAGGTCAGCAGCGGCACCGGCGAACAGGTCGAGCGCGCGACGGGCGCTGTCGGTCAACTGGCTGCGCAGTGCGGCGCGATCCTCGCCGGGCATGGAGAGCAGTGCAAAGCGGCGCGCCGCCTCCGCACGCATCGCCGGGTTTTGCAGCGCGGCGCGCAGGCGCATCCAGTCGTTCACCGTGCCTTGCGCATCCGCCGGAATGCGCAGATAGCGGAACGGCTCGTCCGGCTGCGTGCGCATGCCGGCCAGGAACACCGATTGCCCATCCAGCGTGACCGGCAGCATGTAGTTGCTGAACTCGCGCGCCTGGCCGTTTGCATCGCGCAGCTTGTACTGCACCGACGGGCCGACGTTGCGCAGGTCACGGTCGTGCGTCATCTTGGTGACGTTGCCCAGCTCGGCGCGCAGGCCGCTCGCATCGTCCCCCTGATTGCCGCCCTTCTTGCCCACGCCCCGTGCGTCGGGCTTGCCGGAGGCGTCCGTCACCGTCTCGATGTTCATCAGGCGGAAATCGGTGAACTCGACCGTGTAGTCAGCACCGTGGCCGGTCAGCTTGGTGTCTTGGCCAACCACGCCGGACAGCGTGAACGTCTTGGCCTCGCCCCCCGCCATCGGGAAGCCGGTCAGCTTGAGCTTGGAGCCGCCGTCTTCAAAGCTCGACTGGTAGATCGCCACGCCGTCATACACGAACGGCTTGTTCACCTCGACACGCGCATCGACCTGCTTGCCGGTGCGGCGGTCGGTCACGACGATATCGCTGGCGAACAGCTTGGGCATGCCGGTCGAATAATGCTCAACGGTGAACTTCTTGAGCGTAATCATGAACGGCAGGTCCTGGATCAGCGCCCCGTCGGCGATGTTCAGGATCGCAGTGCTGACGGTCGAGCCCTCCGGCACGAACGCATTGCCCCGGAAGCCCGGGTTGGACACCGAGAGCCGGTGCTCCGGCCCGATCTCGCTGATGACCGCGTTGCCCTTGATGGGCGACTTGCCGCCAAACCACATCTGCGCGCGGATCATCATGTCGCCGTCGAGCAACCCGCCGATGCAGACGATGACGATGGCCGAATGCGCCAGGATATAGCCGATCTTGTTGCCGGCGCCGGCCTTGGCCGTGATGAGCGTGGCCCCACCGTCGCGCGAAAACGCCTTGATGCGAAAGCCTCGGTTCTGCGCCAGCGCGGCCAAGCGCGCCGTGACGGTGGCCGCGTCGGCGGGCGCGTCGAACTCGTCCTTGTGATGGAACGCGCGCAAACTGCCCTCGCGCACGTTCTCGCGCCAGGTACGCATGTCGGCCAGCATCTTGGGCGCATTGCGCACGATGCACAGCGAGGTCGACACCACCAGAAACGCCAGGATCAGCAGGAACCACCACGCGCTGTACACCGTGGGCAGCGTCAACGAGCGGAACACCTCCGCCCAGAACGGCCCGAACTGGTTGACGTAGTTCGGGTACGGCTCGTTCTGCTTGAGCACCGTGCCGATCACGCTGGCGATGGCGATGACGGTCAGCAAGCTGATCGCAAAGCGCATCGACGACAGCAGCTCGACCGTCTCGCGCAGTGCACGGCGGCGGGAGCGGATCTGGACGCCGGAAGTGGAGACCGAAGACATGCGAAGAAAGCCTGTTCAGAAACGAAAACAGGGCGGCGATGCCAGGCGCATTGCCACCCTGTTCTTCTTGTTGATTGTGCGACCGCCTGCCAGACGGTCAGGTGCGGCAGATTAGCGCAGGCCGGCGATGTAGTCGGCCACCGCCTTGATCTGCTCAGTCGTCATGCGGTTGGCCAGGTCATGCATCTGCACGCTGTTCTTGCGCGTGCCGTTCTGGAACGCCACCAATTGCGCCTCGGTGTATTCAGAGAACTGACCTGCGATACGCGGATACTGCGCCGGAATACCGGCACCGGTCGGGCCGTGGCAGCCTGCGCAGGCTGCGATGCCGCGCTTGGCGTCACCGCCGCGGTACAGCTTCTGGCCCAGCTCGATGGTGTCCTTGCTCTTGGCCGAGCCCGGCTTCCAGGCAGCCTGCTTGCCCAGGTACGCGCCGATGTCCTTCATGTCCTGATCGGACAGCGCGCCCGCGTACAGCGACATGACCGCGTAGTTACGGTCGGTCTTGGCCTTGAAATCCTTGAGTTGCTTCTCGATGTACTCGGCGTGCTGACCCGCCAGCTTCGGGTTGACGTTCATGGCGCTGTTGCCACCAGCACCGTGGCAGCTCGTACAGGCCGGCACGCCGTTGGCGGGAACGCCGGTGTTGAAGAGCGTTTCGCCGCGTGCAGCATCGGCTTTGGCAATCTTTTGTTCTTCAGCGTGGGCCACGGAAAGGGCCGATGCCAGGGACAGCGCTGCGACAGCAAGAACGTTCGCGATGCGGTTCATTCGCACACCTTGTTTAGATTGTTTTCGAATGCTGCGTGCGCCGCCCAATGCCGGACCCTGCGGCGCCGGGCATCCCCTTCTCCTCGTACCGGAACCGTGCATGAAAACGGACCGGCCCGGGCCTCGGGGCGGTCCTGCGACGGATCTGGAGGGGACGTCCGTAAACCGGCATATTGTACAATAACGCCTCTGCAATGCGACCTCGCGGCGCAGCAACCACGCAGTTCTGAACTGCAGTCTACAGGTACTGCCGCGCATGTCGCTCCTGCATCAAGCCCGTTTCTTCATCACCGTCAATCATTTGCGTGATTTACCGGCAACCGCTGTGCCGGAAGTCGCGTTTGCGGGCCGCTCCAACGCAGGCAAATCCACCGCAATCAACATCCTGTGCAACCAGAAGCGGTTGGCGTTCTCCAGTAAGACGCCCGGTCGCACACAGCACATCAACTATTTCTCCGTGATGCCGGCCAAGGCGGAAGACCCGCTCGGCTTCCTGGTCGACTTGCCCGGCTACGGCTATGCCGAAGCGCCGGGCGAAACCAAATCGCACTGGGTCCATCTGCTGGGCGACTACGTCAAGGCGCGCCAGCAACTGGCCGGCCTGGTCATCATGATGGACGCGCGCCGCCCCTTCACCGACCTCGATTGCCAGATGGTCGAGTGGTTCCTGCCGACGGGCAAGCCGATCCACGTGCTGCTCACGAAGGCCGACAAGCTGACCAACAACGATGCGTCGCGCGCGCTGATGGCGGCACGCAAGGTGCTGGCCGATTACCGCGCGCAGATCGAAGGTGACGTGTCACTCACGGTGCAGCTGTTCTCCAGCCTGAAGCGCCGCGGCATCGAAGAGGCGCAGCGAATTGTCGCAGGTTGGCTGTGTCTGCCCGAAGCCCTGGAGCCCGCGCTGCAAAGCGAACCGGCAAAAAAAACCCCGTCGCCAAAAGCGCAACGGGGGTAACGACCCCATCGAGCCATCGATGGGAACCCGCGTCAGGGAGGAGCCGCGGGGGACGCTGCACCAGCGTCGCGGGCGCATTGTCCGTGCATAGGATGGATAATCGCCACGAAAGTTTTCAAACTTCACAGTGTGTTCTTAGAGTCCGCTGACATGACTGCAAGCTTCCCCGACCATCGCCCGCGCCGTATGCGCCGCGACGATTTCTCCCGCCGCATGATGCGCGAGTCGCGCCTCACCCCCGACGATCTGATCTACCCCGTCTTCATCCTCGAAGGCACCAACGTGCGCCAGGCCGTGCCGTCGATGCCGGGCGTCGAACGTGTGTCGGTTGATGTGCTGCTGGGCGTGGCCGAACAGTGCGTGCAGCTGGGCATTCCGGTGCTGGCACTGTTTCCCGTGATCGAGCCGTCGATCAAGACGCCGGACGGCATCGAGGCGACCAACCCCGAAGGCTTGATCCCACGTGCGGTGAAGGCGCTCAAGGCGCGCTTCCCCGAGCTGGGTATCCTGACCGACGTGGCGCTCGACCCATATACGAGCCACGGCCAGGACGGCGTGCTCGATGCCAACGGCTATGT
This sequence comes from Ralstonia insidiosa, assembly GCF_008801405.1. Lineage (NCBI taxonomy): Bacteria > Pseudomonadati > Pseudomonadota > Betaproteobacteria > Burkholderiales > Burkholderiaceae > Ralstonia > Ralstonia insidiosa. Next base: position 52,752 of record NZ_VZPV01000004.1, on the reverse strand, counting down.
GTTGAACGAAGAGACGGTGGAGATCCTCACCGCGCAGGCATTGGTACAAGCCGCGGCGGGCGTGGACATCGTCGCGCCGTCCGACATGATGGACGGCCGCATCGGCGCCATCCGCCTGGCGCTGGAGCACGACGACCACATCTACACGCGCATCATGGCCTACGCGGCCAAGTACGCTTCAGCGTTCTACGGCCCGTTCCGCGATGCGGTGGGTTCGGCGGCCAACCTGGGCAAGAGCAACAAGATGACCTACCAGATGGACCCGGCCAACTCGGACGAGGCGCTGCGCGAAGTGGCGCTCGACATCGCCGAGGGCGCCGACATGGTGATGGTCAAGCCCGGCATGCCGTACCTCGACATCGTGCGCCGCGTGAAGGATGAATTCCGCTTCCCGACCTACGTGTACCAAGTCAGCGGGGAATACGCGATGCTGAAGGCCGCCGCGCAGAACGGCTGGCTGGATCACGACAAGGTCGTGCTGGAATCGTTGCTGGCGTTCAAGCGCGCCGGCGCGAACGGCATCCTGACGTACTTCGCACTGGACGCCGCCCGCTTGCTGCGCGGGTGATCAGGTAGAAGTTTTTGCCGTCTGTGCTGCGCCGCTTGCACCGAGAGCGCGGCGCAGACTGGCGAGGAAGGTGTCGGCGCGCTCGAAGCCGACCACGCGGGCCTGCGCCTCACGACCCTGCGTATCAAAGAAGATCGTGCCGGGCGGGCCAAACAGGCCAAAGCGCTTGAGCAGCGCCTGGTCATCCGCGCTGTTGGCCGTCACATCGGCCTGCAGCAGCACCACATCGGCGAGCGCCGTGCGCACCCGCGCATCCGTGAAGGTCAGGCGCTCCATTTCCTTGCAGCTCACGCACCAGTCGGCGTAGAAGTCGAGCATCACCGCGCGACCCGACGCACTGGCGTTGCGTACCTCGGCGTCGAGTTCGTCCGTGCTCTTCACGCGCTTGAAGGTCAGGCCATGCGCCTCGGCTTGCGCGGATGCACCGGTCGATGCGCGCAGCACGCCGGCCAACGGTTGCAGCGGATCTCGCCCACCTGCGGCCACGCCCACCAGTTGCGCCGCGCCCGCCAGCGCCAGTACCACGCCCACCACCTTGCCCAGACGCTGCACGTTGCCCGCGCCGTCTGGCAGCGAATCGAACGTCCGCAGAAACACGGCCGCACCGATCAGCAGCGCGCCCCAGGCCACCATTGCAGCCCATGCGGGCAGCACCGGCTGCACGATGTACAGGGCCACGGCCAGCAGAATGAAGCCGAAGATCGCCTTGGTGACGGTCAACCAATGCCCCGACCGCGGCAGCAGATTGCCGGCACCCACGCCCACCAGAATCAGCGGCACACCCATCCCCATGGACAGGGCAAACAGCGCTGTACCACCCGTTGCCGCATTGCCGGTTTGTGCAATGTAAGCGAGCGCCCCCGCCAAGGGTGCCGTCACGCACGGTGAAACGATCAGCGCCGACAATGCCCCCATGACGGCGGCGCCCGCAATCTGGCCGCCACTCAGCTTGTTGGATGCCTGCGTCAACCGGTGATGCCACGACGCCGGCAACTGCAGCTCGTACAAGCCGAACATCGACAGCGACAGCAATGCAATCAGCAACGCAAACGCGCCCAACACCCAAGGGTTCTGCAGCGCAGCCTGAAGCCCCTGCCCCGCCAAGCCCGCCGCCACGCCAAGCGCCGTGTAGACCGTCGCCATCCCTAGCACATATGCCACGGACACCACCGCAGCACGCATGCGCGTGGCATGCTCGCCCACCACGATGGCCGAGATGATCGGCAACATGGGCAGCACACACGGTGTGAATGTCAGCAGCAAACCAAAGCCGAAGAACAGCAAGGCAATTGCCCCGAGGTTGCCACTGCCCAGCGTGCTGGCGATGCGGCCGAGCTTGTCGTCGGAAGAGGACTCGGCCCCGCTGACTACTGCGGCGCCCGGTGCCGTTGGCACACTCGACACAGAGGCCGGCTCCACCTGGAATCGGCTCTTCATCGGTGGATAGCACAGGCCCTGGTCCGCACAGCCTTGTGAGGTGACGACCAACGTGAACGGCGCCGATGCGTCTTGCGCCTTGACGTGGAAGACGAGCTCATGGCGATAGGTCTCGACCTCCTTGTTGAAGTTCTCGTCGTGCTTGATCTTGCCCGCAGGCAGTTCAAGCGGCGCGAATGTGACTGTTGCGGGGTCCGCCACCACGGCCAAGCGCTCGCGGTACATGTAATAACCGTCGGCAATGGCGAACTTGACCTCGACCGTCTGCCCATCGAGTTGCTTGGCTGAGAAGCGGAACGCCTGCTCGGGCGGCAGGAAATCGTCAGCAGCGTGCACCGGTACGCGCAGCATCAGCACGGCGACCAGCAGCATCAGCAACTGCAGCACACGGCGCATTGGCGGGGACGAAGAGAAGGTCATATCAACGGCAATCTAACTTCAAACAGAAGGTGGTCGCGTCTCGCCGGCCACCCACGCAAGATACGCCGGCAGGCCCGCGGTCACCGGCACGGCGATGATCTCGGGCACCTCGTAAGGATGTGCCTTGCGCAACACCGCTTCGAGCGCGGAATACGTCGCACGCGTGGTCTTGATCAACAGCGGAATCTCGGTCGCCTGTTCGATCGCGCCATTCCACCAGTATGCCGACGCGCAGGCAGGCAAGCGATTGACGCACGCGGCCTGCCGAGATTCGAGCACGACTTTGGTCACACGGTCGGCGCTGTCGGCATCCGGCAGATTGGTCAGCACCAGCAGCACATCGGTTCCGGCAGACATGGAAACTCCACAGATGCGCTCCCATGGCCAAATAGCCGAGCGCAGACAACAAAAAAGCCAGGATGCGAATCCTGGCTTCATTGTAATGCGCGCTCGAAAGGGACATTCGGCGCACTTTCGGCTCACCCGGCGCGACGACGTGTCGCACCGGCAAACCTCGGCTGATCTTACTCAGCGGCTTCGGCGTCCACAGCCTCGGCAACTTCCGGACGGTCCAGCAGCTCGACCAATGCCATCGGCGCATTGTCGCCCTGACGGAAGCCGAACTTCAGGATACGGGTGTAGCCACCCGGACGGGTCGCGAAACGCGGGCCCAGTTCCGTGAACAGCTTGGTGACCATGTCGCGGTCGCGCAGGCGGGCGAAAGCCAGACGGCGGTTAGCAACGGTGTCCTTCTTGGCCAGCGTGATCAGCGGCTCGACAACCTTGCGCAGTTCCTTGGCCTTCGGCAGGGTGGTCTTGATCAGCTCGTGCTGCAGCAGCGAGTTGGACATGTTGCGCAGCATCGCGAGACGGTGCGACGAGGTGCGGTTCAGTTTCCGCAAACCATGACGGTGACGCATGATGATTCCTTCTTAAGAGTGTTTGACCAGCTCTTCTATCACCCCTTGCGAGGCGCGGGCCGGTAGCTTTAACAATGAGCCGCCCAGACAACAACGGCGGAAAAACCGGCCGATGCACACGCACCGGCCGACAACTTGCAATTACTTCTCGAGACCTGCAGGCGGCCAGTTCTCGAGCTTCATGCCGAGCGTCAGGCCACGCGAAGCGAGGACTTCCTTGATCTCGTTGAGCGACTTGCGACCCAGGTTCGGGGTCTTCAGCAGCTCGTTCTCGGTACGCTGGATCAGGTCGCCGATGTAGTAGATGTTTTCGGCCTTCAGGCAGTTGGCCGAACGCACCGTCAGCTCCAGGTCGTCAACCGGGCGCAGCAGGATCGGATCGATCTGCGGTGCGCGGGCGGCGGCGGCCTCAGCAGCGCTTTCCGTGCCTTCCAGGGCAGCGAACACCGACAGTTGGTCCACCAGGATGCGAGCCGACTGGCGAATCGCCTCTTCCGGCGAGATCACGCCGTTGGTTTCGATGTTCATCACCAGCTTGTCGAGATCGGTACGCTGTTCCACACGAGCGGACTCAACGGCGTACGACACGCGGCGCACCGGCGCAAACGAGGCGTCCAACACGATGCGGCCAATGACCTTGCTCGACTCGTCGCCAAACTTACGCACGTTACCCGGCACATAGCCACGGCCTTGCTCGACCTTCAGTTGCAGGTCAAGCTTGCCGCCAGCCGACAGGTTGGCGATCACGTGACCCGGGTTGATGATCTCGACATCGTGCGGCAGCTCGATATCAGCAGCGGTCACCACACCTTCGCCTTCCTTGCGCAGCGACACCGTGACTTCATCACGGTTGTGCAGCTTGAACACCACGCCCTTCAGGTTCAGCAGCAGGTTGACGACGTCTTCTTGCACGCCGTCGATGGTGGAATACTCGTGGACGACCCCAGCGATCGTGACTTCGGTCGGGGCATAGCCGACCATCGACGACAGCAGCACGCGGCGCAGCGCGTTACCGAGCGTGTGGCCGTAGCCGCGCTCGAACGGTTCCATGACGACCTTCGCGTGATGATCGCCAAGCGGCTCAACCGCAATAATTTTGGGCTTGAGGAGTGCTGTTTGCATGTAGGTTGTCCTGTTTCAATACCCTCGGCTCGTTACACCGATAAGGCTGACGGATTGGACTGGAAAGATTCCGTCGCGTCCACCGCGACGGAAGACGCGCGTGCCGCAATCGCGTTGCGGCACGTAACGAACCAGATTGGGACGGCGCCAAGATACGGCAGGCGCACGAACACAATTTTGTTGACGATGAGCGTCCCCAAAAAGCGCAAGAAGCCCGCACCTTTCGGCACGGGCGTCGTCATTAACGCGAATACAATTCGACGATCAGGCTTTCGTTGATGTCACCGGCGATATCTGCACGATCCGGGACTTGCTTGAAGGTACCTTCCATCTTCTTGGCATCCACGGCAACCCAGGTCGGGAAACCGCTTTGCTCAGCCAGCGTCAGCGATTCAGCGATACGCACTTGCTTCTTCGACTTTTCGCGGATGGCAACCACGTCGCCCGACTTGATCTGGGCCGACGGCACGTTCAGTGCCACGCCGTTCACCAGGATCGCCTTGTGCGACACCAGCTGACGCGCTTCAGCGCGGGTCGAGCCGAAGCCCATGCGGTAGACGACGTTGTCCAGGCGCGATTCCAGCAGTTGCAGCAGGGTTTCACCCGTGTTGCCCTTGCGGCGATCGGCTTCAGCGAAGTAGCGGCGGAATTGACGCTCCAGCACGCCGTAGATGCGCTTGACCTTCTGCTTTTCGCGCAGTTGGTTGCCGTAGTCGGAGGTGCGAGCACCGGAAGTGCGACCGTGCTGGCCAGGCTTGCTGTCCAGCTTGCACTTGTCGGCGAGCGAGCGGCGTGCGCTCTTCAGGAAAAGGTCAGTACCTTCGCGGCGAGACAGTTTCGCCTTGGGGCCGGTATAGCGTGCCACGTTGCGTTCCTTTGTTATCAGTCATCCGCAGCTTGAACTCTGCGAATGGTCCGCCAGCGCTTCCACAATCGGAACGAGGCGAACGGTGGGCTTATGAAAAGACGAAACCCGCCTTCCAGAAAAATCCGGAAGACAGGCAGGCGGGCAAGTATAGCACCCGCAGACCGACCTCGCCAGCAACTGGCGCGGCCGGTCGAATCACTTAGATACGACGACGCTTCGGCGGACGGCAGCCGTTGTGCGGCACCGGCGTCACGTCTTCGATCACGGCGATCTTGATACCCAGGTTGTTCAGTGCACGCACAGCCGACTCACGGCCCGGGCCCGGGCCCTTGATGCGCACTTCCAGGTTCTTGATGCCTTGGTCCTGCGCCACGCGGCCAGCACTTTCAGCAGCGACCTGAGCCGCGAACGGCGTCGACTTACGCGAGCCCTTGAAGCCCTGGCCACCCGACGTCGCCCACGACAGAGCGTTGCCCTGACGGTCGGTGATCGTGATGATCGTGTTGTTGAACGACGCGTGAACGTGCGCGATGCCGTCGGCGACGTTCTTGCGAACCTTCTTACGCGCGCGCTGGGCGGCGGTATTCGCTGCTTTTGCCATAGTTCCTATCCTTTACCCGACGGATTACTTCTTGAGCGCGACGCCGGCCTTGCGCGGACCCTTACGGGTACGGGCGTTGGTGCGGGTACGTTGACCACGCATCGGCAGGCCCTTGCGATGGCGCACGCCACGGTAGCAGCCCAGATCCATCAGGCGCTTGATGTTCATCGTCGTTTCACGGCGCAGATCGCCTTCGACGAGGAACTTCTCGATTTCCTTACGCAGCGCTTCCTGGTCCGAATCCGTCAGGTCCTTGACCTTCTTGTCGGTCGGGATGCCAGTAGCCTCGCAAATGTTCTGAGCGCGCGAGCGGCCGATACCGTAGATCGCCGTCAGGCCAATCACGGTATGTTTGTGGTTGGGGATGTTGACCCCTGCGATACGTGCCATTCGTCAATCCTCTTTGCGAAATTAGCCTTGGCGCTGCTTATGACGCGGGTCCGACGAGCAGATCACACGCACCACGCCCTTGCGCTTGATGATTTTGCAGTTGCGGCAAATGCGCTTAACAGAAGCCAGCACTTTCATGATTTTCCTCTTCCTTCAATTCCAGTCCGCTCACTTCGCCCGGAATACGATGCGCGCGCGGGACAGATCATACGGGGTCAATTCGACCGTCACCTTGTCCCCGGGCAAGATGCGGATGTAATGCATCCGCATCTTGCCGGAAATATGGCCTAACACTACGTGGCCGTTCTCTAGCTTGACGCGAAACGTTGCGTTGGGAAGGTTTTCCAGCACCTCACCCTGCATCTGAATCACGTCGTCTTTAGCCATGTCTCTTTAGCTTCGTGCGACCGCTCTTTTTAACGGAGCGTCAGGTTGCCCTTGAAATTCGCCTTCTTCATCAAAGACTCGTACTGCTGAGACATCACGTAGGACTGCACTTGCGCCATGAAGTCCATCGTGACCACCACGATGATCAACAGCGACGTCCCACCAAAGTAGAACGGCACATTCCAGCGCAGCACCAAGAACTCCGGCAACAGACACACCAGCGTGATGTAGATCGCACCCGCCAGGGTCAGACGCACCAGAATCTTGTCGATATACCGCGTGGTTTGCTCGCCCGGGCGGATGCCCGGAATGAACGCCCCACTCTTCTTCAGGTTATCTGCCACTTCGCGGCTGTTATAGACCAGCGCCGTGTAGAAGAAACAGAAGAAGATGATCGCAGCCGCATACAGCAGGATGTACACCGGCTGACCTGGCGACAGCGTTGCTGCCAGGTCCTTGACGAATCGGGTGACCGGATTCGTCGAGTTGCCGGCTGTAAACCAGCCCGCGATCGTGGCCGGGAACAGAATGATCGACGATGCAAAGATCGGCGGAATCACCCCAGCCATATTCAACTTCAGCGGCAAATGCGACGACTGACCGCCATAAATCTTGTTACCGACCTGCCGCTTGGCGTAGTTGACGAGGATCTTGCGTTGGCCGCGTTCAATGAACACCACCACGAAAGTCACCGCGCCAATGATCGCCACCACCAGAATCGCGGAGAAAATCCCCATCGATCCCGTGCGCACCAGCTCAAACAGCCCGCCGATGGCATTGGGCAGACCTGCTGCAATCCCGCCAAAGATGATGATCGAGATCCCGTTGCCCAGACCGCGCTCGGTAATCTGCTCACCCAGCCACATCAGGAACATCGTGCCCGTCACCAGCGTGATCACTGCGGTCGCTCGGAACATCAGACCCGGATCCAGAACCAGACCAGGCTGTGCTTCGAGCGCCACCGCAATCCCAAGCGCCTGGAACGTCGCCAGGAGGACCGTACCGTAGCGCGTGTACTGCGTAATCTTGCGCTGGCCGGCTTGGCCTTCCTTCTTGAGCGATTCCAGCTGCGGTAGCACGATCGTCAGCAGCTGCATGATGATCGACGCCGAAATGTACGGCATGATCCCCAGCGCAAACACCGTGAACCGCGACAGCGCACCACCGGAGAACAGGTTGAACATCCCGAGGATGCCGCCTGACTGCCGTTGGAAAAGCTGCGCCAGTTGATCCGGATCGATGCCAGGCACAGGAATGTGCGCGCCGATCCGATACACCAGCAGTGCCAGGACCAGGAACACCAGCCGACGGCGAAGGTCGCCGTACTTGGCCGTGTTCTTGGCTTGGGCCATCACATTAGGTTTCGCCGTGGCCAAACGGATGCTCCGTCAGTGTGAAACAGCAGGCATTAGGCCAGCGAGCCACCAGCCGCTTCGATTGCGGCTTTCGCCCCAGCCGTTGCACCCAGGCCCTTCAGAACCACTTTCTTGTCGATCTCGCCCGACAGGATCACCTTGGCGCTCTTGACCATCTCGCCAACGAGGCCGGCTTGCTTGAGGGACAGCAGATCGATTTCTTCGATCGGCAGACCCGCCAGGTCGCCCAGACGCACTTCGGCGGTGAATTCCTTGGTCAGCGAGGTGAAACCACGCTTGGGCAGACGACGATACAGGGGCATCTGGCCGCCTTCGAAGCCGACCTTGTGGAAACCACCCGAACGCGACTTCTGACCCTTGTGACCACGACCAGCCGTCTTGCCCAGGCCCGAGCCAATACCGCGACCAACGCGGCGCTTGGCATGCTTGGAGCCGGCTGCCGGCTTCAGGTTATTCAGTTGCATGTTCTTCTCCGTCTTGCCTTAGCCGATGACCTTGACCAGGTAGGACACCTTGTTGATCATGCCGCGCACTGCCGGCGTGTCCTGCAATTCGGACACCGAGTTCATGCGGCGCAGGCCCAGACCACGCACCGTGGCGCGGTGGTCTTCGCGCGTACCGATCAGGCTACGCACGAGTTGGACTTTCACGGTTTTCTGCGACATATCGTTCACCTATCCCTTCGGCTTAGCCGAGGATTTCTTCGACCGACTTGCCACGCTTGGCAGCAATTTCAGCCGGGGTGCTCATCTTGCGCAGGCCGTCCAGCGTTGCGCGCACCATGTTGTAAGGATTGGTCGAACCGTGCGACTTGGTCACGATGTTCGTCACGCCCATCACTTCGAAGATGGCGCGCATCGGACCGCCGGCGATCACGCCAGTACCGTCCTTCGCGGGCATCATTTGCACCTTAGCGGCGCCATGCTTGCCAACCACTTCGTGCTGCAGCGTACCGTTTTTCAGCGGGACCTTGACCATCTTGCGACGGGCTTCGTCCATTGCCTTCTGCACGGCCACGGGCACTTCCTTCGCCTTGCCCTTGCCCATGCCGATACGACCGTCGCCGTCGCCGACCACGGTCAGAGCAGCGAAACCGAGAATCCGGCCGCCCTTGACCACCTTGGTCACGCGGTTGACCGCGATCATCTTCTCGCGAAGACCGTCGTCGCGTTCGTCCCCTTGGACCTTAGGTTGAATTTTTGCCATGACGATATCCTCTATGCCGGCTTAGAACTTCAGGCCAGCTTCGCGTGCCGCGTCAGCCAGTGCCTTCACGCGACCGTGATAACGGAAACCCGAGCGATCGAACGCCACGGCTTCGATGCCAGCAGCCTTCGCCTTCTCAGCAATACGCTTACCCACCAGAGTGGCAGCCGCGGTGTTACCACCGTTGCCGTTCAGCTCCTTGCGGACTTCGGCTTCTGCCGTCGAGGCCGCAGCCAGAACCTTCGTGCCGTCTTCCGAGAAGACCTGCGCGTAGATGTGCAGGTTAGTACGGTGCACAGCCAGGCGAGCGACGTTCAGCTCCGCAATTTTCAGGCGGGTCTGACGTGCACGGCGCAAACGCGAGTCATTTTTGTTCATGATGTGCACCCTTACTTCTTCTTGGTTTCCTTCAGGATCACACGCTCGTCTGCGTAGCGCACACCCTTGCCCTTGTAGGGCTCAGGCGGACGATAGCCACGCACTTCAGCGGCGACCTGACCAACTTTCTGCTTGTCCGAACCCTTGATGATGATTTCGGTCTGCGTCGGCGTTTCCGCCTTCACGCCTTCCGGCATCTCATGGATCACGTCGTGCGAGAAACCGAGTTGCAGCTTCAGGGCAGTGCCTTGAAGTGAAGCACGGTAACCCACGCCGACCAGGTTCAGCTTGCGCTCGAAGCCCGTCGTCACGCCTTTGACCATGTTGGCCGTCAGGGCGCGCATCGTGCCTTGCAACGCATTGGCTTCACGCGACTCATCTGCCGGCTCGAACGTGATCGTGCCGTTGTCGGTGTTGACCTTGACCAGCGAGTGAATCGGCTGCGTCAGCGTGCCCAGCGGGCCCTTGACGGTCAGCAGACCACCAGCAAAATTAACTTCGGCGCCCTTGGGCAGCGCGATGGGAGCCTTACCTACGCGAGACATGGTTCCCCTCCCTTAGGCGACGTAGCAAATGACTTCGCCACCGACACCGGTTGCGCGCGCACGGCGGTCCGTCATCAGACCCTGCGGGGTCGAGATGATGGCGACGCCCAGGCCGTTCATCACTTGCGGGATTTCATTACGGCCCTTGTACACACGCAGACCAGGCTTCGAGACGCGCTCCAGGCGCTCGATGACCGGACGGCCGGCGTAGTACTTCAGACCAATCGTCAGCGTGGACTTGCCACCCTGCTCGGTCACGGCGAATTCGTCGATGTAGCCTTCGTCCTTCAGGACTTTGGCGATTGCCACCTTCAGCTTCGACGACGGCATGACCACCGACGCTTTTTCCACCGCTTGCGCGTTGCGGATACGCGTCAGCATATCGGCGATCGGATCGCTCATGCTCATAGTGTTTCTCCTGTAGCCTGTGCGTGATTACCAGCTGGCTTTCGTCAGACCCGGGATTTCGCCCTTGAAGGCGATCTCACGGAGCTTGTTACGCGCCAGGCCAAACTTGCGGAACGTACCGCGGGGACGACCGGTGATCGAGCAGCGGTTGCGCTGACGAGTCGGATTCGCGTTGCGCGGCAGTGCTTGCAGCTTCAGGCGCGCTTCGTAACGCTCTTCTTCCGACTTGCTTTGGTCTGCCACGATGGCTTCGAGAGCGGCGCGCTTCTCAGCGTACTTGGCCACGAGCTTGGCACGCTTCTTCTCGCGTTCGATCAGAGACAATTTAGCCACGGTAACCCCTTAATTACGGAACGGGAACTTGAACGCATTGAGGAGCGCCTTTGCTTCCTCGTCGTTCTTCGCAGTCGTCGTGATGCTGATGTTCAGACCACGGAGTGCGTCGATCTTGTCGTACTCGATCTCGGGGAAAATGATCTGCTCTTTCACACCGATGTTGTAGTTGCCACGACCGTCGAATGCCTTGCCCGACACACCGCGGAAGTCGCGCACACGCGGCAGCGACACGGTGATGAAGCGGTCCAGGAATTCGTACATGCGTTGGCCACGCAGCGTGACCATCGTGCCGATCGGGTAACCCTGGCGAATCTTGAAGCCGGCGATAGCCTTGCGGGCCTTCGTCACGATGGGCTTCTGGCCAGCAATCTTGATCAGGTCGCCGGTGGCGTGCTCAATGACCTTCTTGTCATTGATGGCTTCGCCAAGACCCATGTTCAGGGTGATCTTGGTGATGCGCGGCACTTCCATCACGGACTTGTAACCGAACTGCTTGATCAGCTCGGGCACAACCTTCTCTTTGTAAAACTCTTGCAGACGTGCAGTCATGCTCAACTCCTCTCTATTGCCCAGAATCAAGCGCCGACGCCAGCACCAGTAGTCTTCAGGACACGCGTCTTCACGCCGCCTTCAACCTTGATGCCGACGCGCGACGGCTTGCCATTGGCATCCACGAGCGCAACGTTCGAAATATGGATGGGCATGACCTTGTCGACCACACCACCCGTGGTACCCAGCATCGGGTTCGGGCGCACGTGCTTCTTCGCAACGTTCACGCCTTCCACCGTCACGTGCTCAGCAAGCACCGACAGCACGGTCCCTTGCTTACCCTTGTCTTTACCGGTGCGGACGATGACGCGATCGCCCTTGCGAATCTTGTTCATGCGGCCTCCGATTACAGCACTTCCGGCGCGAGCGACACGATCTTCATGAAGCGCTCGGTACGGAGTTCGCGAGTGACCGGCCCGAAAATGCGGGTGCCGATCGGCTCAAGCTTGGTGTTCAGCAGCACGGCGGCATTGCCGTCGAACTTGATGAGCGAGCCGTCAGGACGGCGCACGCCCTTGGCGGTACGCACCACCACGGCGTTGTAGATATCGCCCTTCTTCACGCGACCACGCGGGGCAGCATCCTTGACGCTGACCTTGATGATGTCGCCGACGCTGGCGTAGCGGCGCTTCGAACCGCCCAGCACCTTGATGCACATGACTTCACGCGCACCCGTGTTATCGGCCACTTCGAGCCGGCTTTCTGTCTGAATCATGGTGTTCTCGTCCCAACTTAATTCGCCCTTACGCACAATGCGTAGAAGCGATCAGTCTTGGTCCCGCCGGCTGCTGGCATTGCGCCAACCGCGATTGGGTTGATCAACTTGAAGTCGGTAGCTGCCTGGCAGCGAGTGCCACCAGACCCATTCACTCTTCTCTTTGCCCGAGCCACCAGCCGAATCGCCAGTAACCCTCTCAAAGGGAAAGACCGAGACTATAGCACATAATCTCGGTCTTGCAACAGCAAACTGCTTAGCTGTTGTTTTAGATCACGCGTGCGGCTTCAAGCAGGCGCGACACCACCCACGACTTGGTGCGCGAGATCGGACGCGATTCCGTGATCTCAACCTTGTCGCCTTCGTTGTACTGGTTGGCTTCGTCGTGCGCATGGTACTTCTTCGAGCGCACCACGTACTTGCCGTACAGCGGATGCTTGACGCGGTTTTCGACCAGGACCGTCACGGTCTTGTCCATCTTGTTGCTGACAACGCGACCGACGAGCGTGCGCTTCAGGGACGTTGCTGCTTCAGTCATTTCTGGTTCCCCTTCTGGCCCAGCACGGTGCGGACACGCGCGATGTCACGACGCACCTTCTTCAGCTGGCTGGTGTTCTGCAGCTGTTGCGTCGCCTTTTGCATGCGCAGGCCAAATTGAGCCTTCAGCAGCTCAGAGAGCTCCTGGTTCAGCCCTGCGACATCTTTGTCGCGCAGTTCGGATGCTTTCATGGTGTGTGCTCCTTACGTTCCGACCTGACGCACCACGAAGCTGGTCGCGATCGGCAGCTTGGCAGCAGCCAGGCGGAACGCCTCGCGTGCCAGTTCTTCGCCGACGCCGTCCATTTCGTACAGCATCTTGCCCGGCTGAATTTCAGCCACGTAGTATTCCGGGTTGCCCTTACCGTTACCCATACGGACTTCAGCAGGCTTCTTCGAGATCGGCTTGTCCGGGAAAATCCGGATCCAAATGCGGCCGCCACGCTTGATGTGGCGGGTCATCGCACGACGGGCCGACTCAATCTGACGTGCGGTCAGACGGCCGCGGCCCATCGCCTTCAGGCCGAATTCGCCGAACGACACGGCGTTACCGCGCGTGGCGATACCGGTGTTACGGCCCTTCTGCTCCTTGCGGTACTTCCTGCGCTTAGGTTGCAGCATGCTTATTCTCCAGTCTTGGCGTCGGCGCCACCGCTACGGCGGGGAGCACCTGCACCAGCACCGCGGCGCTGACCGGCCGGGCGATCGCCCTCACGGCGACGACCTTCCGGGCGACCCGGGCGGCGGCGACGCTCGTCTTCTTTCGGCTCTTCCACGACGGGTGCGTCGTTGCGACCGAGGTGGTCACCCTTGTACACCCACACCTTGACACCGATGATGCCGTAGGTGGTTTCTGCTTCCGAGAAGCCGTAGTCGATATCGGCGCGCAGCGTGTGCAGGGGCACACGGCCTTCGCGGTACCACTCGGTACGGGCGATTTCGATGCCGTTCAGACGGCCCGAGCTCATGATCTTGATGCCTTGGGCACCCAGACGCATTGCGTTCTGCATCGCGCGCTTCATGGCGCGACGGAACATGATGCGGCGCTCGAGCTGCTGCGTGATCGAATCGGCGATCAGCTGCGCATCGACTTCCGGCTTGCGGATTTCTTCGATGTTCACGTGCACGGGCACGCCCATGCGACGCTGCAGTTCTGCCTTCAGCAGCTCGATGTCCTCGCCCTTCTTGCCGATCACCACGCCCGGACGCGAGCTGTAAATGGTGATACGTGCATTCTTGGCCGGACGCTCGATGACCACGCGGCCCACCGAAGCGTTCTTCAGTTTCTTCTTCAGAAACTCGCGAACTTCGATGTCTTCCTTGAGCATGCCCGCAAACTGGGTGTTGTTGGCGTACCAACGCGAAGCCCAGTTACGGCTGACAGCCAGACGGAAGCCAGTCGGATGAATCTTCTGTCCCATCGTGACCCCTTAGTTGCCCAACGTCACAGTGATGTGACAGGTTTGTTTCTCGATGCGGTTGCCACGGCCCTTCGCACGCGCGGTGAAGCGCTTGAGCGACGTTGCCTTGTCGATGTAGATCGACTTGACCTTCAGCTCATCGATATCGGCGCCTTCGTTGTGCTCGGCGTTCGCGATGGCGGACTCAACCACCTTCTTCACGATGCCAGCCGCCTTCTTCGGGCTGAACGTCAGCACGTTGAGCGCGCGCTCGATCGACAGGCCGCGGATCTGGTCAGCAACCAGGCGCGTCTTCTGTGCGGAGATACGGGCGCCGCGATGAATCGCTTTAACTTCCATGATTGCCCCTTATCGCTTCGCTTTCTTGTCGGCAGCGTGGCCCTTGAACGTACGCGTGAGCGCAAATTCGCCGAGCTTGTGGCCAACCATGTTTTCCGTGACATACACGGGCACGTGCTGACGGCCGTTGTGAACGGCGATCGTCAGGCCGATGAAGTCCGGCAGAATGGTCGAACGACGCGACCACGTCTTGATGGGCTTCTTGTCCTTCGTCTGCACCGCCACTTCCACCTTCTTCAGCAGGTGGGCGTCGATGAACGGACCTTTCTTTACGGAACGAGTCATTTCTTAGCTCCTACCTACCGATTAACGCTTGTGACGGCGTTGGACGATCATGCTGTCCGTGCGCTTGTTACGACGGGTGCGGTAGCCCTTGGTCGGCGTACCCCACGGGGACACCGGATCACGGCCAGCAGCAGTCTTACCTTCACCACCACCGTGCGGGTGATCGACCGGGTTCATCACCACACCGCGAACGGTCGGGCGAATACCGCGCCAACGGGTTGCACCGGCCTTGCCGATCTGGCGCAGGCTGTGCTCTTCGTTGCCGACTTCACCGATGGTCGCGCGGCACTCGATGTGCACGCGGCGCACTTCACCCGAGCGCAGACGCACTTGAGCGTAGATTCCTTCGCGAGCCAGCAGCACGGCGGACGTACCAGCCGAACGGGCAACTTGAGCGCCCTTGCCCGGCAGGATTTCCACGCAGTGAATCGTCGTACCGACCGGGATGTTGCGGATCGGCAGGTTGTTACCGGCCTTGATCGGCGCTTCCGAGCCGTTGGCGATGGCTTGGCCAACCACAGCGCCCTTCGGGGCGATGATGTAGCGGCGCTCACCGTCGGCGAACAGCACGAGCGCGATGTTGGCGCTACGGTTCGGATCGTATTCCAGGCGCTCGATCTTGGCCGGGATACCGTCCTTGTCGTTACGCTTGAAGTCGACGATGCGATAGTGATGCTTGTGACCACCGCCCTTGTGACGGGTTGTGATGTGGCCGTTGTTGTTACGACCCGACTTCTGGAATTGCTTTTCCAGCAGCGGAGCGTGCGGCGCACCCTTGTGAAGGTCGGGGTTGACGACCTTCACCATCGAGCGGCGGCCCGGCGATGTCGGCTTGGTCTTGACGAGTGCCATGATTACTTGGCCTCCGCTTCAAAATTGATTTCCTGGCCCGGCTTCAGCGAGACATAGGCCATCTTCACGTGGTTACGACGACCCATGAAGCGACCGAAGCGCTTTTGCTTGCCCTTGCGGTTCAGGATCTGGACGGCAGCGACTTCCACCTTGAACAGCAGTTCGACGGCAGCCTTCACCTCGATCTTGTTGGCGTCGGGAGCCACTTCGAACACAACCTGTTCGTTCTTCTCGGCCACCAGGGTTGCCTTTTCAGACACCACGGGCGCCAGCAGCACCTGCATCAGGCGATGGTCGTTCTTGGCAACTTGCGTCATTTCAGCAACTCCTCGATCTGCGCGACGGCACCCTTCGTCACGAGCACCTTCTTGTAGTGCACGAGCGACAGGGGGTCAGCGTGACGCGGCTCAACCACGAGCACGTGCGCCAGGTTGCGCGATGCCAGGAAGAGGTTTTCGTCCAGGTTATCGGTAATCACGAGCACCGAGTCCAGGCCCATGGCGCCGAGCTTGTCGGCCAGCAGCTTGGTCTTCGGAGCTTCGACGGACAGACTGTCAACGACGTTGATGCGACCTTCACGGGCAAGCTGCGAATAAATCGAGCGCATGCCGGCGCGGTACATCTTCTTGTTGACCTTCTGCGAGAAGTTTTCTTCCGGGCTGTTCGGGAAGATACGACCACCCCCGCGCCACAGCGGGGAGGAGCTCATACCTGCACGGGCGCGGCCCGTACCCTTTTGGCGCCACGGCTTCTTGGTCGTGTGCTTGACCTCTTCACGATCCTTCTGCTTACGGTTACCGCTGCGAGCGTTGGCCTGATAAGCGACGACGATCTGGTGAACGAGGGCTTCGTTATAGTCACGGCCGAACACTTCCGGCGAGGCAGCAACGCCAGCGCCGAGTTGACCGTTGTCCTGGAGCAGCTTCAGTTCCATGCGTTTGCTCCTTATGCCTTCTTAGCGCGGGCCTTCACGGCCGGCGTGACGATGACTTGACCGCCCTTGGCGCCCGGGATCGCGCCCTTGACCAGCAACAGCTTGCGCTCTGCGTCGATCTTGGCGATTTCCAGGTTCTGAACGGTACGGGTGACGTCACCCATGTGACCGGTCATGCGCTTACCCGGGAACACGCGGCCCGGATCCTGCGCCATACCGATCGAGCCCGGCACGTTGTGCGAGCGCGAGTTACCGTGCGTGGCGCGGCCCGACGAGAAGTTGTAACGCTTGATGGTACCGGCGTAGCCCTTACCAATCGTCACACCCTGAACGTCGATCTTCTGACCGACTTCGAACAGGTCGACGCTGATGTTCGCGCCAGGCTGGAATTCAGCGGCACGAGCGGCATCCACTCGGAATTCTTTGATAACTTCGCCCGCTTCCACGCCGGCTTTGGCGAGATGACCCGCCAGCGGCTTGGTGACGCGGCTGGCGCGTCGGGTGCCGAAGGTGACTTGAACGGCGGTATAACCGTCGGTCTCGTCCGTCTTGATTTGCGTCACGCGGTTGTCGCCGACCTCAAGCACGGTAACGGGAATCGAATCGCCGTCGTCCGTGAAAATACGGGTCATGCCAACCTTGCGACCTACAAGGCCAAGGCTCATGGTTTGCTCCATTCCCAGCTGCGATTGGCCGGGGCTGATTGATACTACGAATCTTGAACTGGACTGCGCCTAAAGAGACAGCGCGCGGCCAAATGGCCAGCCCACTCCCCTTGACTAAAGGGGTAGCCCTACACTATATCCCGGTTGCGGACAATCCGCAAGCACGATTGCGGAATACACGCCCAGGCGTGGCGTGCGGCACAACATCCGTCACCAAAAAGCAAAACGGCGAGCACTTGGCTCGCCGTTTGCCCGTTGCCGAAGTGATCCGGCAGCGTTGTCTTGCTTACTGCAGCTTGATCTCAACGTCCACGCCAGCCGGCAGGTCCAGCTTCATCAGCGCGTCGACGGTCTTGTCCGTCGGATCGACGATGTCCATCAGGCGCTGGTGCGTGCGGATTTCGAACTGGTCGCGGCTGGTCTTGTTGACGTGCGGCGAACGCAGAACGTCGAAACGCTGGATGCGGGTCGGCAGGGGCACCGGGCCCTTGACGATCGCGCCAGTGCGCTTGGCGGTTTCGACGATTTCAGCGGCCGACTGGTCGATCAGGCGATAGTCGAAGGCCTTCAGGCGGATACGGATCTTCTGGTTCTGCATGATGTTTCCTTAAAGAGCATGGCGGCCAAGCCGCCGGGAGATTGAAAGAGCGATGCAACAGGCGATGCGCCGCGCCCCTTACGAGGAACAGCGCATCGATCCGCCTTTTACTTCAGGATCTTGGCAACGACGCCAGCACCCACGGTACGGCCGCCTTCGCGGATAGCGAAGCGCAGACCTTCTTCCATGGCGATCGGGGCGATCAGCTTGACGGTGATCGACACGTTGTCACCCGGCATGACCATTTCCTTGCCTTCCGGCAGGGCGATCGAGCCAGTCACGTCCGTCGTACGGAAGTAGAACTGCGGGCGGTAGTTGTTGAAGAACGGGGTGTGACGACCACCTTCGTCCTTCGACAGGATGTAGACCTCGCCCGTGAATTCCGTGTGCGGCTTGATCGAGCCCGGCTTGGCCAGCACTTGACCACGCTGAACGTCTTCACGCTTCGTGCCGCGCAGCAGAATACCGACGTTGTCGCCTGCTTGACCTTGGTCCAGCAGCTTGCGGAACATTTCCACGCCCGTGCACGTCGTCTTGTCGATCTTCGGCTTGTCGCCGTCCATGGCGATACCGACGATTTCGATTTCTTCGCCGACCTTGATGATGCCGCGCTCGATACGGCCGGTCACCACGGTGCCGCGACCCGAGATCGAGAACACGTCTTCCACCGGCATCAGGAACGTGCCGTCAACAGCGCGCTCCGGCGTCGGGATGTAGGTGTCCAGTGCGTCGGCCAGGTTCATGATGGCCACTTCGCCCAGCTCGCCCTTGTCGCCTTCCAGCGCCAGCTTGGCCGAACCCTTGATGATCGGGGTGTCGTCGCCCGGGAACTCGTACTTCGACAGAAGTTCACGCACTTCCATCTCAACCAGTTCCAGCAGCTCAGCGTCGTCCACCATGTCGCACTTGTTCAGGAAGACGATGATGTACGGCACACCCACTTGGCGGGCCAGCAGGATGTGCTCACGCGTTTGCGGCATCGGGCCGTCAGCGGCCGAGCACACCAGGATGGCGCCGTCCATCTGGGCGGCACCGGTGATCATGTTCTTGACGTAGTCGGCGTGGCCCGGGCAGTCAACGTGCGCGTAGTGACGGTTAGCCGTCTCGTACTCGATGTGCGCGGTGTTGATCGTGATGCCGCGTGCCTTTTCTTCCGGCGCTGCGTCGATTTCGTCGTACTTCTTGGCGGTACCACCGAACTTGCTCGACAGCACGGTGGCGATCGCTGCGGTCAGCGTCGTCTTGCCGTGGTCAACGTGACCAATCGTCCCAACGTTCACGTGCGGCTTGGTCCGCTCGAACTTTTCCTTTGCCATGTCAGCTCCTCAATTCGGAATTGGCTAATTGCTAGATTTAGATGTGGGCGACACGCACGCGCGCATCGCCCAAAACACGTTGATTACTTCGTACCCTTGGCAGCCATCACAGCTTCGGCGATGTTCTTCGGTGCCTCAGCGTATTGCTTGAATTCCATGGTGTACGTGGCGCGGCCTTGCGTGGCCGAACGCAGCGACGTCGAATAGCCGAACATTTCCGACAGCGGGACTTCGGCCTTGATGACCTTGCCGCCGCCGACCATGTCGTCCATGCCCTGCACGATGCCGCGGCGGGACGACAAGTCGCCCATCACGGTACCCGTGTAGTCTTCCGGCGTTTCCACTTCCACAGCCATCATCGGCTCGAGCAGAACCGGCGTGGCTTTGCGCATGGCTTCCTTGAAAGCCATGGAGCCGGCCATGCGGAACGCGTTTTCGTTCGAGTCCACATCGTGGTACGAACCGAACGTCAGCGTGACCTTCACGTCCACCACCGGGAAGCCAGCCAGAATACCGGCCGGCAGCGTGTCGACGATACCCTTTTCGACCGCCGGGATGTATTCGCGAGGAATCACACCGCCCTTGATGGCGTCGACGAAGACGAAACCATTGGCAGCAGCAGCTGCTGCTGCCGACGTGGTCGCTGCCGCCTTCGCTGCCGCCTTGCCTTCTTCGTCCAGCGGTTCCAGCGTGATCACAGCGTGACCGTACTGACCGCGGCCGCCCGACTGCTTGACGAACTTGCCTTCGACGTCTTCAACCTTCTTGCGGATGGTTTCGCGGTAGGCAACTTGCGGCGCGCCGATGTTGGCTTCCACGCCGAATTCGCGCTTCATGCGGTCAACCAGAATTTCGAGGTGGAGCTCGCCCATGCCCGAAATGATGGTCTGGCCCGATTCTTCATCGGTACGCACGCGGAACGACGGATCTTCAGCGGCCAGGCGGTTCAGGGCGATGCCCATCTTTTCCTGGTCAGCCTTGGTCTTCGGCTCGACAGCCTGCGAGATCACCGGCTCCGGGAACACCATGCGCTCGAGAATGATCGGCGCGGCCGGGTCGCACAGCGTGTCACCCGTGGTGGCGTCCTTCAGGCCCACTGCAGCGGCGATGTCACCGGCCAGCACTTCCTTGATTTCTTCGCGCTGGTTGGCGTGCATCTGCAGAATCCGGCCCAGACGTTCCTTCTTCTGCTTCACCGGGTTGTACACGGTGTCGCCCGAGTTGATCTTGCCCGAGTAGACGCGGAAGAAGATCAGTTGACCCACGAACGGGTCGGTCATGATCTTGAACGCCAGTGCCGAGAACTTTTCGCTGTCGTCAGCCTTGCGCTCGAGCTTCTTCGTTTCGTCGGTTTCGTCGATGCCCTGGACCGGCGGAATGTCGACCGGCGACGGCAGGAAGTCGATCACGGCGTCGAGCATGCGCTGCACGCCCTTGTTCTTGAACGCGGTGCCGCACAGCATCGGCTGGATTTCGCAGGCGATGGTACGGTCGCGCAGCGCCTTGACGATCTCAGCACGGGTCAGCGTTTCGCCGCCCAGGTACTTTTCCATCAGCTCTTCGCTGGCTTCAGCAGCCGACTCGACCATCTTCTCGCGCCACTCGTTGCAGGTGTCAACGAGTTCGGCCGGGATGTCGGTGTATTCGAACTTCACGCCTTGGCTGGCTTCGTCCCAAATGATCGCCTTCATCTCCAGCAGATCGACGACGCCTTGGAAGCCTTCTTCCGCACCAATCGGCACCACCACGGGCACCGGGTTGGCCTTCAGGCGAGTCTTCAGCTGGTCGTAGACCTTGAAGAAGTTGGCGCCGGTACGGTCCATCTTGTTGACGAACGCCAGACGCGGCACCTTGTACTTGTTGGCCTGGCGCCAGACGGTTTCCGACTGCGGCTGCACGCCACCCACTGCGCAATACACCATGCACGCGCCGTCCAGCACACGCATGGAGCGCTCCACCTCAATGGTGAAGTCCACGTGGCCCGGGGTGTCGATGATGTTGAAGCGGTGCTCGGGGTAGTTGCCGCCCATGCCCTTCCAGAAGGCGGTGGTCGCAGCGGACGTGATGGTGATGCCGCGCTCTTGCTCCTGCTCCATCCAGTCCATGGTGGCTGCGCCATCATGCACTTCACCGATCTTGTGGTTCACACCGGTGTAGAACAGGATCCGCTCGGTCGTGGTGGTTTTGCCGGCGTCGATGTGAGCGGAAATACCGATGTTACGGTAGCGCTCAATGGGGGTCTTACGAGCCACGGTTAATCCTTTGCTCTGATTCGTCAACGGGGCGCTGCCGGATAGCAAGCGCCCCTAATACAAATGGGCGAGATGTGCGCGCACAACCCGCCCAGCAACCAACAACGTTCGTGAGTCGCTTAGAAGCGGAAGTGCGAGAACGCCTTGTTGGCTTCTGCCATACGGTGCACTTCGTCGCGCTTCTTCATGGCGCCGCCGCGGCCTTCCGAGGCCTCGAGCAGTTCACCAGCCAGACGCAGGGCCATCGACTTCTCGCTGCGCTTCTTCGCAGCTTCCCGCAGCCAACGCATCGCCAATGCCAGACGACGCGACGGCCGGACTTCGACCGGCACCTGATAGTTAGCACCACCAACACGACGGCTCTTCACTTCGACCACCGGCTTGATGTTGCCGATTGCCAGCGTGAACACCTCGATGGGCGCCTTGCCTGCTTTCTTTTCGATCTGGTCGAACGCACCGTAAACGATACGTTCAGCCACCGACTTCTTGCCGTCCAGCATCAGGACGTTCATGAACTTGGCGACTTCCACATTGCCGAACTTCGGGTCCGGCAGAATTTCCCGCTTGGGGACTTCACGACGACGTGGCATCTTCTTTCCTTCTCTGTTCAGTTGAGAACCGCTTCGGTTCTCCGGCCACCAACTAGCTTGTCTTCCAACAATCTGAGCCGGGTGACCACTTACTCGACGGTGCCAGTGCGGTCAAAAAACGCACCGTTGTACCGCCTGCTCATGACAAGACCGTGACCCCGCATTCGCACAACACGCGCGGACCGATCTCACTGACCACTTAGGCCTTCTTCGGGCGCTTCGCGCCGTACTTCGAACGCGCTTGCTTACGGTCCTTGACGCCTTGCAGGTCAAGGGAGCCGCGCACGATGTGGTAACGCACACCCGGCAAATCCTTCACACGGCCGCCGCGGATCAGCACGACGCTGTGTTCTTGCAGGTTGTGGCCTTCACCGCCGATGTACGAAATGACTTCGAAACCGTTGGTCAGGCGCACCTTGGCGACCTTACGCAGTGCCGAGTTCGGCTTCTTCGGCGTCGTGGTGTACACGCGGGTGCACACGCCGCGACGCTGCGGGCAGTTCTCAAGCGCCGGGCTCTTGCTCTTCAGCTTTTCAGAGACGCGGGGCTTGCGAACCAATTGATTGATAGTTGGCATTGTTCAATCCAGCTTGGTTTTTGAAAAATCGCCGGACCACATGACGTGGCAGCCTCACATGTGAGGCAATCGGCGCAATCGGGTTTTGGAAGTGGCGAGCAGAACGCTCTAGAGAGAGGACCTGCGGGAACAGATCGAGACCAAAGAGCGCGAGCCCGTCTGGTTCAGATGCCTTGCACAGCGCTTTGCCGGGCATGGACGTGCGAAGCCAGAAGCCAAAAACTCGAATCTGGCACTATAGCGGGGTGTTTTGCAAGCGTCAAGCACGCCGCCAGTCTGGCGACGCGCGTTGCAGATCAACAGCGGCGCGGTGTGGCGCCAATGGCACGCGGGGCCGCGCTGGGCCAGAGAAAGACGAGTGCTGCAGCCGACACAAACCCCAGCGCGAGCACCGAGACGCCAATCCAGCCGGCACGCGCCCAGACCACGCCGGCCAAACCGCCGCCCGCCGCCGCACCAAAGAAAAATGCGCCCGTGTACAAGCCATTCACACGCCCGCGGATCTCCGGCGACAGCGTGTTGACCAGATAGCGACCGAGCGCCTGGTCACCGATGGCGCCGAAGTCCAGCAACAGCGCGGCGACCACCAGCATCGCCAGCATGACGGGAACGCTCAACCCTGGCACCAGCGCCGAGGCCAGCGCGAGCAGCAGCCCAGTGGCCGCACTACCGTGCGCGAGCAGCGTGCCGAACCGTACCAAGCCGCGATCCGCCAGTCGCCCGGCAACAGGTGCCGCCAGGACACCCGCCGCGCCACACAGCGCGAAGATGCCGATGCCGTTTTGCGACAGATGAAACGGCGCTGCCGCCAGCCGTAGTGCCACGGCCGTCCAGAAGAGCGTGAATGCCGCCATCAGCAAGGCCTGGGTGGCGGCGCGCCGGCGCAGAAACGGCTCACTGCGCAGCAAGCGGCCGTACGAGCCCAGCAGCGCGCCGTACGACTGCGTACGCGGCGGCACAAAGGTCGGCATCACACGCGGCAGGACAATCGCCAAGACCGCAATAGCCACTGCCGACGCACCATAGAACGCACGCCACCCCCATTGCGCCGCAATCAGGCTCGCTGCGGGACGCGACAGCAGGATGCCCAGATTCAGGCCGATCATGATGTCGCCGAGCACGCGCCCGCGCCGATGGTCGGCCGCCAGGCGCCCGGCCAGCGCGATCAGCATCTGGATGACGGTCGACGTGAGCCCGATGGCGAACGCGGCCAGCATCAGCACCTGCCCGCTGTGCGCCACGGTAGTCAGCGCGAGCGACGCGACCGCGCCCCATAGTGTGCGCGAGGCCAGCGCGCGGTTGTCCTGCAGATCAGTCATCGGCATCAACAGCAGCAGACCGATGCCGTAGCCGAACAGCGTGGCAGTCACCAGCAATCCGGTAGCGGCCGTGGTCCAGCCGATGCTGGCGGCAATCTCGGCGACGAGCGGCTGGATGCCGAACAGGTTGACGACAATGAGCCCCACCGCCGCCGCAAACAACGGCGTTGCGCCGCGCGGCAAGCGATCTGCGAGGGGATGAGATACGGCAACGTCAGGGGCTTCAGTCGTCATGATGGCGGGAGGAAGGTCGGGACGCCCCATCGTAGCCAGCCGATTCGCGCAGATTAAGGTAGCCTCTGGCGTCATATTGTTTCCAGAAACGCGCAAATATGGATCGACTCTCCGACGTGGTGATCTTTGTGCGGGTGGTGGAGTGTGGCAGCTTGTCGGCGGCCTCCGATGCGATCGGGGTATCCCGCGGGGTCATCAGCAAGGCGCTGGCGCGACTGGAAGCGCGGCTGGACACCCGCCTGCTGCAGCGGACCACGCGGCGCCTGTCACTGACCGAAGCCGGTGCGGCCTTCTTCGAGAAAAGCCGCGAGGGCCTGGCGCTGGTGGACGCCGCCGAGCAAGCCGTGACCGCCTTGCGCGATGAGGCCCGTGGCACGCTGCGGGTGTCGGCGCCGGCGTCGTTTGCGGTGACGCTACTGGCGCCGCTGCTGGGCGCGTTCCAGGCGCGCTATCCCGCCGTGCAGATCGATCTGGACATGAACGACCGTTACGCCGATCTGGTGGCGGGACGCATTGACGTGGCGATCCGCATCGGCATGCTGGAGGATTCATCGCTCGTGGCGCGACGGCTAGCAAATTGCGCACACGCCATCTACGGTGCGCCGTCGTATTTCCGTGAGCGCGGCATTCCGCAAACGCCTGACGATCTGCGCGAGCACAACTGCCTCGTCTACGCCAACTACGATGGGCCGTACGACTGGGTGTTAACCGACCCTGCGGGCCAGCGCCATGTCGCGCACGTGAGGGGGTCCATGCTGGCCAACAACAGCCTCGTGCTGCGTGAGGCGGCGCGTTCAGGGTTGGGGGTATCGCTGGGACCGGCGTATCTGGTGCGCGAGGACATCGCGGCCGGGCGTCTGCAGGCGGTACTGACCGACTACACCGCGCGCGAGGTCCCGCTGCACGCCGTGTTCACGCAGCGCGTGCATCTGCTGCCGAAGGTGCGCGCGTTTGTAGATTTCCTGGGCGAACACCTGACACGTACCGGCGTGATGGGACCACTGCCAACAGCGGCCACCTAGGCCTGCTCGCGGCACTTCTCCAGCACGTCGAGCAACGCTTGGCCATAGCGGTCCAGCTTGGCCACGCCGATGCCCGGCAGTTCGCCCAGCGCCTCACGCGAGTCCGGATCGGTCTCGGCAATGCGGGCGAGCGTGCTGTCGTGGAAGATCACATAGGCCGGCACGCTGTGTTCGCGTGCCGTCTGGGCGCGCCAGGCACGCAACGCCTGCCAGCGCGCCTGCGCCTCATCGGAGAGATCGGCGGCTGGGTCCGCGCGTCGCTCCTTCTTGGCCGACGATGACGATGCACCACGCACCTTCTCCGCCTGACGCCGCAGGATCACCGACTGCTGCCCCTTGAGCACGGGGCGCGCCGCGTCAGTCAGGATCAGGGCGCCATGGCCGCCGTGGTCGACGGCAAACAAACCCTGCGCGACCAGTTGGCGGAATACGCTGCGCCACGCCGGTTCCGACAGCTCGCTGCCGATGCCGAAGGTGGACACCGTCTCGAGATGCCATTGCTTGACGCGCTCGGTCGCGTTGCCGCGCAGGATGTCGATGAGCTGCCCGGCGCCGAAGCTCACGCGGCTGGCCTGCTGCACGCGGTAAGCGCACGACAACGCCATCTGCGCCTCGCGTGTCGCATCCCAGGTTTGCGGTGGCGTGAGGCAGGTATCGCAGTTGCCGCACGGCTGGCTGCTCTCGCCAAAGTAGGCGAGCAGCGCCACGCGGCGGCAGCTTGCGGCTTCGCACAGGCCGAGCAGCGCGTCGAGCTTGGCGGTGGACACGCGCTTGTGCACGTCGTCCGCCTCGGACTCGTCGATCATGCGGCGCTGCTGCACGACGTCGGCCAGGCCATAGGCCATCCACGCGTTGGCAGGCATGCCGTCACGGCCGGCGCGGCCGGTTTCCTGGTAGTACCCCTCCAGGCTCTTGGGCAAGTCCAGATGCGCGACAAAGCGCACGTCCGGCTTGTCGATGCCCATGCCGAAGGCGATGGTTGCCACCATCACGACGCCCTCCTCCTTGCGGAAGATGGCCTGATGGCGGGCGCGGATCTCCGAATCCATCCCGGCGTGGTACGGCAGCGCGCGGATGCCCTGCTCGGCCAGCCACTGCGCGGTCTCTTCCACCTTCTTGCGCGACAGGCAGTAGACGATGCCGGCGTCGCACGACTCGCCATCCATGTGCTCGGCGCGGATGAAGCGCAGGAGCTGCTGGCGCGCGCTGTCCTTCTCGACGATGGTGTAGCGGATGTTCGGGCGGTCGAAGCTGGAGAGGAAGACGCGCGAACCCGTGAGCGCGAGGCGCTCGACAATCTCATCGCGCGTGACAGCATCAGCCGTGGCAGTGAGTGCGATGCGCGGCACTTGCGGGAAGCGCTCGTGCAGCACGGAAAGCTGGATGTACTCGGGCCGGAAGTCGTGCCCCCATTGCGACACGCAGTGCGCCTCGTCGATGGCAAACAGGCCGATGCGCGAGCGCTCCAGCAAGTCCAGGAAGCGCGGCGTCATCAGCCGCTCGGGCGCGACGTAGACGAGGTCCAGCCGCCCCGCCGCCAGATCGCGCTCGACCTGTGCGGCCTCGGCGCCGGTGAGCGCGGAGTTGAGGTACGCGGCGCGCACGCCGGCCTCCTCCAGCGCGGCCACCTGGTCCTGCATCAGCGCGATCAGCGGTGAGACAACAATGCCCGCGCCCTGGCCGCGCCGATGCCGCACAAGCGCCGGGATCTGGTAGCAGAGGGATTTGCCGCCGCCCGTGGGCATCAGCACGAGGCAATCGCCGCCGTCAGCCACGTGGGTGACGATCTCTGCCTGCGGGCCGCGGAACGCGCTGTAGCCGAACACATCGTGCAGCACGGCGCGCGTGGCGGCAGCGGTGTCTTCGGGCAGCGCCTGCAGCGCGTGGTCTATGGCGGGAGAGTCGTACATCGGGACGGCGGAGTGCACGTGGTGTCACGCGCGGGCTAGGCGAAACCGCTATTGTGACAAACCCCGCCGAGGGATGGTCAATCAGGACAATCGGATTGTCCGCGGATGATGCCGTCAGGCTTTGCGCGCGACGATGCGATGGATCGTCCGCCCCGACGAGCGACTGACGGCTGCCTCGTCAAAAACGAGCGTGGTGCCGGCCAGCGCCTCGCGCACGGGTGCCGCATCGAATGCGGTGAACAACCGGCCACGGCCATCGCGTTGATCGGCGTCTGGCGTCACGCGCCAGCTCAGATACAGCGTACCGCCCGGCCGCAACAAGGACACCAGCCGCTGCACTGCCGCACCGATCTGCTCAGGTGGCAGGTGCATGATGACGGTCTCGCAGACGACGTTGTCGAAAGCGCCTTCGGCAATGCCCACCAGCTCGGGCAACTGCGACCGCCGAAACGCCAGCCCCGGATATTGCGAGCGCGCTGCCTCCAGCAGCCCGGCCGAGGCATCGTAGCCGACGGCCGGATAGCCGTTGGCGTTGAGCCAGGCCACCTCACGCCCGGCGCCACAGCCGATGTCCGCCGTGGCCCCGCCTGCCTTGAACTCGCGCCGGAACAACGCGTACATGTCTTCCGGCGCCGGCTGCTCGCGCCACTCCTGCGCAAAGGTTTCGGCGAGGGTGTCGTAGGCGGCGACGGTCTGCGTGTCCATGGCGGTGGGCTCCTGAGCCTCGGTTCTTATTTCATCGTGAAACTGCGTAACAGCGTCAGATCGCCGGCCTTGCGCATCGGCACGACAAAGGTCTGCTGGCGCTCGGA
Source organism: Ralstonia insidiosa (assembly GCF_008801405.1). Lineage (NCBI taxonomy): Bacteria > Pseudomonadati > Pseudomonadota > Betaproteobacteria > Burkholderiales > Burkholderiaceae > Ralstonia > Ralstonia insidiosa. The sequence goes on along the minus strand of NZ_VZPV01000004.1, from coordinate 24,863 downwards.
CGGCGTGTTCTCATCCGTGATGATGCTGACGGTGGCCGTGGTGATGATGCTGTTATCGCTGCCACTGCCGTAGTAGTTCACGTAGACGAGGTACGTGCCGGGCACGGGCGCCGGGTTCGAATAGATCTCGGGGCCATAGCCGGTGGTGACGTCCACGTCGAGTGCGCCGCCATTCTCGACCACGCGGTTGCCGTACCAGGCGTGCTGGCCATCGGGCGAGACAACGTGGAGGTCGAGATCGGTGCCATCCGTATCCCACGACAGGACCACGCGCAGACGCGGGCGCTGCTTGCCAGCGTAGCTGTCGTAGAACTGCACGCGCTTGGCATCGCCACGTGCGCTGCGCACTTCGACGCTGTTGCTGCCGGCGCCAAATGCGTACGGACGCGAGAACGTGCCGTCTGCCTCGATGCGCTGTGGCATCGCCACGCCATTGACGACGAGCGTGCCGACCGACGAGCCGTCTGCACCGCGACGACGGCGCGGCTTGTTCTCATCGGCGGACGCGGCGGCCTTGGGCTGGTTGCGGATGCGCCCGGCAATCATCGAGGCGGTGCCCTGCCCTTGCGGCGTCGAGACCGACACGGCCGGGTAGTGCACGTCCTGCGTGTAGCGCGAATCGTCGCCGGCCGAGTTGCGCCAGCCGTTGAGCGGCGTGGTGATCTCGATATTGCTGGCATCGGTTTGCGCAAATGCGCCCGACGCCCCGAGCGTGGCGAGTGCAATGGCGAATGCGAGGCGGAATGTGGAAGGCATCATGAGCATCAGAAGCGGATCGATTTCATCAACGCCAGCTCGCCGATCTTGCGCAGCGGCACGGTGACGAACTCGCGCCGCTCGTTGGGCGTGTTCTCGTTATAGATCAGCGTCAGTTGCGCGGTGATGAGATCGCGGTCGTGCGCCTTTTCGTCGAAGTTGTAGCCGCCGGCGTTGAAGTTGCCCCAGTAGTTCACGTAGAACAGCCACACGCCGGGGCGCGGCGCGGCGGTGGAGAAAATCTCAGGGCCGGCGCCATCGACGCTGTCCACGTCGAGCCCGCCGCCGTCGGACAGCAGCGGCTCGGCCCAGAACGCGTGATCGCCAATCGGCGAGATGACGTGCATGTCGACCTCGGCGCGCGGGTCGTCCCAGGTGAGGATGGCGCGCAGCTTGGCCGACGTCTTGGTGGTGTCGGCCTCGTAGAACTGCAGGCGCTGGCGCGACTGGCCATCGGGGCTGACGATCTCCACGCTGTTCGAGCCCGGGCCGAATGCCCACGGACGCGCGAAGCGGCCTTCGCTGTCGCCATACAGCGGCATGGCATTGCCGTTGACGATCAGCACCGGCGGGCGGCGCTGCTTGCCTGCCGCACGAATGCGCCCTGCGATGAGCGTGCGGTATTTCTGCGCACCACGATCGACCGGCGGTTTCGGATATGCGGCGGTGTACTGCTCCAGCTCGTTGGTCAGCTTGCTGTTGCGCCAGCCGCCGATCGGGCCTTCCAGATCGACCACCGGCTCGGCAACGGCCGAGGCACCCAGCAGCAAGGCCGCGGCGCCCATGGCCATCCGCGCTGTCCATGCCTTCACGTTCACAGCAAGCCCTCCCCTCGAATCAGGCGGCGCGCTGTCGCCTCAACAAACTGTTCGTCCTGCCCGAGCGGATGGTGCGCAAAGGCCAGGTGCAGGTATTCGTGCGTCAGCGCGATGCGGTCTTCCTCGCTGGCAAGCCGATGGATGTAGAGCCGGTTGCGGCGCGCATCGGCGTACGGGCGGCCTTCATGCACCACACACACGGCGGGCAACGGCGGCGTCTCATAACCGGGCTCGGCGCCCAGTCGGGCGGACCAACGCGGTGCCTGCGCCTGCAGCCATTGCTGCGCGCCCGCCACCGGCGAGCAATCGCCCGCGACCGGGCTCTGGAACGACGTCAACGTGGCCTGCGGCCACCACCGCGCGAGGATGCCGTCAAACCCCTGGCCACGCTGGGCGGCAGCGCGTGCAGCAGTCCAGCTCATCTGGCCACGCGCGCTGATCGTGCCGTGGTACTGCACAGACTGGCCGACCAGCACCAGCGCATCGGTAAATTCCGCCGCGTTGCGTGCGGCAGCCGCGGGCGGGCGCGGCAACACGCGCTGCGTGCGCGAGCTATCCGCGATCCGGTAGCAGCCCTTGCCACGCGAGGCATGCTGCACGAGGTAGCTGCGCGCGGCCACCGCCAACGCGCGGGCGGCCTGCGGCTCGGCCAGATCGCCCTCGCGCTCCACAACGCGCGCCACGTAGTCGTTCATGCCGAGCCGACCGGTGATGGTGGGCGCGTTGTTCTCGCGTGCGAGCGCCAACTCGCCGCGGCTCTCGATCGGCAGCGTATTGCCATTGGCGAAGCGCACGGTGTAGCGGCCTTCCAACCGACCGGGGACAGCGGGCCTGCCATCGGCATCACGCACCTCCCGCACGGGGTAGCGCGTAAAGAAATCGACCGCCACGCAGGCGTCGTCGTCGGGCACGGGCGTCTGCGCAATCAGCGGTGTGAGGCGCGGTGCAGCCGCAGCCAGCACCTGATTGCTCGAACCCGCGCCGCCCAACCACACGGGTGTGCCATCGGCCAGCCAACCGGCTGCGCCGCCGATCGACGCGCCGGGGCGCTGCGGGTCAGGCATGGTCCATGTCTTGGCGCGCAGCAAGCCGCCAAAGTACGACACGGTGCCCTCACCGCGCCCGACAGTCAGCACGGAGACGAGCGTTTGCGCAGCCGTCTCGCGCCCATCGGCGGGAACGCTGTGCAGCGCGGTCAACAAGTCGGTGACAGGAACGCGGCGCGCAGGCTGCATGGCACGCAGGTCGCGCAACCACGCGGGCGCGTTGGCTTGCTGCCAGAACCGGCGCCAGTCGGCGCTATCGAGGCCGAGGCGCGCCGGTTCGAAATAGCGACCGCACGATTGGATAAGCGCGCGCTCGCGGTCGATGCTTTGGCCGGCCGTGCAGCAGTAGACCTCTTCGGCATCGTTGCCGTGGCACGTGTAGTCGGGCGTGTTGATGTGGCGCGAGACGAGGTAGCTGTAGACGAAGAGTTTCCAGACGCTGCCGAGCGGCGTTTCGGTGTCGCGCGGCAAAGGGGTGGCCTGTGGTGCGCTTGTGACTGTGCTGGTGCTGAATTGCCAGAGCTTAGCCTCATCGCCTTGCAGGGCGGCATAGCGCAGCGGCTCCGACGCGGGTGCCGCGATGGCGTGGCCCGCAGACGCAAGTGCGCCGCCGGCCCAGATCAGGCCGGTCAGCACACTGCGCGCAAGCAGGCCGAAGCGCATTGCCGCGTCACTCCACCTTGTACGGATAGCTGGCCGTCTTGCCGTCGCCCTGCAACGCCTTCGCTTCCGGCTGATACATGCGGAAGTAACGCGCCGGCGGCAGCGCAAAGCTGCCCGGCAGCGAGAAGCGCACAAGCTGACGCAGCACGGTCGGGCGCTCCAGCGCGGGCACCGGCTGGTTGTACGACAGTTGGCCCATTTCGTAGGCGGCCTTGCGCTCGAACGGCTGCGGGCCGTTGCCTTCGTTCGGCTCGCCCTTCAGGCCGTCGATCTGGATGCCCCAGGTGGTGGCTTCCACTTCGGCGCCCGGCGGCAGCGGCACTTCGACCAGGCCGTAGCGGTACGTACCCTGGCGCGGCGTCAGCACCACCTCGTCGACATACAGTGCGTTGCTGTCGAGCGTGTCACCCGGCTTGACCGGCTTGGCCTTGAAGGCGATGCCGCTGCTGTTGGCGTCCGCTGCCGGCTGCTTGGGTGCCTTCGGGTCCGCCTTGGCCGGCGCGGAATCGATCGGCTCCAGGCGGTACAGCTTGCGCTCCACCGTAATCGGCAGCTTGGAGACTTCCGGCGCCCGGCTGCGATACGACACGATGGCCGATTGCGTGGTCACGTCGGACGGTGCGGCCGATAGGTCCAGCGCGGCGGGCACCTGGGCGCCCGTCCAGCGCCACGTCGGCACACCCACCGGCGAACGCGTCGCTTGCCAGCCGCCGGCCGACACCGCCGGCTGGATGGCAGCCACGCTCGCGCCTTGCAGACCGCCCAGGCCCTTCTGCAGCCAGACCAGCGCGATGGCGCGATCCATCGTCGGCATCGCGGCGCTGGCGCGGGCCAGCAGCGGTGCCGGGTCCGCAGCCGAACGGCCACCGCCCATCAGCAGCAGGCTTTGCACCAGCGGCGAGTTGTCGGCCGCCAGCGCATTGCGTGCGGCAATGTCTGCGGAGACCAGCGCTTCCGGCACCGGCTGGCCGATCTGACGCATCAGTTGAGCGGTCAACACCGTCGCAACCTGGCGGCCGCGCGGGGAGTCCGGCGCGACGAAGATCAGGCTGTCGCCCGCAGCAGGCTCAGCATCGGCCGGGGCCTTGGCGTTGCGAGCCAACTCGTTGGCCACGCCCGACAGCGGCGTTGCCACCGGCAGGCCCATCTCGTTGGCAAACCACAGCGCCAGCGCGCGGTGCAGCAGCGGCTCGTTCTGGCTGGTGCGCTTGTACGCTTCGAGCACCTGCTTCCAGTTGTCGGCCGGCAGGCTGATACCGACCGAGCGGCTGGCCAGCCAATCCGCGTAGTAGGCGTACGACGTGATCAGCGCGCTGCTGGTGGTCAACTCGCCCCACCAGCCGAAGGTGCCGTTGGTACCGGCCAGCAGTGCCAGGCGCTGGCGCTGCGTGCGCAGCAGCGCGTCGACACCTTGCGTGCCGGCCGGGCCGCCATCACCCAGGCGCGTGCCGGTGGCGGCCAGGCTCTGCTGGGCGAGTGCCAGCGGAATCAGGCGGCTGGCAGTCTGCTCGGCGCAACCGTACGGGTACTCGATCAGGTCATCCGCCACGCGAGCGAACTGGCTGGCCGTGTTGCCGACCACACGCAGACGCACATCGCGTGCATCGGCGGGCAGGCCGAGCGGCAAGCGGGTGCCTTGCAGCTGCGTGAGCGGGACGACGTTTTCGCGGTCCGCCAGCCAGCCGGTGGCATCCAGCTTGAGCGTGGTCTGCAGGCGGTCCGACACGGCATCGCCCTGCTTGAGCTCGGCATTGATGACGCCCGCCTGCAACGCCGTGACCGGCGCGCGCAGGTAGTTGGCGCCGCGCTTGAGCGTCACGCGCTGGTTGATGTTCAGGCCGGCGCCCGAGACGATCCAGTCGGCAGTGATGTCCTTGTCGGTCTGGTTGAAGGCGACCATGTCCAGGCGCGGCTGGTCGCTTTCGCGGAAGCGCTGCGGGCCGGTCCACTTCAGGTACAGCGGCTTGTCGGAGCGGATGCTCGCTGTGCGCTGGCCGACGATGCCGTCCGAGGCGCCGGTGGTCGAGACGGCGCGCACGGTGATGCGCCAGCGTGCCAGCGAATCCGGCATCTTGAAGGTCATGCGCGCGCGGCCATCCGCATCGGTCTGCAGGTTGGCAACCCACGCGGCGGTGTCCTGCTCGTCGCGACGCGGGCGCTCCAGCACCTTCACGCCACGCTCGTTGTGGCGACCGTACGTACCGCCCGGCTTGCCCGGCAGCGAGGCGAGCGCTAAGTCATAGCTGATGAAGCTCTGGCTCGACGTGGTGCGGACGCTGTTGCGGCGCGGGTGGTAGAAGAAGTCGACGATGCTGGGTGCCACTTCCGGTTGCAGCACGTAGATCATCTCGTCGACCACCGACACCGTCAGGTTGGCCGGCACGGCCTTACCCGCCAGCGCGCTGGTCAGGTCCAGCGTGACCGTCTCGCCCGGCGCATACACGGCCTTGTCGGCGCGCACCGTCAGGTCCAGCGTCGGTTGCGTGACGACGATGCCGGCGTTCTGGAACACCATGTCGCCATCGCGCACGTACAGCACCGAGAACGTCATGTTCGGTGCGAACTCGGCACCGATCTTGATGCGGGCGCGGTATTGCGTGGGCGTGACCTTCTTCAGGCTGAGCCAGTCGCCAGGGCTGGAGAGCAGCCCATGGCGCTCAACCTTGTCGCGCTCCAACGTGAGCAGCGCGTCGTCCACCGGCAGCGGGAAAGTGATCAGCGCCTCGGCGGTGTCGCCAATCTGGTAGCGGTCGCGGTCGAACACCATTTCGATGTTGCCGGGCACGGTCTGCACGCCGTCGCCGGCCACCCAGTGGCTGGCGGCTGCGAGCAGGTTGCCGGCAGCATCGCGCACCGACAGCGTGTACGAACCTGGTTGGTCGAACTTGACCGGGAAGGTCGCGTTGCCCTTGGCATCCGGGGCCAACGTGCCTTCGGTGCGGGCGCGTGTTTCCAGGCGCACCAAGTCCCACTTGGCGGGCGGCGCAGTGGCACCGCTGGCACCACCCACGACCGGCATCGGCGTCAGGTTGAACGACACGTCCTGCCCTGGCGTCGTGAAATTCGACGTGGTCGACAGCTTGTACGGCGTGGCACCGCGCGCGATCAGCAGTTCACGCGTGACCTTCACGCGGTAGGCCGCACCATCGTTGGCGAACACGGTCACCACGTAGCGGCTCGGTTCCTTGGCAGCGGGCAGCTCCAGCTTGGCGTTGCCATCGCCGTCGGTGGTCAGCTCCTGCTGCTCCAGCTTGACGGGGAACAGGCCGGCGTAACGCAGCTCGCCCTCCACCATCGTCACCTGCTGTGCACGCAGGCTGACCGACACCTTGCCGTTCTTGACCGGCTTGCCGTCCGGATAGCGCAGGCTGATCTTGCCCTTGACCGCCTCACCCGTGCCATAGCTGGCCTTGTCCAGCGACAGGTTCACGTCAAAGTGCGGCTTGATGTATTCGGCCACGCGGAAGGCGCCGCCGTACGTGCCGCCGTTGTAATCGAAGCGCAGCGAGTAGCCACCGGCCGGTGCGTTGGACGGCAGCGTAAAGCGCGCGTCAGCACCCGTCTCGCCGACCAGGCGCGTGGTGGACGTGGCCACCGGCGCGCCGTTCGGATCGAGCACCTGCAGCTTGATGTCGCCAGCCGCCGGCACGGTCGATTCGGTCGCGTTCTTGAAGTTGCGACCGATGAACTTGACGCGCACTTCATCGCCCGGGCGATACAACGGACGATCAGTAAAGGCGTACAGCTTGGTGTTGTAGATCTCGCTGTCGTAATAGAAATTCTCGGAGATGAACACGCCGCCCGCACGATCGTTGCCGATCACGTAGCTGCGCTCGGGCGAGACGTGACGCAGGTCCGCCGTACCATCGCTATCGGTGGTGCCCGATGCGAGCACGCCCACGCCGTCGGTCCAGCTCACGGCCGAACCGCTCACCGGCTTGCCGCTCTTGCGCTCGGCCGTCCACACCATCATCCCTTGCGAGGTGCCCTTGGTGACGGCCACGGTGTCCGACACGAACAGCAGCGTGTGCGCACGGTACGCGCCAATCACGGCTTCCACGATGTACAAACCCGCCGGCAGCTTGCCCACCGGAATCATCACGTTGCCGACGTTCTGCGGCATCCACTCGCTGCTGCTGCCTTCGAGCTTCACGTCCTTGGGCGGCGCAATCGGCTTGGCATCCCAGATCGGGTAGCGGAAGCGGCCGAGCAGTTCGTAGCCCTTGAGCGGCGCGTACTGCGGGTTGTTCGAGAAACGTGTGGGCGCGGTCATCTGGTCGCCCATGCTGAACTGCGGCGCGGTCTCCACGGCCTTGGTGCGCGTGGCGAACGACAGTACGCGCTGCCAGGCGCGGCGAGCCTGGCGCGTCCAGTTGTCCCACAGATACGCCAGCGTGTTGGCCAGACCTTCGCCCGTGTAGTTGGCCTTGACGTCGATGCGGTGCAGGTTCTTCTGCGCCTTCAAAAACTCGAGCGGCTGCGGCACGCGGTAGACGAGGATGTCCGCACCGCCGTAGCGGGAGAGTTCATCCTTGTATTCACGCCCCGGCGCTTCCAGGCGCACCATCGCTTCCTGATCGGTGCCGTAGCTGGCGTCCGAGAGCAGGAAGAACGGCTGGCCCTTGAACGGCTCGTAGCCGCTGGGGGGTGCATCGGCGAACGTGGGGTTCGGCTTTTCGGGTGCGTCGGCCGCATGCGCAGGGCCGACCAGCGCCAGCACGGTCAGGCAGACGACGGCAACAAGATTGAACGACATGAATGACCATCCGCGGTTGCGCATGAATTTTTCTACCGTGTCAAAAAGGCCAGACGAAACACGCCGATGAAGTTGGGATTGCCGCCCTGCGGCTGCCAGCGCGAGTCTTTCCATTGCATCAATTCAGAGACCGGGACCGCGCGCAAACCGTTGTCGGTGCGGGTGACGGTGCCAGTGTGGTAAGCGATGTAGCGATCCATCCAGATCATCAGATGCTGGTCGTCGCCTTGATCGAAGAAGAGCAGATCGCCGGGGAGCGCGTGGTTGACGTCCTTGGCAATAAAACGGCTGTTCTGCTGAATGAGGCCAAGCGCGGAGACGTACGCACCGGTGCTGCCGTCAATGCGTGCCCAACGCTGCGTGAGCGTGCGCTGGGCGGGCGTGAGGTTCAGCTCGGGCGGCAGTTGCCGTGCGGATTCCGCATCGCGCATGCCGTTGGCGCGCAGCCAGTGGGCGTCGTGCGAGCGCAAGGCCTCGCCAGCAGCGAAGCGCACGAGGCCGGCGCAGTCGCGATGCGTCCAGCGCGGCGTCGGCCCCTGGCGGAGCTGCTCGTTGACAATGCGCACGAACCACGCGCGGAACACGCTGGATTGATCCGGCGTGAGCGCGTCGGGGTCTGCCGGTGCGGCGTCCGCCCAGCCGGACAACGCGCGCGCCGGGGTGACGACCGCTTGACCGAGCAGGCAGCCGCCGGCCACCGCCAGCCAGCGGCGGCGGTTCAGCACGGCGGCCGAGGCGCGCGGTGTCATTGCGTACTGACGTTGTCTGCAGCAACGGGCGCAGCCGCCTCGGTGGCCGGCGCATCGGCAGGCGCCGCCGACGGGGCCGACGCTGCAGCCGTATCGGTTGGCGCAGGCGGCGTACCGTCACCACCAGCAGGCAGGCCGCGTCCGCTCGACAGCCACGTCACCGGCACCCAGCCGCGCGACGACGGCACGCCGCCATCCAGCGCCAGCGACACCGGGGCATATCGCGCCAGCGCCTTGAGTTTCGGGAACAAGTGCGTCTGCGCGGCGTTCAGGAAGACGGCTTCCTGGTCGGCGGGCAGCGCGGCACCGGCTTCGCGGCGGACGAGCGGCGCCAGCGATGCGGGCGTCATTGTCAGGACGATGCGGTCGGTCTTGTCGCGCGGCAGGCTGTCCGCCACTGCAGGGAAGCGCTTGGCGAGCACGGCCAATGCGTCGTCGACAAGACGGGCATCCGGCGAGAACACCACCACGTCACCCGCAATCGCCAGCGTGACCGGGAAGTAGCGATCCGACGAGAGTTGCGCCGCGAACGGCGCGCCGGCCGACTGCGCCGTGCCGTAGCGCGCGCTCACCGGGCGCTGCCACAGCGTGGCGTTGGCCGGGCCTTGCTTCGTGGTCACCGGCAGGCGCTTGTACGCACCGGCTTTGTCATCGGCCTGCGCCTTGGCTTCATAGGACCCGACGATCTGGCCGAACAGCGCGCCCAGCGCGGGCTTCACCGCTTCGGCTTGCGCAGGCGAGTACAGCTTGGCGACAAACAAAGGCGCCACCAGCGATGACTTGCCATACCAGCACGCGGCAGCCGGGCCGGCAAACGCATCGCCAACATGCGCGGCGGCTTCGGTCACCTCCTTGGCATCGCCGGCCACATTGCGCAGCAGCGCTCCGGCGGCCTTCCAGTCGACCGGCAAGGTCGCGCAGGCAGCGGGGTCCGCAGGCAAGGCGTGCCACAACGCAGCGTTATCCCACTTGCCGGACAGGCGGCCCGGGTCGATCAGTGCGGCGCTTTGCCAGCCGTTGCCAGACGCCCCCGCAGCAAAGTCGAAGCGCAACGCCTCGATGCCTGGGAAGTACTGTTGATAACCAAACGACAGATAGTTGGCGCTCACCACGACGTGGTGGCCCGTGGTCTCTGCGGTCGGCAGCGCATAGGCATTGCCCTGCACGTTGCGCTTGCCGGCGTCATCCGACAGCAGTGCGGCGAGCGCGTTTGCCTGCTTGGAGACGGGCTTGCCGTCCTTGTCCAGCAGGATGCCCGGCTCCGACAACGCGATCAGCCGGTCGCCCTTGCTGGCAATCAGGATCGAGCGCGTGGCCGAGAGCCGCAACGCATAGACCGGCGCGCCGGAATCGCCCAGCGCATCGGCCACCTTGGTGAGCTGCGTGTCGCTCGTGGCCACGGTGGCGACGGCTTCCAGCGCCTTGGCAAGACCGTTGCGCTGCATGGAGAGCACCCAGTAGCGCAGCTTGTCGTCCGGGCCGCGCCACAGCATCACGCGGGCGGGCTCGTCAAACACGTGCTTGAGCACCGTCTCGGCCAGGTCGAGCTTCTGCTCGTAGGCGAGGCGGCGCAGCGCACCGGCCACCGAGAGGCGGTCTTCGTTGCCCTCGTAGTAGGCGACGAAATCTTCGGTCAGCACGTCGCGCAGCAACGGCACGCGCAGCACGTCGCGCGGCAGTTGCGACAGGCTCTGGCTGTCGATCAGGGCATCGGGGTAAGTCAGGTCGAGCTGGACCTGGCGGGCGTGCAGCGCACGCGTGCGGCCGAACAGGTGAAAGGGGTGCCAGACCATCTGCACCACCGCCGCGCCGGCAACGACCAGGGCGACCGCGCCAACGGCGATCTGCTTGCGTGTGAGCTTCATGGAGGAATCTGCGGCAAGGCTGGAGAGGGCCGGCGGCTTGTAAAAAGTGCCGGTCTATAACCGCGAGATCATAGCCGTTGCGATGTTAAGGCAGGTTAACGTTTCGAGAAAATCAGAACGTGCTGACGCCGGCATTGACGCAATTGTTGTTTGCGCAACATGCAGGCAAAAAAAAGCCCGGCACCCCATGAGGGGGCCGGGCTTTTGATGCGGAGAACGCTGCCTAACTTCAGGCGGCGCCGCCTTCCTCTTGGTGGACGACAGGCGTCTCGAAGATCGAAGCGGCTTCTTCTTCGGCAATCGCTGCAGCGCGGTCGCGGTCGGCGGCTTCCTTGGCCTTGCGGGCACGGTGGTAAGCCAGACCGGTACCGGCCGGGATCAGACGGCCGACGATGACGTTTTCCTTCAGACCACGCAGGTCGTCGACCTTGCCCATGATGGCGGCTTCGGTCAGCACGCGCGTGGTTTCCTGGAACGATGCCGCCGAGATGAAGCTGTCGGTCGACAACGATGCCTTCGTGATACCCAGCAGCAGGTTCTCGTAGGTCGCCGGACGCTTGCCCAGCGCGATCACCTTGTCGTTCTCGTCGAGCAGGTCCGAACGCTCCACCTGTTCACCCGGGATGAAGCGGGTGTCGCCCACATCGGCGATCTGCACGCGGCGCAGCATCTGACGAACAATCACTTCGATGTGCTTGTCGTTGATCTTCACGCCCTGCAGACGGTACACGTCCTGCACTTCGTCGACGATGTAAGTCGCCAGCTCTTCCACGCCCTTCAGACGCAGGATGTCGTGCGGGTCAGCCGGGCCTTCAACAATCATTTCGCCCTTGTTGACCACCTGGCCATCGTGCACCAGCACCTGCTTTTCCTTGGCGATCAGGAACTCGTGGGCATTGCCGTCGAGGTCCGTAATCACCAGGCGCTGCTTGCCCTTGGTGTCCTTACCGAACGAAGTCGTACCGGTGACTTCTGCCAGCACGGCAGCGTCCTTCGGCGAACGGGCTTCGAACAGTTCGGCCACACGCGGCAGACCACCGGTAATGTCGCGCGTCTTCTGCGATTCAGTCGGGATACGTGCCAGCACTTCACCCACGTGCACTTGCTGACCGTCCTTCACGGTGATCAGCGCGCCCACCTGGAAGCCGATGGTCACGGAGTGGTCCGTGCCCGGGATCTTCACTTCGGCGCCCGACGAGTCGAGCAGCTTCACCTGCGGACGGATGCCCTTCGAAGCCGTGGTACGACGCTTCGCATCGATCACCACCAGCGTCGACAGACCGGTCACTTCGTCCATCTGCTTGGCAACGGTCACGCCTTCTTCGACGTTCTCGAACTTGATGGTGCCCGAGTACTCCGAGATGATCGGTCGCGTCAGCGGATCCCACGTGGCCAACTGCGTGCCGGCCTTGATGGACTGGCCATCCTGCACCAGCAGCGTTGCACCGTAGACGATCTTGTGGCGCTCGCGCTCACGGCCGTGGTCGTCGGTGATCAGCGCTTCGCCCGAACGCGAGATGACGATCTGCTCGCCCTTCGCGTTGGTGACGTAACGCATCGTCGCCGTGAAACGCACGATACCGGTTGCCTTCGCTTCCACGCTCGATGCCACTGCCGCACGCGATGCCGCACCACCGATGTGGAACGTACGCATCGTCAGCTGCGTGCCCGGCTCACCGATCGACTGAGCAGCGATCACACCCACCGCTTCACCCGAGTTCACCAGCACACCGCGGCCGAGGTCACGGCCGTAGCACTTGGCGCACAGGCCGTAGCGCGTGTCGCAGGTCAGCGGCGTGCGGACCTTGACTTCGTCCACGCCGATCGAATCGATCAGCTCGACCAGGTCTTCGTCCAGCAGCGTGCCGTTTTCGATCGCAGTTTCCTGCGTCTCCGGGTTCACCACGTCGCCAATGACCACGCGGCCCAGGATACGGTCGCGCAGGGCTTCGATCACTTCACCGCCTTCCACCAGCGCCTTCATCAGGACGCCGTTGGTGGTGCCGCAATCATCTTCCACCACGACCAGATCCTGCGTCACGTCGACCAGACGACGGGTCAGGTAACCCGAGTTCGCGGTCTTCAGTGCCGTATCCGCCAGACCCTTACGTGCACCGTGGGTCGAGATGAAGTACTGCAGAACGTTCAGGCCTTCGCGGAAGTTTGCGGTAATCGGCGTCTCAATAATCGAGCCGTCCGGCTTGGCCATCAGGCCACGCATCCCTGCCAGCTGACGGATCTGCGCTGCGGAACCCCGTGCGCCCGAGTCGGCCATCATGTAAATGGAGTTGAACGACTCTTGCTTGACGGTCTTGCCGTGGCGATCGACCACGTCTTCAGTCTGGAGCTGCTCCATCATCGCCTTGCCCACCTGGTCACCAGCGGCACCCCAGATGTCCACGACGTTGTTGTAACGCTCCTGGTCCGTCACCAGACCCGACATGTACTGCTTGTCGTATTCCTTCACCTTGGCGGCGGCTTCGGAGATGATCTTCTCCTTGGCCGGCGGCACCAGCATGTCGTCGATGGCGATCGAGATACCGGCGCGCGTTGCCAGGCGGAAGCCCGACTGCAGCAGCTTGTCAGCGAAGATCACGGTTTCGCGCAGACCGCACTTGCGGAACGCCGTGTTGATCAGGCGCGAAATTTCCTTCTTCTTCAGCGGCTTGTTCAGCACCGAGAACGGCAGACCCTTCGGCAGGATCTCCGACAGGATCGCGCGGCCGACCGTGGTCGATTGCAGCGTGATCTTCGGGGCAAAACGGGCGTCGCCGTCGGCTTCCGGGTTCACCAGCTCATACTCGGTGATCCGTACGTTCACGCGCGAAGCCAGTTCGACTTCCTTGTTCTCGTAAGCGCGAATCACTTCCGAGATGTCGGCGAACGTCATGCCTTCACCGCGTCCGTTGATCTTGTCGCGGGTCGTGTAGTACAGACCCAGCACCACGTCTTGCGACGGCACGATCGACGGATCGCCGTTGGCCGGGAACAGCACGTTGTTCGACGCCAGCATCAGCGTGCGCGCTTCCATCTGCGCTTCGAGCGACAGCGGAACGTGAACAGCCATCTGGTCACCGTCGAAGTCGGCGTTGAACGCCGCGCAGACCAGCGGGTGCAGCTGGATGGCCTTGCCTTCGATCAGCACCGGCTCGAACGCCTGGATACCGAGACGGTGCAGCGTCGGTGCGCGGTTCAGCATCACCGGGTGCTCGCGGATGACATCTTCCAGGATGTCCCACACCACCGGCGTCTGGCTTTCCACTTCCTTCTTCGCCGCCTTGATCGTGGTGGCGATGCCCATCGTTTCCAGCTTGTGGAAGATGAAGGGCTTGAAGAGTTCGAGCGCCATCAGCTTGGGCAGGCCGCACTGATGCAGCTTGAGCGTCGGGCCCACCACGATGACCGAACGGCCCGAGTAGTCCACGCGCTTGCCCAGCAGGTTCTGACGGAAACGGCCGCCCTTACCCTTGATCATTTCAGCCAGCGACTTCAGCGGACGCTTGTTGGCGCCGGTCATCGCCTTACCGCGACGGCCGTTGTCCAGCAGCGAATCCACCGCTTCCTGCAGCATGCGCTTTTCGTTGCGCACGATGATCTCCGGTGCCTTCAGCTCGAGCAGACGCTTCAGACGGTTGTTCCGGTTGATCACGCGGCGATACAGGTCGTTCAGGTCCGACGTGGCGAAACGACCGCCGTCCAGCGGCACCAGCGGACGCAGTTCCGGCGGCAGCACCGGCAGCACTTCCAGGATCATCCAGTCCGGCTTGATGCCCGAACGCTGGAAGGCCTCGAGCACCTTCAGGCGCTTGGCGAACTTCTTGATCTTGGCTTCCGAACCCGTGGCTTGCAGCTCGGCGCGGATCGTCTCGATCTGCTTCTCGATGTCGATGCCGCGCAGCAGCTCGCGAATGCCTTCGGCGCCCATCATGGCGACGAATTCACCTTCGCCGTACTCGTCGCACTTGGCCAGGTAGTCGTCTTCCGACATGATCTGGCTCTTCTTGAGCGCGGTCATGCCCGGCTCAACCACGACGAATGCTTCGAAGTACAGCACGCGCTCGATGTCGCGCAGCGTCATGTCGAGCACCATGCCCAGACGCGACGGCAGCGACTTCAGGAACCAGATGTGCGCGGTCGGCGCAGCCAGTTCAATGTGGCCCATGCGCTCACGGCGCACCTTGGCCAGCGTCACTTCCACGCCGCACTTCTCGCAGATCACGCCACGGTGCTTCAGGCGCTTGTACTTGCCGCACAGGCACTCGTAGTCCTTGATCGGGCCGAAGATCTTGGCGCAGAACAGACCGTCACGCTCAGGCTTGAACGTACGGTAGTTGATGGTCTCGGGCTTTTTGACTTCGCCGTACGACCACGAACGGATTTTCTCAGGCGACGCGAGGCCAATCTTGATCGCGTCAAACTGCTCTTCTTGCTGTACCTGGCGGAATAGGTCGAGCAATGCTTTCATTCCAAACTCCTTGAGTTTGAGGCTGGTGCCCTAGGTTGCTAAGGCACCGGCCCTAAATCTTCGTCAATGGCTACTTGCTGTTACCGGAGCGTGGCCGCTGGGACAACCCATGCTGCCACGCTCCCATCGCTCGGGCGCTTAGTTGCGCTCGAGGTCGATGTCGATACCCAGCGAGCGGATTTCCTTCACCAGCACGTTGAACGATTCCGGCATGCCGGCATCGATCGAGTGCTCGCCCTTGACGATGTTCTCGTACACCTTGGTCCGGCCGTTCACGTCATCCGACTTCACGGTCAGCATTTCCTGCAGCACGTAGGACGCGCCGTACGCTTCGAGTGCCCACACTTCCATTTCACCGAAACGCTGGCCACCGAACTGGGCCTTACCGCCCAGCGGCTGCTGCGTCACCAGCGAGTACGGACCGGTCGAACGCGCGTGCATCTTGTCGTCGACCAAGTGGTGCAGCTTCAGCATGTGCATCACGCCCAGCGTAACCGGACGCTCGAAGGCTTCACCGGTGCGGCCGTCGAACAGCGTGACCTGCTGCTTGGAAGCGGTCAGGCCCTTTTCCTTCGCGATGTCTTCCGGATAGGCGAGGTCCAGCATGCGGCGGATTTCGTCCTCATGCGCACCGTCGAACACCGGCGTCGCGAACGGCACGCCCTTCTTCAGGTTCTCGGCCAGCTCCAGGATTTCGGCGTCGGACAGGCTGTCCAGGTCTTCGACCTTGCCGCTCTCGTTGTAGATCTGGTTCAGCAGCTTGCGCACTTCGGCTGCCTTGGCTTGCGCCTTGAGCATGTTGCCAATGCGCTCGCCCAGACCGCGCGCGGCCCAGCCCAGGTGGGTTTCGAGAATCTGACCCACGTTCATCCGCGAAGGCACGCCCAGCGGGTTCAGCACGATGTCTGCCGGCGTACCGTCAGCCATGTACGGCATGTCTTCGATCGGGGTGATCTTCGACACCACACCCTTGTTACCGTGACGGCCGGCCATCTTGTCGCCAGGCTGCAGGCGGCGCTTCACAGCCAGGTACACCTTGACCATCTTGATCACGCCCGGCGGCAGTTCGTCGCCTTGCGTGAGCTTCTTGCGCTTCTCTTCGAACGCGAGGTCGAAGTCGTGGCGCTTCTGCTCGATGGCCTCCTTCACGGCTTCGAGCTGGGTGGCAACCTCGTCATCCGACGGACGGATGTCGAACCAGTGCCACTTGTCGAGGTCAGCCAGGTATTCCTTCGTGAGCGCAGTGCCCTTGGCCAGCTTCTTCGGGCCGCCGTTGGCAACCTTGCCCACCAGCAGACGCTCCAGACGCTGGAAGGCATCGCCTTCCACGATACGCAGCTGGTCGTTCAGGTCCAGGCGGTAGCGCTTCAGCTCTTCGTCGATGATCGACTGGGCGCGCTTGTCGCGCGTCACGCCTTCACGCGTGAAGACCTGCACGTCGATCACGGTACCGCTCATGCCCGACGGCACGCGCAGCGAAGTGTCCTTCACGTCGGACGCCTTCTCACCGAAGATCGCACGCAGCAGCTTCTCTTCCGGCGTCAGCTGGGTCTCGCCCTTCGGCGTGACCTTGCCGACCATCACGTCGCCGGCTTCCACTTCTGCGCCGATGTACGTGATGCCCGACTCGTCCAGGCGCGCCAGTTGGGCTTCAGCCAGGTTCGAGATATCGCGCGTGATTTCTTCCGGTCCGAGCTTGGTGTCGCGAGCAACGACCGACAGTTCCTCGATGTGGATCGAGGTGTAGCGGTCTTCTGCCACCACGCGCTCCGAGATCAGGATCGAATCCTCGAAGTTGTAGCCGTTCCAGGGCATGAACGCGACCAGCATGTTCTGGCCGAGCGCGAGCTCGCCCATGTCGGTCGAGGCGCCGTCAGCGATCACGTCGCCGCGGGCAACGATATCGCCCACCTTGACCATCGGACGCTGGTTGATGTTCGTGTTCTGGTTCGAACGCGTGTACTTGATCAGGTTGTAGATGTCGACGCCGACTTCACCCGCCACGGCTTCCGCATCGTTCACGCGGATCACCACGCGGTTCGCGTCAACGTAGTCAACCACGCCGCCACGCGTAGCCTGCACAGCCGTACCCGAGTCCACTGCCACGGTGCGCTCGACGCCGGTACCCACCAGCGGCTTGTCCGCACGCAGGCAAGGCACGGCCTGACGCTGCATGTTGGCGCCCATCAGTGCACGGTTTGCATCATCGTGCTCGAGGAACGGCACCAGCGAAGCTGCGGCCGACACGATCTGCGACGGTGCCACGTCGATGTACTGCACGCGGTCCGGCGTGACCATACGGGTTTCACGCTCGCTGCCTTCACGTGCGGAGACCAGTTCGTCGATCAGGTTGCCGTTCTCGTCCACCGTCGCGTTGGCCTGCGCCACCACGTACTTGCCTTCTTCGATGGCCGACAGGTAGTCGACCTGATCGGTCAGCTTGCCGTTCTCGACTTTGCGGTAAGGCGTTTCCAGGAAGCCGTAGTCGTTCAGCTGCGCGTACAGTGCCAGCGAGTTGATCAGACCAATGTTCGGACCTTCCGGCGTTTCGATCGGGCACACACGGCCATAGTGGGTCGGGTGCACGTCGCGGACTTCAAAGCCCGCGCGCTCGCGCGTCAGACCGCCCGGGCCCAGTGCCGAAATACGACGCTTGTGCGTGACTTCCGACAGCGGGTTGGTCTGGTCCATGAACTGCGACAGCTGCGACGAACCGAAGAACTCGCGAATCGCCGACGAAATCGGCTTCGAGTTGATCAGGTCGTGCGGCATCAGGTTTTCCGTCTCGGCCTGGCCCAGACGTTCCTTCACGGCACGCTCAACGCGCGACAGACCGGCGCGGAACTGGTTTTCCGCCAGTTCGCCAACGCAACGCACACGGCGGTTGCCGAGGTGGTCGATATCGTCCACTTCGCCCTTGCCGTTACGCAGGTTCACCAGCAGCTTGATCGTGTCGAGGATGTCGTCATCCGTCAGCACCATCGGGCCCGTACCTTCCGAGCGGTTCAGGCGGCTGTTGACCTTCATGCGGCCCACGCGCGACAGATCGTACGAATCTTCGCTGTAGAACAGGCGATGGAACAGCGCTTCGACGGCGTCTTCGGTCGGCGGCTCGCCGGGGCGCATCATGCGGTAGATCGCGATACGCGCGGCGGTCTGGTCGGCGGTATCGTCCGTGCGCAGCGTGGACGAGATGTACGGACCCTGATCCAGATCGTTCGTGTACAGCGTCTGGATTTCCTTCACGTCGGCGTCGCGCAGCTTCTCGAGCACGCCTTCGGTCAGTTCATCGTTGGCGTTGGCCAGGACTTCACCGGTGTCCGGGTCGACAATGTTCTTCGCCAGCACGCGGCCCAGCAGGTAGTCTTCCGGCACGCTGATCAGCTTGGTACCGGCCGAATCCAGGTCGCGGATGTGCTTGGCGTTGATACGCTTGTCCTTCTCGACGACCACCTTGCCGTTCTTGTCGGCAATGTCGAAGCGAGCGACTTCACCGCGCAGGCGCTCGGGCACGAACTCCATCAGTGCGCCTTCGCTCTTGAGCGTGAAGTTGTCGAACACGAAGAAGTGCGCCAGGATCTGTTCCGGCGTCAGGCCGATCGACTTCAGCAGGATCGTCACCGGCATCTTGCGGCGGCGGTCAACGCGGAAGTACAGGATGTCCTTCGGGTCGAATTCGAAGTCGAGCCACGAGCCACGGTACGGAATGATCCGTGCCGAGAACAGCAGCTTGCCCGAGCTGTGCGTCTTGCCCTTGTCGTGCTCGAAGAACACGCCCGGCGAGCGGTGCAGCTGGGACACGATCACACGTTCCGTACCGTTGATCACGAACGAACCGGTGTCCGTCATGAGCGGAATTTCGCCCATGTAGACTTCCTGCTCCTTGATCTCCTTGACCTTGGTGGGGTTCTCGCGGTCGTTGATGATCAAGCGCACTTTTGCGCGCAGCGCCGAGTGGAAGGTCAGACCACGCTGCTGACATTCCTTGACGTCAAACGGCGGGTTGGACAGGTGATACGACACGAACTCCATGCGCGCCAGACCATTGTGCGACGCGATGGGGAAGATGGCATTGAATGCAGCCTGCAGGCCTTCGGTCTTGCGTTGCGAAGGGCCGGTCTCGGCCTGCAAGAACTGAGCATACGATTGAATCTGGGTGGCAAGCAGGAAGGGAACCTGATGGACCGTTGCGCGCTTCGCGAAACTCTTGCGAATACGCTTTTTCTCGGTAAAGCTGTACGCCATGGGATCTCCGAATCATCGCAAGTGCGCGCGACGGACTTAAGGCCGGACTCAGAACGATGAGTACGCCTGGCACTTGAGGTGTTCAGCGACTGGTGACGGGATTTGGCGGTTGGCCGCTACCAACCTCTGGCTGACGGTATTGCGCGCGCCGCCCGCACATGGACCCATGGAGCCCATGCCACGGACGGGGGAGTACCCGACCAAACTTGCCTTCTGCAGTCGGTTCAGAAGACAAACATCAGCGGACTGCGGACTGCCTAGTGTGCCACTGATGTTTGGCCTCTGCTGGCCTTGACTCGGCCGGCTGCCGGAAAAACCGGCATGAAAGACACAAACGAGACTTCAACGATACTTACAGCGTGATTGCGGGATCGCTCAACAACCGGCCCCACAAGCGCAAAAAGGCTGGCGCCGGGAAATCTCCCTTTGCCAGCCTCCGTCGCGTACCGAATACGGCACGCGAGACCTGCACTTACTTGGCTTCGGCTTCCGCGCCGGCTTCCACCAGCTTCTTCACCAGCTCGTCGGCGGTCTTCTTGTCGACGCCTTCCTTCACGGGCTTCGGTGCGCCATCGACCAGGTCCTTGGCTTCCTTCAGGCCCAGGCCGGTGATTTCACGCACGGCCTTGATGACGCCAACCTTGTTCGCGCCGGCGCTCTTCAGCGTCACGGTGAATTCGGTTTGCTCTTCAGCAGCAGCTGCTGCACCAGCGCCAGCCGGGCCAGCAACGGCGACGGCTGCAGCCGACACGCCAAACTTCTCTTCGAACGCCTTGACCAGGTCGTTCAGTTCCATCACGGACATCGAGCCAACGGCTTCGAGGATGTCGTCTTTGGTGATTGCCATTTGAATAACTCCAGAATGTGATTCGGTATCGATCGTGCGATCTGTGGGAGGTGCTGCGGCCGATTAGGCTGCTGCGCTCTCGCCTTCGCCTTGCTTTGCAGCCAGAGCAGCCAGGGCGCGGGCAAAGCCCGACACCGGCGCCTGCATGACAAACAGCAGCTTGCTGAGCAGTTCTTCGCGGCTCGGGATCGAAGCCAGGGCCTTCACGCCATTGGCGTCCAGCACCTTGCCTTCGTACGAACCGGCGCGCAGCACCAGCTTGTCATTGCCCTTGGCGAAATCGTTCAGCACCTTGGCCGGGGCCACTGCGTCTTCGGAAATACCGTAGATCAGCGGGCCGGTCAGTTGCTCAGCGAGTTCGGCAAACGGCGTGCCTTCAACAGCGCGGCGTGCCAGCGTGTTCTTCAGAACGCGCAGGTAGACGCCTTGCTGGCGCGCTTGCGCGCGCAGCTTGGTCAGATCGCCAACCGTGATACCGCGATATTCAGCAACGACGATGGTCGAGGCCTTGGCGACTTGCGCCGTTACCTCGGCCACGACGGCCTTCTTATCTTCGAGATTGAGTGCCACGGTTAAGCTCCAAAACGACGTCGGCTTCCGCAAGCATTGCGGTCACCTCGGTCAGTCCAAAAGTACGGCGTCCGATTGGCACAAATCACTTCGGCAATACCAAAGTCACTTATTCCCTTCGGGGGCGCCATCTGCGTTGGCCGTACGCCCCGTTGCCGGATTGCGCAGCGATTAAGGTGTCGGCCCCGAAGAGCCCTCCACCGCCAACGGTCTTTGATAACCAGCAGCATCAGCACGCTTGCACGCACATCCGCCACTGCCCAAAGTTCTTCCCTCAAACTTCAAGGGGTCGCGCAGCCGGAGCTACGCGGAGAAAACTGCTAACGCCGGGATGGTTATCGGGCCACCCAGCGCGAATACTCTCAAACGATCAGGCAGCCAGCGTCGACTGGTCGACGCGCACGCCAACACCCATCGTCGACGAGACAGCAACCTTACGCAGGTACACGCCCTTGCTCGAGGCCGGCTTGGCCTTGGTCAGTGCGTCCAGCAGCGCAGCCAGGTTGCTCTTCAGCGCAGCCGGTTCGAACGAACGGCGGCCGATGGTGGCGTGGATGATACCGGCCTTGTCGACACGGAATTGCACCTGACCAGCCTTGGCGTTCTTCACAGCCGTCGCCACGTCCGGCGTCACGGTGCCAACCTTCGGGTTCGGCATCAGGCCGCGCGGGCCCAGGATCTGACCCAGCGTACCGACCACGCGCATCGTATCCGGCGAAGCGATCACAACGTCGAAGTCCATGTTGCCGGCCTTGATCTGCTCGGCCAGGTCTTCCATGCCGACGATCTCGGCGCCCGCAGCCTTGGCTTGCTCAGCCTTGTCGCCCTGGGCGAACACAGCCACGCGCACCGACTTGCCGGTACCAGCAGGCAGCACAACCGAACCACGCACCACTTGGTCCGACTTCTTGGCGTCGATGCCCAGTTGCACGGCCACGTCGATGGACTCATCGAATTTGGCGCTGGCGCATTCCTTAACGAGGCTCAGCGCTTCGTCGATCGGGTAGAACTTGGTGCGTTCGACCTTGGCCTTGTTCGCGGCCACGCGCTTCGAAATCTTTGCCATGATTACAGGCCCTCCACCGTAATACCCATCGAACGGGCGCTACCGGCGATCGTACGCACAGCGGCGTCCAGATCAGCAGCGGTGAGGTCCGCATTCTTTGCCTTGGCGATTTCTTCAGCCTGGGCGCGGGTGATCTTGCCGACCTTGTCGGTATGCGGCTTGGCCGAACCCTTCTGGATACCGGCAGCCTTCTTGATGAGCACGGTCGCCGGCGGCGACTTCATCACGAAGGTGAAGCTCTTGTCGGCGAAGGCGGTGATTACCACCGGCACCGGCAGGCCCGGTTCCATGCCTTGAGTCTGCGCGTTAAACGCCTTGCAGAACTCCATGATGTTCAGACCGCGTTGACCCAGGGCCGGGCCGACGGGCGGGGACGGATTTGCTTTACCAGCCGGAATTTGCAGCTTGATAAAGCCAATAATTTTCTTGGCCATCTTGACTCCAATCCGGATTGCCCAGCAAAGAAGCCATGGCAATCCTATTGAGTGGTAACGCATCAGCGCGAGGCTGACGCTCCTCTGTTGGCTCAGGCAGCTACACCGCCGTTGCCCGCCAAGTCCAGTGGACTAGGCGACTGGCACAACGGCTTACGCCGTCGCGCCAAATTCTTTACACCTTCTCGACCTGGCCGAACTCGAGTTCGACCGGCGTCGCACGACCAAAGATCGTCACGGAAACGCGCAAGCGCGACTTCTCGTAGTTCACTTCCTCGACGTTGCCGTTGAAGTCGGTGAACGGGCCTTCCTTCACGCGCACCATCTCACCCACTTCGAACAGCGTCTTGGGACGAGGCTTCTCGATCCCTTCCTGGACTTGAGCCAGCATCTTGTCGAGCTCGCGCTGGGAAATCGGCGACGGACGGTTAGCCGTGCCACCGATGAATCCCGTAACCTTGGCGGTATTCTTCACCAAGTGCCAGGTGACGTCGGTCATTTCCATTTCGACAAAGACGTAGCCCGGATACAGGCGACGCTCAGTCACGGTCTTGCGACCGTTCTTGCTCTCCATCACTTCTTCCGACGGCACCAGAATCTGGCCGAACAGATGTTGCAGACCTTCGCGCTCAATGCGCTCCTGCAGCGCGCGTTGCACGCTTTTTTCCATGCCCGAGTAGGCATGCACGACATACCAGCGCTTCTTCGAGGCCGGTGCGGACGAATCCGTGGACGTGTCGTTCGCTACGTTATCCGTCATGGCTTCACCCAATTATTTCCAGCCCAACACGAGCGAGAAGATCACCCACTCGATGAGCTTGTCCGCAGACCACAGGAACAAGGCCATGATCACCACGAAGGCAAACACCAGACCGGTCATCTGCCCAGCTTCCTTGCGCGTCGGCCAAACGACCTTGCGAACTTCGCGGTACGACTCACGGGCAAACTCGATAAAGCTCTGCCCAGGCGAGGACACCAGCGCGACACCGGCGCCCAGCACCAGCCCGCCGATCAGCGAAGCGGCACGGACGTAGCTCGGTTGCTGCGCCAGCAGATAAAAACCGATCACCCCGGCGACCACCAGCAGGAACGCCACGACCAGCAGCCACTTGCCGCTGGCGGTGTTAACGGTTTCGACGTTCGGATTGGCCATGTTTCCCAAACGAGACAAGCCGCGTGGCGCTGTGTCGCGCTACGCGGCTGATGAATTGGCAGGGGCAGAGGGAATCGAACCCCCAACCTTCGGTTTTGGAGACCGACGCTCTGCCAGTTGAGCTATACCCCTAGAACAACTTTGGGGTTGCCATTCGGTCAACCCCACTCTGGCACTTCACGTGCGGCCGGTTGGCAGCCGCACGGAAGAGTTACAGCACTTACTTCAGGATCTTGGCAACGACGCCAGCACCCACGGTACGGCCGCCTTCGCGGATAGCGAAGCGCAGACCTTCTTCCATGGCGATCGGGGCGATCAGCTTGACGGTGATCGACACGTTGTCACCCGGCATGACCATTTCCTTGCCTTCCGGCAGGGCGATCGAGCCAGTCACGTCCGTCGTACGGAAGTAGAACTGCGGGCGGTAGTTGTTGAAGAACGGGGTGTGACGACCACCTTCGTCCTTCGACAGGATGTAGACCTCGCCCGTGAATTCCGTGTGCGGCTTGATCGAGCCCGGCTTGGCCAGCACTTGACCACGCTGAACGTCTTCACGCTTCGTGCCGCGCAGCAGAATACCGACGTTGTCGCCTGCTTGACCTTGGTCCAGCAGCTTGCGGAACATTTCCACGCCCGTGCACGTCGTCTTGTCGATCTTCGGCTTGTCGCCGTCCATCGCGATACCGACGATTTCGATTTCTTCGCCAACCTTGATGATGCCGCGCTCGATACGGCCGGTCACCACGGTGCCGCGACCCGAGATCGAGAACACGTCTTCCACCGGCATCAGGAACGTGCCGTCAACAGCGCGCTCCGGCGTCGGGATGTAGGTGTCCAGTGCGTCGGCCAGGTTCATGATGGCCACTTCGCCCAGCTCGCCCTTGTCGCCTTCCAGCGCCAGCTTGGCCGAACCCTTGATGATCGGGGTGTCGTCGCCCGGGAACTCGTACTTCGACAGAAGTTCACGCACTTCCATCTCAACCAGTTCCAGCAGCTCAGCGTCGTCCACCATGTCGCACTTGTTCAGGAAGACGAGGATGTACGGCACGCCCACTTGGCGGGCCAGCAGGATGTGCTGACGGGTTTGCGGCATCGGGCCGTCAGCAGCCGAGCACACCAGGATGGCGCCGTCCATCTGGGCGGCACCGGTGATCATGTTCTTGACGTAGTCGGCGTGGCCCGGGCAGTCAACGTGCGCGTAGTGACGGTTAGCCGTCTCGTACTCGATGTGCGCGGTGTTGATCGTGATGCCGCGTGCCTTTTCTTCCGGCGCTGCGTCGATTTCGTCGTACTTCTTGGCGGTACCACCGAACTTGCTCGACAGCACGGTGGCGATCGCTGCGGTCAGCGTCGTCTTGCCGTGGTCAACGTGACCAATCGTCCCAACGTTCACGTGCGGCTTGGTCCGCTCGAACTTTTCCTTTGCCATG
>NZ_VZPV01000003.1:300000-542711 GCF_008801405.1 Ralstonia insidiosa | reverse complement strand
AACCTCAGCCCCGCGCCAGGTACCGCTCCACCAGCCTCACCCAGTACGTCGCGCCCAACGCCAGCAGCTCGTCGTTGAAGTCGTAGCTCGGGTTGTGCAGCATGCAGGGACCTAAACCGTGGCCTTGCTCGCGGTGGTCGCCATCACCGTTGCCGATGAAAGCGAAGCAACCCGGCTTCTCAAGCAGCATGAACGCTTTGAGGCAGCCCTCCGAGTTATCCGTTGGGGCCCACTTTGAGAACGGATACAGGATTCGCCGTTATCGAATAGCGCATCTGACGGTTGGCGTTATCCCCCACGTGACCTAGAGTGAACTTGGCCCCGCGAGAGCTTGGCGTCGCGGCATCACTGGAATGGCAAGGCGGCCGGGGCCAACACAACAATCCTTGAGGAGATCGAACCATGATTCTGCGTAAGTCCTGTGTCGGCCTGGCCATCATGGCGGCGTTCGTGTGCGCAAGTGCGACGGCGCAACAGCAAACTGAACAAGAACCTATGAAATGGAGTATCAAGGAGGCGAAGGCCAAAATCGCCGAACGTTTCAAGGCGGCCGATACGAATCACGATGGCAAGCTGACGCGCGAGGAGGCCAAGGAGGGTATGCCGCGCGTCTATGAGAATTTCGACAAGATCGACATCAGAAAGCGTGGCTATGTCACGCAGCGCCAAATCGGTGCCTACTGGTCGAAGGTCTCTGGGGCGCAGGAGCAGAAGGACAATCCCGTCTGGAACTGATAGCGGTACCAGCATTTGAGCAAGCGGCCTGGTGGTTGGGTGATCAGGCCGCGCTCGATACCCAAGCGTCTAGCGCGCAGTAGACGACAAGCCCCGACAGCACTCCGAGCCGGTCATCGTGTCGTTCAGTTAAGCATTGTCATCCCATCTGCCGTCAATTTCCTGCACCATGCGGGGTAATAGAAATGACGCAACAGGTGGCGACGATGATCCGTATCGATAATCCCCAGCACGACCAAGAGGTTGGGGTGGCAGATGCCACCCAGGACACGACCCGTATCGACGATGTCCGGATTGGTGCGGTCCGGCCGCTCATTTCTCCGGCGCTTCTACTCGATGAACTGCCTGTTTCGCCCGATGTGCAAGCCCATGTCGAGGTGAGTCGAGCGGCCATCACCAACGTTCTGCAAGGCCGGGATGAACGCCTGATCGCTGTGGTGGGTCCGTGTTCGATCCACGATCACGACCAGGCCATCGAGTACGCGCATCGGCTGAAAGCGGCAGCACAGCGCCTGCGCGACGATCTGCTGATCGTCATGCGCGTGTACTTTGAAAAACCGCGCACAACCGTTGGCTGGAAGGGCTATATCAACGATCCGCGGCTCGATGGCAGTTTTCGCATCAATGAGGGGCTGCGCCGCGCGCGTGAACTCCTACTCGAGATCAATGCGCTGGGGCTGCCCGTTGCCACCGAGTTTCTTGATTTGCTGAGTCCGCAGTACATCGCAGACCTGATTGCATGGGGTGCGATTGGGGCGCGAACGACTGAAAGCCAGAGCCATCGGCAGCTTGCTTCCGGGCTGAGTTGCCCTATCGGATTCAAGAACGGCACAGATGGTGGCGTCCAGATCGCGGCGGACGCGATTCTGGCCGCGCGCGCCAGCCACTCGTTCATGGGCATGACGAAGATGGGCATGGCCGCGATTTTCGAGACGCGCGGCAACAACGATGCTCACGTCATTCTTCGCGGTGGGAAGACGGGGCCGAACTATGATGCGGCAGCGGTTGAAGACTGCTGCAAGGTGCTCCGGACGGTTGGGCTGCGTGAGCAGGTGATGGTGGATTGCTCGCATGCAAATTCCGGGAAGTCGCACGCACGTCAAGTTGGCGTGGGTCGTGACGTGGCGCATCAACTGTCTTCAGGGGAGCGGCGCATCATCGGCGTCATGATCGAGAGCCATCTGGAAGAGGGGCGCCAGGACCTGAAACCCGGCGTACCGCTGCAGCATGGCGTGTCGATTACCGATGCCTGCCTTGGCTGGTCTCAGACGGAACCGCTGCTGGAGGAGCTTGCCGCGGCGGTGCGGGTACGGCGGGGTTGCTAACCGCTGTACGTTGCCACGCAGACGTGCGCGAGCTGCGCGTCTGCGTTGCCGATAAGCGCGTGCTGGAAGTCTTGCAAGGGCACGTTGCTTGACGAGCGGTTAGACCACGACTTGGTGATAGGCGGGCCTGCGCTCGAGCAGCGTCGCGAGTTTGCGGAGCGCAAGCGACAGTTCGGCCTTGTCCTGTACGCCGCCCAGGGAAATGCGAATCGCATTGGGCGGCGTCGGGCCGTTGTAGAAGACATCCGACGGCGTTACCCGCAGGGCCTCCGCCAAGGCGGCTTTGGTCAACTGTTCCGCCGACCAGTGATCGGGAAGCGTGTGCCAGACGTGGATGCCCGTCGGTGGCAGTTGCCCGATGCCGCTTAACCACCGGTTTGCAATGTCTTGCCGTGCGCGGGCTTCGGTGCGGATGCCTTCGAGCAGTGTCTGCGCCGAGCCGTCGTGGATCCATTGCGTCGACAAGGCCACGGCCAGCGGCATGGACATGAGCGCGAACGAGCGCAGCGCGGCAAGGAACCCCTCGCCGGTGACCCCATCTTCGGGCAACAGCACGTAGGCGGTGCGCAAGCCTGGGCTCAGTGTTTTCGACAGCGTCGCCACGTAGCAGGTCAGTTCGGGCGCAATGCTGGCGATGGGCGGCGGTGCGTCCGTCGATAGCAGCCAGTAGGGGTCGTCCTCGATGATCCGCGCCTTGTATTTCGCCGCGACCCGCGCGAGTTCCTTGCGGCGCGACATCGGCATGGTGTGGGTGGTCGGGTTCTGCATGGTCGGGTTCAGGTAGATCAGCCTGACGCCACCAGCGCATGCGGCCGCCAGCGCGTCCGGCCGCATCCCGGCGGCATCGCACTCGATGGCCACCACCTTGCGATCGAGCTGCAGCGCTGCCGAGCGCAGCCCGGGGTAGGCGAGGGGCTCGGCCGCGATGCCATTCCCAGGGCGCGTCAGGCTCTGGATGAGCGCGGCAAGCGCCGCCTGCGCTCCTGGGCACACCACGACTCTGGACGGTTCGACCGGGCCCATCATCTGCCCGAGCCAGCGCGCACCCGCGACCCGGTCTGCAGGGCTCCCGCCGCCCAGGTGATACGTCATCAGCAGATGCGGGTCACTGCGCAGCAGGACCTGGGAGAGCCCGCGACGCAGCATGTCGTCAAAGTCGACCTGCGCGGGCGGGGGCGGTACGTTCATGCTCATGTCGACCACGGCGGCAAGCTCGGCCCGTGGCGCGGCGATGAAGGTGCCGAGCGCGCCTTTGGCGTCGACCAGGTTGCGCCGCTTGGCCTCGGCATACGCCCGTGTGACGGTGGTCAGGTCGACGCCAAGCGTCTTGGCCAGATCGCGCTGCGGCGGCACGCGGTCGCCCGGTCGCAATCGTCCGTCACCAATGGCCTGCTCGATGTAATTGACGATCTGCTGATACCGGGCTCCACGCCCTGGGGTGATTCGCAATGCCCATTGCCCCGTGGGAGCATCAGCCGCATCTTGCATGGATTTCATTGCTGAAAATTACGTTCTTGTATGGGTTTTGTCTTCGATTAGCATGCCAGACATCGCCACAGGAATCCATACATTCAGCGGTATCAGCATCAGCAGGGCGCCCAGCTGCAATTCACGATTGCGGGCAAGCGCAGCCAGTGCGTGTACGTGAATCTTCCGGAGTAGGGATGCCTGGTGGCGGGTCACAACTCAGGTCATCCGAAGATGCACAACTCGATCGCTTGGCGCACAGGCGAGCCCCCCAGTCCTGCGCGCGCCTCAAGACAGGCTTTGACATCCCCGCGCCGGTTCGGCGCACTCGCGCTCGGCATCCTGGCGAGCACGCTCATGAGCGGATGCACGCTCGAACTGCTGTCGCCCAAGGGCAGCGTTGGTGAGCAGGAAAAAACGCTGATCCTGGTCTCGCTGGGCGTGATGCTGCTGGTGGTCATTCCGGTCATCGTGCTCACGCTGTGGTTTGCCTGGCGGTACCGCGAGTCCAACACACGCGCCACCTACGCGCCCAAGTGGTCGCATTCGACGGCGATTGAAGTGGTGGTGTGGGGCATCCCATGCCTGATCGTCGCCTGCCTGGGCGTGCTGATCTGGGACACCACGCACAAGCTGGATCCGTACCAGCCGCTTGCCGCGCAGGTCGAGCCGGTTGAGGTGGACGTCATTGCGCTGAACTGGAAGTGGCTGTTCATCTATCCGCAGTACGGCGTGGCGTCGCTCAACGAGTTGGCCATCCCGACCGGTACGCCGATCAATTTCCGCCTGACGTCGGAATCGATGATGAACGCGTTCTTCGTGCCACAGCTCGGCAGCATGGTCTACACCATGGCCGGTATGCAGACGCGTCTGCATCTGATTGCCGATCACCCCGGCACCTACCTCGGCCAGTCTGCTGCCTACAGCGGCGCGGGCTTCTCCGACATGCACTTCAAGACGCTCGCCACCTCGCGCGCGGAGTTCGATGCGTGGGTCAGCCGGGCGAAGGCCACCGGCAAGGTGCTCGACCGCAACGCCTATCGCACGCTCGAACAACCCAGCAGCAAAGACCCGGTCACGCTGTATGGCGCTGTCGCCCCCCGGCTGTTCGACGGTGTCGTCGACAAATACATGCTGGCCAACGGCCAGGTCTGCCGCGCAGATGGCGCCGAAGCACTGCTGGCCGCCAGGCCCGCCGTGCCGGCATCCGTCTCCCGCACGGAGCAATAAGTCATGCTAGGAAAGCTCAATCTTCAAGCCATCCCACTGCACGAGCCCATCATCATGGTGGTGATGGTTGCTGTGCTGCTCGGGGGTGCCGCACTGGTGGCGGCCATCACGTACTTCGGCAAATGGAAGTACCTGTGGACCGAATGGATCTGCTCGGTCGACCACAAGAAGATCGGCGTCATGTACATCATCATGGCGCTGATCATGCTGCTGCGCGGCTTTGCCGATGCCATCATGATGCGCGCCCAGCAGGCCATCGCCTACGGCGACGCCGCGGGCTACCTGCCGCCGCACCACTACGACCAGATCTTCACCGCGCACGGCGTGATCATGATCTTCTTCGTGGCCACGCCGCTGGTGCTCGGCCTGATGAACGTGATCGTGCCGCTGCAGATCGGCGCGCGCGACGTGGCCTTCCCGTTCGTCAATTCGCTGAGCTTCTGGCTCTCGGCCATGGGCGCGGTGCTGGTCATGCTGTCGATGTTCGTGGGCGATTTTGCCGCGACGGGGTGGGTGGCCTATCCGCCGTTGTCGGAACTGGGATACAGCCCGACACCCGGGGTCGACTACTACATCTGGTCATTGCAGATATCCGGCCTGGGCACCACGCTCACCGGCATCAACTTCATCGTCACCATCCTGCGCATGCGCGCCCCGACGATGGGACTGATGAAGATGCCGGTGTTCACCTGGACGGCGCTGATCACCAACATCCTGATCCTGGCGATCTTCCCGGTGCTGACCGCCACGCTCGCGCTGCTCACGGCTGACCGCGTGCTCGGCATGCACTTCTTCACCAACGAGCTGGGCGGCAACGCCATGATGTACGTGAACCTGATCTGGGTGTGGGGACACCCCGAGGTCTACGTGCTGATCCTGCCGGCGTTCGGCGCCTTCTCGGAGATCATCGCCACGTTCTCGCGCAAGCCGCTGTTCGGCTACAAGTCGATGGTGTACGCCACCTCGTCGATCGGCGTGCTGTCGTTCTTCGTGTGGCTGCACCACTTCTTCACCATGGGCTCGGGGGCCAACGTCAACGCCTTCTTCGGGATCATGACGTCGATCATCTCGATCCCCACCGGCGTGAAGCTATTCAACTGGCTCTTCACGATGTATCGCGGCCGCATCCGCTATCACTCCGCAACGCTGTGGACCATCGGCTTCATGGTGACGTTTGCCGTGGGCGGCATGACCGGCGTGCTGCTGGCCGTGCCCGGTGCCGACTTCGTGCTGCACAACAGCCTGTTCCTGGTGGCGCACTTCCACAACGTGATCATCGGCGGCGTCGTGTTCGGCTGCCTGGCCGGGATCAGCTTCTGGTTCCCGAAGGTGTTCGGTTTCACGCTCAACGAGCGCTGGGGCAAGATTTCGTTCTGGTGCTGGCTGGTGGGCTTCTTCCTGGCCTTCATGCCGTTGTACGTGCTCGGCTTCAAGGGCATGACGCGCCGGATGAACCACTATGCCAATGTCGACTGGCATCCGTACCTCGTGGTGGCGCTGGTGGGCGCGGCTGTCATCGGCATGGGCATTCTCGCCATGCTGGTGCAACTGGTGGTGAGCATTCGTGACCGCCACCAGAACCGCGACCTCACCGGTGACCCTTGGGATGCCCGCAGCCTGGAGTGGTCGACCGCCTCGCCTGCACCGTTCTACAACTTTGCGCATGTCCCGACCATCACGTCACTCGAACAGCACTGGGACGACAAGGAATCCGGCAAGGCCTGGAAGCAGCCGGACCGCTACGAAGACATCCATATGCCGTGCAACACGGCGTCGGGCTTCATCGTCTCGTGCTTCGGCCTGCTGCTGAGCTTCGCGGTGGTCTGGCACATGTGGGCGATTGCGATTGCCGGCCTGGTCGGTGCCATCGCGACCTTCATCCTGCGCAGCTACGACCGCGACACCGACTACTACGTGCCGGCCGCCGAGGTCGAGCGCATCGAGCGCGCCCGCTACGTCCAACTGCAGAACGCTGCCTGAACATGACTGCTTCACTCGCCCCCAACGTCGGCGCGGCCGGGCAGGGCACCGCCCACACCCACGCGCACGATCACGCCCATCACGACGCCAGCACAAACACCACGCTGGGCTTCTGGCTGTACCTGATGAGCGACTGCCTGATCTTCGCCGTGCTGTTCGCCACCTTCGGCGTGCTGTCGGAGAGCACCGCCGGCGGCCCCAGCGGACGCCAGCTATTCGAGCTGCCCTTTGTGTTTGCCGAAACCATGCTGCTGCTGGTCAGCAGTTTCACCTTCGGCGTCGCCATGCTCGACCAGAGCGAGGCTGCCCGCGGTCGCGTGGTCCGCTGGCTGCTGGCCACCTTCGTGCTGGGCGCAGCCTTTGTCGGCATGGAGCTGTACGAGTTCAACCACCTGCTGCATGAGGGTGCCGGCCCCGGTGTGAGCGCGTATCTGTCGGCGTTCTTCACGCTGGTTGGCACGCATGGTTTGCACGTGTCGTTCGGTCTGCTGTGGATCCTCGTGATGGTTCACCAGGTGCAGCGCTTCGGTCTGGACAGTGTCACGCGCCGGCGGCTGGCATGCCTGAGCCTGTTCTGGCACTTCCTGGATCTGGTCTGGATCTGTGTGTTTACCTTCGTCTACCTCCGGGAGTTCGCATGAGCACGTCCCAACTGCATGCCGCTCACGTGCTGCATGCCGATACGCCTGCCGTGCACGGCAGCCTGCGCAGCTACATCTTCGGGCTGATCCTGTCCATCGCCATGACCGCCGCAGCGTTCGGCGTAGTCATGTACGGTGGGCTGTCGTCAGCCACGACCATGGCCGCGATCGTCGGGCTGTGTGTGGCGCAACTGCTGGTCCAGTTGGCGTTCTTCCTGCACCTGGGGTTCAAGCCGGGCCAGCGTAGCAACGCCGGCATCTTCATCTGCACGGCGCTGCTGATCGTGATCGTGGTCGCCGGGTCGCTATGGGTGATGCACAACGCCAACCTCAACATGATGCCGACCAACATGTCAGTCGAGCGGGCGCGCGCGAAGGATTGATTGAGAGCGCGGAAGGAGGGGAGAGGTCACTGCGTGTCTAGCTTTCTCGGCATGCGCAAACCGCGCTGCCGAACTTAAGCAGGAGCATTGCGGGATGCGCGCGCATAAGCCCATGCTTTTTCCTTCGTTGGCGCACACACAGGTTTCCCCAATACTAAGTCGTCGCGTCTTGCGGCGCGTTGAGGGATTGGCGTGCCGTTAGCTCCTTGCACGTCAAACTCGATAGAACCTCCGATGTCATTCCGCGCTCCCCAACGCACTTCGCGCCGCCGTGCGCTCAAGCAGCTTGCTTCCCTTGCCGCGTTGGGCGGCGCAGGTCTGGGGCTGATGGCCTGTTCGCGCAGTGGCGATGGGTCGGCCGATAAGTCAGTTGGTGTTTCGGGTGGCGGTCCTGCTGTCATCAAGCAGGCGGGTGACAAGATCCGCTTCAAATATCCGGACAACCCGTCGTTCGACCTGATCTACCTGGCCGATCAACTGGGTTACTTCGATGGCACCAACACGCGCCCCAACTACATCGGCAAGGTGGCTGCGCCGCAGATCATCCCGCTGGTCGGTACCGGCGAGATCGACTTTGGCTCGCGCATGGTGCCCCTGGTGATCTCCGCCTATGCCAGCGGTGCCGATATCAAGGTCGTGGCCGCCGGCGGCAAGACGCTGGAAGAAGCGCCGCACATGAAGTACTTCGTGCGCAAGGATTCCGGCATCCGCCAGCCCAAGGACCTGGAAGGCAAGACCATCGGTTTCAACAGCTTTGGCGCGTGCGCCGAATTTGTGACCAAGACCTTCCTGCGGCAGAAGGGCGTGGACGTCAATAAGGTCAACTTCGTGGTCATCCCGGACGACCAGGCCGAACAGACGCTGGTGTCCGGCAATACCGATCTCGCCATCATCCATGCGCCGTTCTCGGGCCGTGCGGACCACGCGCCCAACCTCGTGCGCCTATGGAGTGACTACGATCTCGACCGTGGTCTGGGTGGTATGTCGCCGTACAGCGCGCACGGCAAGTTCATCCGCGAGCAGCCCGAGGCGGTGCGCGACGTGGTGACGGCGCTGGCCAAGGCCGGCAACTGGGTTAACGCCAACCCGGAAGACGCGCGCAAGCTGGTCTCGCAGCGCATCAAGCTGGAGCTGCCGTTTGTCGATCGCTTCGCCTATGTGGACGACCTCGTCATCACCGAGCCGCCGATCCAGTACTACATCGACGTGCTGGAGCGCGAAGGCAAGCTCGCAAAGGGCAAGGTGGCCGCGCGCGACATCTACACCAACCAGTTCAACCCCTACGCGACCGGCGCTGCCGCATCCGCAAAAGCCTGAGGGTGCCGTCATGAGCAGCAAGATCGTGGCCCGTGGCGTGCGCATGGACTACACCGTGCGCAACGACGCAGGGCAGACGGAAGAGGTTGCCGTGCTGCGCGATTTCGACCTCGACGTCCGAGACGGCGAGTTCCTCTCGGTACTGGGGCCTTCGGGCTGTGGCAAATCGACTTTTCTCAGCATTCTGGCGGGGCTGACTGAGCGCACCGGCGGCAACATCCGCATCGACGGCCAGGCACTGGCGGGCATCAACCCGCATCAGGGTGTGGTGTTCCAGGGCTATGCGCTGTTTCCGTGGCGCACGGTGCTGGAGAACATCGAAGTCGGCCTGGAGATCCGCGGTGTGCCCAAGGCGGAGCGCCGCCGCATCGCGCAGGAGCATCTTGAGCTGGTCGGCCTGACCGGTGCCGGTGCGCGCTATCCGCACGAGATCTCGGGCGGCATGAAGCAGCGCGTGGCGATTGCCCGCTCCCTGGCCTACAAGCCCGACGTACTGCTGATGGACGAGCCGTTTGCTGCGCTTGACGCGCAAACGCGCGAGATCCTGCAGGGCGAGCTGCTGCGCATCTGGGAGCGATACCGCAAGACCATCGTGTTCATCACCCACAGCCTGGATGAGGCGATCTTCCTGTCGGACCGCATTGCTGTCATGACGCGGCGCCCCGGTACCGTCAAGCAGATTCTGGACGTGCCGCTGCCGCGTCCGCGCCTGCCGGAGTTGCGCAATTCCGAGGCCTTCGTCGCGCTGCGCCAGCAGGCGTGGGACATCCTCAAAGACGAAGTGCAGTTCGCCAACCCGAGTACCACGCCGCGCCCACTGGGTGCCACGGCTGACCCACGCGAGCGCGCCGAAGGCGAAGTGGTACATCGCCCCACGCAACACGACACCCCTGGCGAGACCGCCATACCGGAGGCAGCACGATGAGCGCGCGACGATTGGCTGTCCGCCTGGGCGATCGGGCACTCGGCCTGGCCGGCGTGATCGGGTTCCTGCTGCTCTGGGAGTTGGTGCCGCGACTGGGTATCGTGAGCGACGCCTACCTGAGCCCACCCTCGCAGGTGGCCGATGCCATCTGGCAGCTTGCGCACAGCGGCGCGTTGCTCAAGCACGTGGCGGCCAGCCTGCAGCGCTCGTTGTGGGGGCTGTTGCTGGCGATTGGGCTGGGCGTGACGCTGGGCTTGCTGATGGGCTGGTTTACGCGCTTTGAAGCCATCGTCGATCCGATCCTCCAGCTTTTCCGGCAGACCTCCGCGTTTGCGTTGTTTCCGGTGTTCATTCTCTTTCTGGGCATTGGCGAGCTGTCGAAGGTGGCCATCATCTTCTGGGCGTCGTTCTGGCCGGTGTTGCTGAGCACGATTGGCGGGGTGCGCCAGGTGGACAAGCTGCTGATTCATTCGGCCCGGTCGATGGGGGCGTCGAACCTGTTCGTGTTCCGCAAGGTGGTGTTGCCCTCGGCCACGCCGTCGATCTTTACCGGCATCCGGCTGGCAGGCACGTATTGCGTAACTGCCCTGGTGGCGGCCGAGATGATCGGCGCGCATTCCGGGCTAGGCTTCCTGACGCTGAACTCGCAGGAGGTGTTCCAGATTCCGACGATGTACGCGGGCATTCTGCTGCTGGCCTTGCTCGGGCTGGTGCTGAACACCATCCTGGCGCGGATCGAGCGGCGTCTGACCCGCTGGCGCAAGGGGCTGACGCTCAATGCCTGAGCCGGCGCAAGCATGGCGCCGGCCAGCTTTGGCGGGCGGTGCACGCGTGCCGTCCAAGCGGCGCCGGTTGCTGGCGGCCGCAGCCGTGGCTGTTGCTGCAACAGGCGCGCTGGCATGGTTCTGTGTGCCGGTCCTCATCCACGATGCGCCCCACGTGCCCGAGCGTTTGCCGGCGCCTGTACAGGCGTGGCTGGCGCAACATCAACCCGAGCCTGACTGGACGGCGCTGCCGCTCGGCCCCGCGTTGCGCGAGGCACAACGCCGCGGCGAGTTGGTGGTTGCCGTGCGCGCCTACGCACGCCCTGCGCCGCCCGGCGTGCCAACGCCCCTCGAGCCTGACAATTTCGATGCGGATCTGGCGCGCACGCTGGCCCAGCACTTGCAGCTCAGGCTGCGGCTGATCGGCGTGCCGGCGGATCGCCCTCTGCCAGGCGATGCCCCTGTCGATCTGGTGATGGCCGGCGCTGGCGCCGCGCCGGCGGCATGGCAGCCGGTGCCCACCGCCTATACCGGCGGGCAGGGCGCGCTGGTGGTGTTGCGCAACACAGCGTATCGAACCACCGACGATCTACATGGGCGCGGTGTCTGCGTCCCCCAGGGCAGCCTGTACGCGGCGGCGCTGGTTGCGCGCTATGGCGCTGTGCCTCAGGCATACCCATCGGCCATTCGCGCCATCTGGGCATTTTTGTCGGGCGACTGCCAGGCGCTGGCCGATGACGAGCGCGTGCTTGAGCGGCTGGTGCGGTTGCCCGAATGGCGCTTCTACCGGACGCTGGAGCAGGGCGTGGCGCCCGACAATGGCCAAGCGCAGATCGCCCTACGTAGTCCGGACCCCGTCTCAGCCGCGTATCTCGACCAGGCCGTGCGCTTCTGGAAGACCAGTGGTGCGCTGGCCCAGGCGCGCGAACAGCGCGCGGGCGATATCGTCTTTGAGGTGGCGCAACTGCAGGATGGCCTGGTCTGCCACAACTAGGTTTGGGCCGGCTGGGGC
Source organism: Ralstonia insidiosa (assembly GCF_008801405.1). Taxonomy (NCBI): domain Bacteria; kingdom Pseudomonadati; phylum Pseudomonadota; class Betaproteobacteria; order Burkholderiales; family Burkholderiaceae; genus Ralstonia; species Ralstonia insidiosa. The sequence continues at coordinate 530,932 of NZ_VZPV01000003.1, read as the reverse complement.
CCGGTCAAAGACGATGATCGAACCGGCGTGCCAGGCGTTCCCCGCCCAGTTGCACCAGCGTCACCAGCACAATCAGGATGGCGATCACGTTGAACATGACCGCGGTTTCGTAGCGCTCATAGCCGTAGCGGATGGCCAGGTCGCCCAGGCCGCCTGCGCCAACGGCGCCGGCCATGGCAGAAGCGCCGATCATGGCGATGACCGTGACGGTCGCGCCGCCAACAAGGGCCGGTAGCGCCTCGGGCAACAGCACATGGCGCACGATGTGCCAACGGCGGCAGCCCATGGCACGTGCAGCCTCCACCAGGCCATGATCGACCTCGTTCAGCCCCACTTGCGAAACGCGTGCGAAGAACGGGATCAGATGGGCGCTCAGCGGCACCACCGCTGCCCAGGTGCCCATCGTGGTGCCGACAATCAGCCGCGTGACCGGCAGCATGGCCACCAGCAGGATGATGAACGGGATCGAGCGGAAGGTATTGACCAGCACTGACAGCGTCCGATGCAGGCGGGGCCGTGGCCGCAGACCGCCCGGCGCCGTTAGCGTGAGCACGATGGCCAGCGTCAGGCCAACGACAAAGACCACCAGGCATGCACTGCTGACCATCAGCAGCGTCTCGCCCAGTGCGCGCAGGTATTTTTCAAGCATGGGCGTAGGTGCGTTCGGATCGGTCTTGTGGGTGCGTGTGCGTGGTCCGCACAACCGATGCGTTGTCGGCTGAAGCGGCCCATCGTTGGCGCAACGGGCGCAGCAGCGCCAGCGTGGCTTCGGCTTGGGGTGCGGCAAAGACGTGGTGGACGGTGCCGTGTTCGACCACGCGGCCGTGATCGAGCACCAGCACGCGATCGCAAGCATCGCGGATCACCGCCATATCGTGCGTAACCAGCACCACCGTCAGTGCAAGGCGGTGGTTGATGTCGCGCAGCAGCGCCAGGATCTGCTCCGTGGTCTCGGGGTCCAAGGCGGACGTGGCCTCGTCGCACAGCAGGATCTCTGGCCGATGCACGAGCGCACGGGCGATGCCCACGCGCTGCTTCTGGCCGCCCGACAACTTGGCCGGATAGACGTGTGTCTTGTCTGAGAGGCCGACCAGATCAAGCAGCTCCGTGACGCGAGCGGCGATGGCATCGCGCGGCACGCCTGCCACGCGCAGGGGCAGGGCCACGTTCTCGAACACGGTCTTGGCCGAGAGCAGGTTGAAATGCTGAAAGATCATGCCGATGCGACGGCGCAGCGTGACCAGGCCGTCTTCATCCAGGGCGCCGATATCGGCACCGTCGATGCGGACCTGCCCTGCATCGGGGCGCTCGAGCATGTTGATCGTGCGCAGCAGCGTCGATTTGCCCGCGCCGCTGCGCCCGATGATGCCGAATACCTCGCCGCGGGCAATGTTGAACGAGATGCCATCGAGTGCCAGTGCACTCGCCCCGGGATACGTCTTGTCGACACGCTCGAATGTGATGTGCGGCGGGCGGTCTGGCAATGCGGTGAGATGCGTCACGATGCTGGCTCTGCGAAAGGCGGCCGGGCGTGCCCCCGGCCCTGGTTTCAAAACGCCGGGATCACCGAGCCTTGATACTTGCTCAGGATGAACTGCCGGACCTCTTCCGACTGATAGGCCTTCACCAGCGGTGCCACCCACGGGGCGTTCTTGTCCTGCTCGCGCACGACAATGATGTTCACGTATGGGTTGTGCTCCTTCTTCTCCACCGCAATGCCGTCGCGTGTGGCAATCAGGCCGGCCTGGTAGGCAAAGGTGTTGACGATGGCGGCGGTATCCACGTCCGGCAATGAGCGCGCCAGCACCACCGAGGCGCTCTCCACCCATTCGAGCTTCTTCGGATTGGCGGTCACGTCAGCCAGCGTTGCCGTGCCGGTATACGGGTCGAAGCCGTCGCGCAGCTTGATCAGGCCGTGGTCACGCAGGATGACGAGCGCGCGGGTCTGGTTGCTCGGGTCATTCGGCAGGCCGATACGTGCGCCGACCGGCAACGCCTCGAGCGACTTGTATTTGCGCGAATAGAAGGCGATGGGCGAGATGAGCGTATTGCCCACCGTCGCCAGCTTGTAGCCGCGCTGCTTGATCTGGTCGCGCAGGAATGGGATGTGCTGGAACGCGTTGGCATCCAGGTCACCGTTGTTGAGCGCCTCGTTCGGGCTGGCCGTGCCGGTGATGACAATGGGCTGCACCTTGAGCCCCTGCTTCTCGGCCACGCGGGTCACCACTTCCCAGATTTCTTCATCAACACCGCCGCGCACGCCGACCTTGATCGGCTTGTCAGCCGCCAGTGCGGGACCGGCCCCGAGGGTGATGGCGGCCATAGTGGCCATCGTGGCCAGGAGTGCTTGGAGGAGCGAGCGTCGTTTCATGGTGATGGTGATGGCGATGTTCTGGACAAGGAAGCGAGTTGCCAGTCTAGGGTCGGGCGGTCTGATGGGTCCAAGAACAAAACCGAGCTTGCAAATTCATCGGATGCGGCTGCCCCGGGGCGCGTGGGCAATCCGCATATCGAACCAAGGATTGCTTCGTTAGCGCTGTGCGGCAGGGCCGGTAAGGTGACCGCTTGTCCATAAGCGGAGCACGCCGTGAGCGACTCGCACGTCCGCCAGCTGCACCTGAACGTCAACATCCTGCACTCCGGGTTTGTGCCGTCTGCCTGGCGGCTTGCCGAGAGTGACCCTGCTGCGTTTGTCGATGTGCAGCACTATGTGAACGTGGCGCGGATTGCGGAATCCGCCAAGTTTGATGCCGTGTTCCTGGCCGACAACGCGGCCATCGTCGATCAGATCCATTTCCGGCCCATCACCGCGCTGGAGCCGACTGTGCTGCTGGCCAGCATTGCGGCGGCGACCACGCACATCGGCCTGATCGGCACGGCCTCCACCAGCTACAACGAGCCTTACAACATCGCCCGGCGCTTTGCCACGCTCGATCACGTGAGTGGCGGGCGTGCGGGCTGGAACGTGGTCACAACGGCGGATCTGCCATCGGCACGCAACTTCGGTCTGGATGCCGTGCCGGACCATGCCGAACGCTACGCGCGTGCAGATGAGTTCACGGGCGTCGTCAAGGCGCTCTGGAACAGCTGGGCAGACGATGCCTTTGTCGGCGACAAGGCCGGCGGGCGCTTCGTGGATGCGAACAAGGTGCAGCCGCTTGCCCATCGTGGCGCGTTCTTCCGCGTGCATGGGCCGCTGAACCTGCCGCGTTCGGCGCAAGGGCATCCGGTGCTCGTCCAGGCCGGTGCTTCGTCGGATGGCCGCGAACTGGCGGCGCGTCATGCCGAGGCGGTGTTCTCGGCGGCGCAGAGCTTTGACGAGGCGCTGGCTTACGCGCACGGCCTCAAGGCACGCGCGCAGGCACTGGGGCGCGGTGCGGAGGCGATCCGCGTGCTGCCGGGCCTGACCACCATCCTCGGCGCCACCGAGGCGCAGGCACGCGCGCGGCGCGATCAACTGGTCGACCTGATCCCGTGGGACTACAGCCTCACGCGCTTGGCCGGCATCCTCGGTATTCCCGTGGATCGCCTCCAGCTCGACGCGCGCCTGCCAGACGATCTGCCGCTGCCCAACAACGGCAATGGCAATCACACGTTCTTTACCGTCACGCTGGCCCTGGCGCGCAAGCAGGGGCTGACCGTGCGCGCGCTCATCCGCGAACTGGCCGGCGGCGGTGGGCACCGTGTCCTGGTCGGCACGCCCGAGCAGATCGCAGACGAGATCGAACACTGGTTCCGCCATGGCGCGGCCGATGGCTTCAACCTGATGCCCGACGCGCTGCCCGGCGGGCTGCAGGATTTTGTCGATGGGGTTGTGCCCATCCTGCAGCGGCGCGGGATCTTCCGCACCGACTACGCAGGCCGGACTCTACGCGAACACTTCGGGTTGGCGCGGCCAGCCAGTCAGGCGGAGACACGCGCTGCCGCATAGGCGCATAGCCGCTGGGCACGTTCGTTGTGCCCCGTTTCCAGATCAACCCGCATCGTTTTGACCTTATGAACACACCACGCGATCTCCATCTCCATCACCGGCTTCAGGATGCCATTGCCGCGTTGCCGGCCCTGGCCGAGCGCATCGGTGAAGATGCCGCCGCGCGCGAGGTGCGGCGTGTATTGCCATACGAGGGCTTCGCGCGTTTTCGCGAGTCTGGGCTGGGTTTGCTGCGTATTCCTGCGGAGTGGGGCGGGCTCGGTGGGTCCCTCGTCAATCTGTTCGAGACGATTACCACGCTGGCTGCGCACGAATCGAACGTGGCCCACGCGCTGCGCATCCACTACGACCTGACGGAGGTGATCCGCCTGTCGCCGCTCACGGCGTTCCACCAGACGCAGCTCGATCGGCTGCTGGCCGGCGCCATCTTTGGCGGTGGCTCTACCGAGCGCGGTACGTCGCGCCCGGGGGAGATCACCACCACGCTCCAGCGCGATGGCGAGCACTACCGCCTGAGCGGCCGCAAGTACTACACCACCGGCACGGCATTTGCCGACTATGGCCGTTTCAACGTGCACGACGAGGCGGGCGCCGATCTGCAGATCATCATTCCCGTGGCGCGCACGGGGGTGCAGGTGGTCGATGACTGGGATGGCATGGGCCAGCGCATGACCGCCAGCGGCAGCATCGTGTTCGATCACGTGCAGGTGCTGGCCGACGAGGTGGCCCCGCGCATCGCCAGCACGCTGGTCGGCCGCCATACGGGTGCGCTGCGCCAGTTGCACCTCGTGGCTGTGGCGGCCGGCATCGTGCGCAATGTGGTGGCCGATGCGCAGCGGTATGTGGTCAATCACGGGCGGCCAGTGCTGCACAGCCCCGCCCCTACGGCGCGCGACGACCACTTCATCCAGCAGGTGGTGGGCGACCTGGCGGCCCACAGCCATGCCATCGATGCCCTGGTGCGTGAGAACGCGCGCGTGCTGGATCGCTTGTCCGAAGCCATCCGCCATGATGCAGCCGACGCCGACGCGCTGGTGCTGGAAGGCGCGCTGGCCACAGCAAAGACACAGTTGGTGGTGAGCAAGCTGGCACTGCATGCCGCGCAGCAATTGTTCGAAGCCGGCGGCGCCTCGATGACCGCGCGCACGCACAACTTCGACCGGCACTGGCGCAACCTGCGCACGATCTTCAACCACAACCCGTTGCTGCACAAGGCGCGCGTGGTAGGTGCCTACCACCTGACCGGCGAGACGCAGCACCTGAAGGAAGGCCGCATTTTCTGAACTGTCGATCGGGAGACTGTCCATGGCACAACGCACTGACCAACTGCGCCTTGGCGCGTTCCTGTACCCAGGCGGACACCATATTGCCGCCTGGCGACATCCCGATACCCAAGCCAACGCCGGCATCGACTTCCGGCACTACGTTACGCTGGCGCGTGCTGCCGAGGCCGCCAAGTTCGATTTGATCTTCCTGGCCGACGGCGTGGGCACCCGCGGGGACGATGTGGCCTTCCTGAGCCGAACGGCCCATAGCTACCAAGCCCAGTTTGAGCCGATCACGCTGCTGTCGGCGCTGGCGGCAGTGACGGAGCGCATCGGACTCGTCGGTACGGCCTCGACCAGCTTCAACGAGCCCTACCATGTCGCCCGCAAGTTCGCATCGCTCGATCACATCTCCGGCGGCCGGGCAGGGTGGAACCTGGTCACTTCGTCCAGCGAGTACGAAGCACTCAACTTCAACCGGGACCACCACTTCGCGCATGCCGAGCGCTACCAGCGCGCGGAAGAGTTTGCCGATGTGGTGACGGGCCTGTGGGACAGCTGGGACGACGATGCCTTTCTGTACGACAAGGCGGGCGGCCAGTTCTACGATCCGTCGCGCCGACATGTGCTGGGGCACAAGGGCGCGCACTTCAGCGTGCGCGGGCCGCTCAACGTGGCCCGCACGCCACAGGGGCATCCGGTTGTGGTGCAGGCGGGCTCTTCCGAACCCGGCAAGGAGCTTGCCGCCCGCAGCGGTGAGGTTGTGTTCACCGCACAGCAGACGCTCGCCGATGCCGTCGCGTTCTACGCCGATCTGAAGGGCCGGCTAGCCCGATATGGGCGCTCGCCCGACGATCTGAAAATCATGCCGGGGGTGTTTCCGGTGGTGGGGCGCAGTGAGAGCGAGGCGCGCGAGAAGTTCGAGGCACTGCAATCGCTGATCGATCCGGTGGTCGGCCTGGCACTCGTTTCCGGGCTGACGGGCGTCAACCTGTCGGGCTATCCGCTCGATGGCCCGATTCCAGAGCTGCAGGCAACGAACGGCAGCAAGAGCCGGCAGGCGCTGATGCTCGACCTTGCGCGGCGCGAGCAGCTCACCATTCGCCAGCTCTACCAACGCGTGGCAGGCGCGCGCGGCCACTGGCAGGTGATTGGCACGCCAGAGCAGATTGCCGATGCGTTGGAAGAGCGCTTCCTGGCGCATGGCGCAGATGGCTACAACGTCATGGCGCCCATCCTGCCCGGTGGGCTGACCGACTTCATCGAACTCGTACTGCCCGAACTGCGCCGGCGCAACCTGTTCCGCAGTGAATACGCTGGCACGACCCTGCGCGAGCACTTGGGGCTGCGTCGCCCCGAGCATCCCGCACGGGCCCAGGCGCAGCAGGTGGCCTGAGCCGCAGATGCGCTCCACGTCACGGTAAAGAACCGTTCCAAGGAATCAAAGACGTTTTCAGGCGCCATGTGCGCTGGGCTGCAGCACCACATATCGTTATCGGCAATCGTTCGTTCCGGTCGTGCAGGGTGGGCACGTAATCTGTGCCTTCATTCCACAGCGCGAGCTCACATGCATGGCCACTTACCTTGACGACCGACAGCGCGCGGAGCTTGCGCATGCCGCCCGTCACTGGGTTTGGCGCACAGAATTGCCGACATGGTTGCTGATCGCAGTGGTGTATTCGGCTTGGTTTGGCGTTGCCACACATGCGCGCCAACTTGGGTTGCCGCTGGCCTGTGTGCTGCTGACGCTCTGCACCACGTGGTACCTGTCGTTGCAGCATGAGCTGCTGCACGGCCACCCGACACGCTTGCCGTGGCTCAATGCGTTGCTGGGCGCCGCGCCGCTCGGCATCTGGCTGCCGTATGGTCTGTACCGGCGCTTGCATCTGCAGCACCACGAGGCTGAACTGACGCATCCCGATACCGACCCGGAGAGCTACTTTCTCTACGCTGTCGATTGGCATGCCGCCAGCCCGGCGACGCGCAAGCTGTATGCCGTACGCAATACGCTGGCGGGGCGGATGCTGCTGCAGCCCGCGTTCTCGATCCTGGCCGTGGCTGCCGATGCCTTCGCAACGCTGCGCGCAGGTGATGGGCGCGACAGGTGCATGTGGATCGCCCATGGGCTCGCGGTGGTAGCACTGCTGACTTGGCTGCAGACGTCTTGCGGCATGCCGGCGTGGCTGGTGCTGGTGGGCGTGGCTTACCCGGCGCTGTCGCTGGCGGCGATCCGTTCCTTCCAGGAGCATCGCGCCGGCGGTGCCCACGCAACCAGCAGCGTGATCAACGAAGCCGGGCTGGCGTGGCGGCTGCTCTTCCTCAACAACAACTACCACCTTGTGCATCACGACCTGCCTTGCGTACCCTGGTTTGCATTGGCGTGGGTCTACCGCCGCCGTGCCGGCGACTACCTCGCGCGCAACGGCGGGTTCCATGTGCGCGGTTACTGGGAATGGCTGAGCCGCTATGCGTTGCGCGCAGCAGCGCCGGTCGCGCATCCGTTGTTCCATGGCCCGACCGACCGGTATACCTACGCGGCACATCCTGATGGTGACTATGGCAAAGCTTGAGCGCTGGGCCGCGGCCCTCCCGATGTACAACGTGTCGCCCGCGTTGCGGGACGATTGGTCCATGCTGATCGAGCGCACTGCCCAGGCATTGGGCCGCGGCAGTGCCCCCGTGATGCTGGACACCGTGGACCCTGGCGACGGCCCCGATGCGCTGCACGCGTTTTGGCGGCGCGACGACATGTTGCTCTCACAGACGTGCGGCTATCCGCTGATCCGTGGGCTGGCATCGCAGGTGCGGTTGATCGGCACGCCGCGATTTGCGGTGCCCGGCTGCCACCATGAGGAGTACAGCAGCGCGCTCGTGGTGCGAGCAAAAGATGGCCCCACCACGTTGGCCGCATGCCGGGGCGCGCGCGCCGCCTGCAACAGCCTCGATTCGCACAGCGGGATGAACGCGCTGCGGCACGCTGTGGCACCGCTGGTGCGCGGCGGGCGGTTCTTCGGCGCCGTGGTGCATACGGGCTCGCACCTGCGGTCGCTGGCGGCTGTGGCGAGTGACGAGGCCGACGTTGCGGCCATCGATTGCGTGACGTTGGCCTTTGCTGCAGAGCACAGGCCGGAACTGGTGGCGGGGCTTCGGCAGATCGGCTCGACACGGCGGGTGGCCGGCCTGCCGTTCATCGCATCGCGCCGAGCCGAAGATGCACTGGTGGCACGCGTGAGGCAGGCAATGTGCGAGGCCTTGCAAGATGACGCCGGCCTGCGCGCGCGGCTGCGGCTGGAAGACATCGTGCCAAGCACGATGGCGCACTACCGGCCCATCGCCGTGATGGCGCGTGAGGCACGCATGCGCGGGTATGGCGAATTGAACTGAGGCTTTCGCAGGTTGCGCCATGTAGCCGAGTTACGTGGTCGATACCGCGCCTCGCTTGGCGGGCGTTTGGCTCTGTCAGGCCAGCCATACGGTCAGGACGGGCGCAGTTCTAGCGGATCGCGCGGCCGCAGACAGTACTGGAAGTCAGCAATGCCACCCAGCATCGCCAGAGTCATAGTGATAGGGCTTCAAAGTGCTCGAGCGGGTCGCTGAGCGCCGAAATCGGCGACGAAGGCAGTGTCGTGCTGAGCGCCACGCCATCGCGGAAGGTCCAGTACCGGTGCGCAAGGAAGGCGAGCGTGGCCGACAGGGCGGAGGCACACATCTGGGCAACCAGGTAGTACAGGCCTAACCGCAGGGCGACTGCCATGATGGCGGCATTGCATCCCACGGCCATGACCGCCACCAGGGCAAAGCGAATCATCGCGTTCACGTGGCCGCGGGCGGTCTGAAAAACCGCGCGCCGGCTGATCACGTAGTAAAGCCCCGCACCGATCGCGTTACTGATGACGGAGGCACGCCAGACCGGTACGTTGGTGTGCACAAGCCCGAATAGGGTGGCGTAGTGCACCAGCGTCGCACCGCTGCCGAATCCGACATAGCGGACAAACTGCTGCGCCATGGCAAGAAGATGCTGCCGAGGGGTTTTCATGCGCGCGCTCCTGTTCCCGGATTCGGTGATTGCATCGTGCAATTCCTATACCAGGGGCAAGCACACGGCCAGAGAGGGGGCAGGGCGTACAACGGTGCCGCCAATGACGGCAGGATGGTGCGCGCAAGCAATGCACCATGCACGTTCGTGATGCATCGCATTGCCTGGAGTGCTCGGTTATCGTGCAACCGACCCCGCTAGCCTATGCCGACTCGCGTTGGCACATATTTCGCACGTGGCTCGACAACAAGCACATCCAGCTCCTGCACGGCGCATGCAGGAGCCCAACGCGTTACTGCTGAAACCGAGCTTCTAAGTCGATACCGCTGCGTTCTGATGTTCTGGTCTCTACGTTTTCACGTTGTCAGAGCTTGTCCTCGCAAACGGCCGATGCGGTAACAAGCGGGCCTCTGCGTGACGCACCAACTTCGCCCAACCGAACAAGACGGGCGCGGACGACGTTGCGGCTCACGCCGAGCAGGCGCGCGGCGTCACTCTGACTGTAGTGGCAATACCGGAACACCTCACGGAACAGGGCATCCTCGACAACCTGGTAGACATCGACCACGTTGGCATTGCAAAGCTGCTGGATGGCTTGTTGCAGCAGGCCAGCCTCATTGGCGGTGCCGGCCGTGGCCGACTGCGTGGGGGAACCGGCGGCAGTGTGGGCCGAGACTTGATGGGCCTGTACTGCGGGTGGGCTGGCAGGGCGATTCGACAGGCGCAGGGTGCCGGCGTCGATGATGTTTCCGTCGCACAGCAGCAGGGTCCGGTGGATGACGTTTTCGAGTTCGCGCACATTCCCGTGCCAGGGCGCGGCCGTCAGCAGGCGCTCGGCCTCGGGCGTGAGGCTTGCGCGCGGATGGCCCAGCCGCTTGCTGTAGAGATCGATGAAGTAGCGTGCGAGCGGGACGATGTCGCCAGGCCGTTCCTTGAGCGTGAGGACGTTGAGGCTGACTACGTTTAGCCGGTAGTAGAGATCCTTGCGAAAGCGTTTTTCCTGCACCAGCGTTTCCAGATCAACCGTGGTGGCCGCCACGATCCGCAGGTCGACCGGAATGGGCGTGCGCCCGCCCAGGCGTGTGATTTCGCGCTCCTGCAACACGCGCAGCAGCTTGTTCTGCACGGGCAGCGGCAGGTCATTGACCTCATCCAGAAAGATGGTGCCGCCGTTGGCCTGCTCAAACCAGCCGACCTGCGTGCCAAATGCACCTGCAAATGCACCGTTTTCGTGGCCGAACAACTCAGCGTCGACCAGCGCATCGGAAAACGCGCCGCAGCTCACCACCACGAAGGGCCCATCCTTGCGCGTGCTGTGGTTGTGCAGGTGGCGGGCGATCAGTTCTTTGCCCGTGCCGGTTTCGCCGGCAATGAGAACGGTGGCATCGCTCGGCGCCACCTGCTCGATTTCATCGAGCAGCGCCCGTGAGCGTGGGTCTTCAAAGATCCACGCCGGCGCGCTGGTCTGGGGCGCGCGGCCCAGCGGCGGAGGCCATACAGGGAACGTCGCCATGATTGCCCATGCAGTTCAGGAGTGTCAGGAATAGAAGGAAGGTTCCGGCAGCGCGCCGTTCAGGGCCCAGTCGCCAAGTTCGTGCAGCTTGTAGTCGACCGGGTCGTGCAGCGTTTGCGTGCGCAGGTTGCGCCAGAAGCGATCGAGCCGCAGCGCGCCGTGCGTGGCACGTGCACCGGTGGTCTCAAACATGCGGCTGCTTACCTCCAGCCCCACACGCGTGGCAGCCACCTTGGCCGTGGCCACGGCCACGGCCACGTGCCCACGTTCGTGTGCACTCAGCGCGGGGCCTTGCGCCCAGGCGTCATCGAACAGGGTGGCGGCCCGCTGTGCCAGCAGCCGTACGCTTTCCAGGCCGACAAAGAATTCACCATAGTGGGCCAGCGTGTATGGGTCCTGGCTGGCGCGTTCGGCACCGGAGCGGTGCCATGGCCGCGCTTCATGCAGCGTGTAGTGCCGGGCCTGCTCGAATGCACCTTCGCCCAACCCCAGGAACACGTGGACGAAAACAAGCTGAGCCAGCAACGGCCTGAGCGCAGAGAATGGCGTGGTCAGCGGCCCCGGATCGCGCAGCAGTTCGTTCTCTTCCACACGCACCTTTTCGAAGAGGGCGCTGCCGCTGTCGGTCTGGCGCTGGCCGAAGGCGTTCCAGTCGTCATTGATGGTGATGCCGGCGCGCGCGGTGGGCACCGCTGCAATGAGCAGCTTGCGGCTGTGCTCGTCCAGCCCCGAGGCGATCAGCATCTGCGAATCGAGCGCGCCGGAGCAGAAGCTCTTCTTGCCCGAGAACTCGTACCAACCATCGAACCGGCGCACGATGGTGCGGTCGTCCAGCGGGTTGAGCGCGTTGCCCCAGAACCAGTTCCTGCGCGCGGTCTGCTCATACCATGGCTCCCACTGGTCGGGCCGCGCGAACAGGCGCACGGTGGCCAGCAGCAGGTGGTGAAAGCCGTAGACATGAGCGATTGAGCTGTCTACCTTCGCAAACTCGCGCACGGTGTCGAGCGTCTCGGCCCAGGTGGCGCCTTGGCCGCCGTAGTGCTTGGGAATGGCCAGCGACAGCAGGCCGCTTTGCCGCAATGCGTTGCGTTCGGCCAGTGGCGTGCCGCCCGCAGCGTCACGTTCCACAGCCGTGTTTGCAAACTCGGCGGCGAGAGATTTGGCCGACTGCCGGATCGGCACCACCGGGGCTTTGGTTTCAGGAAAAATGACCGTCTCAGTCGTCATGAAAATTGGGAATACTGGGTAGAGGCCGGCTACGCCAGCGCCGGTGCGTGCCCGGCAACGTCACGGCCGAAATAGAAATGCTGGATGTCTTCGCGCTGGCGCAGTTCGTCGGCGCTACCTTCCAGCACTGCGATACCGGCCTCCAGCACGGTGGCGCGGTCTGCGTATTGCAGCGCCACCGTGGAGTTCTGCTCCGCCACCAGGATCGACAGGCCCTCGTCGCGGTTGAGTTGTCTCAGCCGCGCAAAAATGTCCTGCACCACCAGTGGCGCCAGACCCATTGACGGCTCGTCGAGCACCAGCAGGCGTGGGCGTGACATCAGTGCTCGACCAATGGCGGCCATCTGCTGCTCGCCGCCGGACGTGAGGCCTGCTGCCACTCGGCGCCGTTCCTGCAGGCGCGGAAAGATGGCGTACACCCGTTCCAGATCCACAGCCGTTTCTGCGCGCGAGGCACTGCGGCCCAGCGCCCCCGTGACGAGGTTGGCTTCGATCGACAGGTTGGGAAAGCAGCGCCGCCCCTCCAGCACCTGCACAAGCCCCAAGCGTACGAGCTGTGCGGGCGTGGTGCGCCCAACGTCGCGGCCATCGAAGCGGATGGTGCCGGCCGTGATCTGACCACGCTCAGCCGGCAGCAGATTGGAGACCGCTTTGAGCGTGGTCGACTTGCCTGCGCCGTTCGCGCCCAGCAGCGCATGTATCTCGCCGCGGCGCACGGTCAGGCTTACGTCATGCAGGGCGACGATGGCGTTCTGATAGGTCGCCTCCACGGCGTCCAGTTGTAGCAGCACGGCGGGATCGCTCATCGCGCTTGTCCTCAGGCCGCTTTCGCCGCGGGTTGCGCTGCCGGGCCTGGGCCTGCGCCGATCTGCCAGACATACGGCGGCTCGGTGCCATTGATATGCCAGTCGCCCACGATGCGTGCCTTGTAGATCAGCGGGTTGTGCGAGGCGACCGTGCGCGCGTTGCGCCAGTGGCGGTCCAGCGATTTGCTGGATGCGGTGGCCGATGCGCTGAGCGCGTTGAAGAACTGCGTGGCCGCGCGCAGTACAAAGTCCGAGATCGCCACTTGACCCTGGGCGGATTCGAGTTCGGCTTCGATATTGGCCTGGCGCTCCTGCTCCGCATCGCCGGCCCAGTGGGCATCGTAGGCGCGCTGCGCAGCGAAGGTGGCGCGGATAGCCGTGGCCTCGGCCGCGTAGGCCAGCGCCGATACCTCGCCCACCACCTGTTGCACCTGCACGTCCTGCGCCACCGCTGGCGCATTGCCGGTGCTGAAGATGCGCTTGCGCTCGCGCACCTGCTGCGCCACCTCCCGCGTGATGGCACGGGCGATGCCCGCCAGCGTGGCCAGGTGAAAGAGCTGGTAGAAGGCGGTCTGGTATTTGAAGCGGCTGGCAAACGGGAAGATGTTCTCTTCCTGCACGACAGCGTTCTCATACACCGAGGTGCCGCTGCCCGTGGTGCGCTGGCCAAAGCCGTCCCAGTCGTCGTGGTGCGTGACGCCGGGCTGGTGCGAGTTGACGGCGGCGATGATGTCGGTGCCGTCGTCCAGGCGTGCGTACAGGTCGACCCAGTCACCAAAGATGCTGCCGGTGCTGTAGTACTTGCGGCCGTTGACCACCCAGCCACCGTCGCGCTTCGAGACGCGCGTGATGACGTCGCCAATGGCCACGTCGCCCACTTCCGTCCAGGCGTTGCCGACCAGATCGCCTGCTGCGAAGCGCCGCAGCCAGACTTCGGTGCGGGCATCGCGCGGCGCGTTCAGGCGGTCTTCCACAAAGGCGAAGTGCCCGCGCAGCGCCTGCACGATGTTGGAGTCGGCGTCTGCCAGTTCGATCAGCAACTGGAACAGCTGCGGCAGCGTGGCGCCGTCGCCGCCGTACTCCACCGGCACGCGCACCGCGCCAAAGCGCACTTCCTTGAGCCAATGGATGGCATCCACGCCCAGTTGCCGGTTGTGTTCGCGCTGCAAGGCGGTGTCGCGAATGCGCTGGAAAATGGGGCGGTATTTCTGCGCCAGGGCTTCGTACTCGGCACCGAAGAGGGTGGCGGCGTGCGCTTGGGTCATGTCAAACCTCCATCAAATTGGGGGAAGGTGGCAAGGGAGAGCGGGCAACGGGCATCAGTCGTTGATGCTGGTGCGCACCTTGATGTTCTTTTCCTTGGCATAGGCCAGCGACGATTTCTCGATGATGGGCCGCAGCAGCTTCCAGTCAGGCGCGATCCAGTCGGAGATCACGTTCCACTTGGTGCCGTCCCATTGCTGGAAGGCCACGCGGCCATCGCCTTCGTGGTTGTCCCACGTGACGTTGATGGAGTGGAACAGACCCTTGGCGCCCAGCGCGGCGGCACGCGCCTCGTCAATCTTCAGGTTCTCCAGGCCCCAGCGGACTTCGTCGCCAGTGAGGGTGCGCTTGCCAAACTTGGCTTGTGCGATGCGGATGGCCTCGACGTTCAAGATGCCGTTGAGTACGCCCAGGTTGTGGTACACGCTGCCGATGCGTTTCTTGTCTTGCAGGTTGCCCTTGCCGTTGTCATATAGCGTCTTGGTGATCTGCTGGAGCACCGGGTACTGCGCCCCCGCTGCCACTGTGGTGATGGCCACGTAGCCCTTGGCGGCGTCGCCCGCCGGTATCACGTCTTCTTCCGAGTTGGACCACACGTTGCCGATGATGTGGTCAGCAGGGAAGCCCGTCTTCTGCGCGGTCTTCAACGCCACGGGGTTCATCACGCCCCAACCGCGCAGCACCACGTAGTCGGGTTTGGCGCGGCGGATGGCGAGCCACTGCGATTGCTGCTCGTTGCCCGGGTGCGGCACCTCGATCTGCTGCACCGTAAAGCCGTACTTCTTGGCCAGCAATTCATAGATGGGGATCGTCTCCTTGCCGTACGGCGAGCCGTGGTACAGCACCACGATCTTCTTGCCCTTGAGCTTGTCGATGCCGCCTTCCTTGGTGCCGATGTAGTTGACGATGCCCGAGGTCTCGCTGTACGGGTTGAGCAGCAGCGGGAAGATGTACTTGAACACGCGGCCGTCGGTGGTATCAGTGCGGCCATGGTTGATGGTCAGCAGTGGCACCTTGTCGGCTGTCACACGATCCAGCAGCGCGTAGGCAATGCCCACCGACAGCGGGTTCCACGCAGCAATGCCGGGGTGGGTCTTCAGGCGCTCGTACACTTCCACGCCGCGTTCGACTTCGTATTGCGTTTCGCCTTCCTCCCAGGTCAGCTTGACGCCGCCCACACCGCCATCACGCGTGTTGACCAGGTTCAGATAGTCGATGAAGCCGCCAAAGAATCCGGTGCCCCCGGCTGCGTACGGACCTACGCGGTAGCTCTGCAGCGGGAAGAACTGCTCATCCGCATGGGCGGCTTGGACGCCGAGTCCGCTCAGGCTGGAAAGGGCCAGCGCGCCGGCCAGCAACGCCATCTTGATGGTGCGGGGAAAGGACATGGTGCAAATGCTCCTGTGTCGATGCGACGTAGGTGGAATGGAGACGGCGAAGGGAATCAGGTTTCAGAGGCGGGCGGCGCCGCTTTGCCTATCCGGCGCAGCATCCGCTGCCACAGGGCGGCAAGCCCCTGGGGCTCGGCAATCAAGAAGGCCACGATGAGCGCGCCGATCACGATGCGCTGGCTCAGGTCCAGCACGCCGGAATCAAACCGGCTGCCGAACACGAAGGCCCCGAAGCGGGATAGCAGCAGGGGAAACACCACCACCAGCGCCGCGCCCAGGAAGGCGCCCCGGATGGTTGCCAGGCCGCCGATGATGATGATGAACAGGATCTGGAAGGAGCGATCGAGGTTGAAGCCCGCCGGCTCCACCGTACGCAGGTAGACAAAGCCCCAAAGCACACCTGCCACGCCAATCACGAAAGATGACACCGCAAACGCCAGCAGCTTGGTGCGCAGCACCGGCACGCCGGTCACGCGCGCCGCCAGCTCGTTGTCGCGCACGGCAATGAAGTGGTGGCCGGTGGGCGTCTGCACCAGGCGCCAGACCAATGCCGTGAGCACCGCCACCACCGTGAGCGCAAACAGGTAACGCAGCGCCGGCGTATCGAACAGGAAACCCGCCACCACAATCGGAGGTGCATCGATCACGCCCGATGCGTTGTTGTTGCTGAACCAGCCGTACTTGGTCAGCGCCCATTGCACGAAGAACTGCGCGGCCAGTGTGGACACCGCCAGATAGAAGCCACGCAGGCGCAGGCTCGGCAGCCCGAAGACCACGCCGATGGCGGTAGCAGCCAGTCCGGCCAGCCCAATGCTGGCCAGCAACGGCAAGCCTTCGACGCGCAGGTTGAAGTTGTACGCCGCGAATGCGCCCACCGCCATGAACGCAGCCGAACCCAGTGACAACTGGCCTGCGTAGCCGGTCAACAGGTTCAGGCCCACCGCCGCCAGCGACAGCGCCAGGAAGGGGATGAGGATGGCATCCAGCCAATAGTCGGACGCCACCAGCGGCACCACGAAGTAGGCCAGCAGCAAGGTCGCCGCCGGCGTTGCCCAGGCGGGCCAGGGCGCGATCGTTCGGCCGGTGGCGTCGCGCGGTGCGCGCGCGGAAGAAGAATCCAATGCAGTCGGCATGGCTCAGGCTCGTTCGACGGGGCGCTGGCCGAACAGGCCGCCCGGTTTGACCAACAGGAAGGCCAGCGCGGCCACGTAAGCGATCCAGCTCTCAATGCCGCCGCCCACGAACGGGCCGAGATACACCTCGGCCAGTTTCTCCAGCGCGCCGATGATCAGCCCGCCGACGATGGCACCCAGAATGGAATCGAAACCGCCCAGCACCAGCACCGGCAGTGCCTTGAGCACCACCAGCGACAGCGAGAATTGCACGCCCAGGCGTGCGCCCCACAGCAGCCCGGCCACAAGGGCGATCACGCCGGCCGTGGCCCACACCGTGGCCCAGATGCGCGGTAGGCGCAGGCCCACGGCGATGGCGGCAAAGGTATCGTCGGCCACGGCACGAAACGCAAGGCCCACGCGGGTGTAGCGGAAGAAGAGCGACAGCACCGTCACCATGAGTGCGGCGGTGGCGGCGGCAAACAAGTCGAAGCTGGAGACGAGAATGCCAGCAACCTGCAGCGGCGCATCGGAGATGCCGAGTTTCAGCTCATGCACCTGCGTGCCCCACGCCAGTTGCGCTACGCCTTCGATCACGTACGACAGGCCCAGCGTGGCCATGAACAGCGTGATGGGCGGTTGGTTGACCAGGGGCCGCAACACGGCGCGCTCGATGGCCAGCCCGAGCAACAACATGAGCGCAAAGGTGAGCAGCAGCGCCAGCGGGAACGGTACCCCGCGCTCCACCAGACTGACGAAGGTGAGCGCCGCAAACAGCAACTGCGCCCCCTGTGCAAAGTTGAGTACGCCCGAGGTCTTGTAGATCAGCACAAAACCGATCGCCACCAGCGAATACATGACGCCGGAGAGCAGGCCACCGACCAGCACCTCGGCAAAGAACGCCGCGTCGAAGTCGCCGATCATGCGGCCTCCGCCACGCTATCGGCTACACCGTGGGCCACGCCGAGGTAAGCATCGATGACGGCGGGATCGTCGCGCACTTCGGCTGGCGTACCGTCGGCGATCTTGCGGCCGTAGTCGAGCACGGCCACGCTGTCCGACAGGCCCAGCACGATGCCGATGTCATGCTCGATCAGCACGATGGTGGTGCCCCATTGATCGCGCGCGGCACGGATCAGCGTGGCCATCTGCGTCTTCTCCGTCACCGTCATGCCGGCAAGCGGTTCGTCGAGCAGCAGCAGGCGTGGGCGCGCAATCAGCGCGCGCGCAAGTTCAATGCGCTTCTGCAGGCCGTAGGGCAGGGTGCCGGCCAGCCGGTCCTGCACGTCCGCCAGACCGACGAAGTCGATGACCTGCGCGGCGCGTTCGCGTGCGTCAACCAGCTCGCGGCGTGCGCGGCCAAGGCCGATCAGTTGTTCGACGAAGGTGGAGCGCGTGTACTGCACGCGGCCGAGCGCAATGTTGTCGCGCACGCTCAGCCCTTTGAATAGCGCCAGGTTCTGAAACGTGCGCGCGACCCCTAGGCCTGCCAACTGTGCGGGCGATACCTTGGCAAAGGCTCGGCCGTCCAACGAGATGCCGCCGCCATCGGGCCGGTACAGCCCACTGATGACGTTGACGAGCGAGCTCTTGCCCGCGCCGTTGGGCCCGATGATGGCGCGAATCTCCCCCTGTGCCACCGTCAGGTCGATGCCGCTGAGCGCCTGAATGCCGCCGAATGACAGCGTGATGCCCGACAGCCTGAGCGCCGGTGCGACAGCCTTTGCTGAGCTGGAGGTGCTGGACGCGATGGCTCGCACAAGTTGCGGTTCGTCCGCGCCATGCGCAGCGGTGCCGCGTGCAAGCGGCGGCGGTACGGCCAGTTCAGGCGACGTGTGAGGCATGGCGGGTCTCCGCAAAGCGACAGGCAACACGACTCCCCCGCGCCGGCTCGCACGAGCTGGCGCGTTGGGGGAAAGTGCGGGGGTTCAGATCAAGCGACGGACGCGGCAGGCTCCGGCTCGAGGGCGCTGGTGTTGGCGCTGGCGGCCTTGGCCTCCAATTCGCGCACCAGCGGCAGCACCTTGCGGCCGAAGTACTCGACTTCCTCGATGAAGTGGAGGAAGCCCGCGAGCACAAGGTCCACGCCAATCGACTTCAGGTGGACGATGCGCTCGGCAATCTGCTGAGGCGTGCCGATCAGATTGGTGCGGAAGCCATCGTTGTACTGGACCAGGTCTTCGAAGGTGGATTTGGCCCAGTTACCTTCACCTTCGGGCGCGGCCTTGCCAGCCTGTTTCACCGCATCGCCAAAGGCGTGGACGGCTTCCACGTGGGCGTGCTTGATGATGTCGTCCAGCACGGCCTTGGCCTCTTCTTCGGTGTCGCGCGCGATGATGAAGGCGTTCACCCCGATGCGGACTTTGTGGCCGTTCGCGCGGGCCTTCTCCTGGATGTCGTCGATCTGCGCTTTGATGCCCTCGGGCGTGTTGCCGTTGGTGAAGTACCAGTCCGACACGCTGGCCGCGTTGTCGCGCGCAGCGCGCGAGCTGCCGCCCTGGAAGATTTCCGGATGCGGCTTCTGCAGCGGCTTGGGGCTCAGGGTGTAGTCGTTGATGCGGTAGAAGTCGCCCTTGAAGGTGAACTTGTCCTGCGTCCAGATACCCTTGAGCACGCGGATGAACTCGTTGGAGCGGCGATAGCGCTCATCGTGCTCCAGCCACGGTTCGCCCAGTGCCTGAAACTCGCCCTTGAACCAGCCGCTGACCACGTTGATGGCGACGCGCCCGTTGGAGATGTGGTCGATGGTCGCCAGTTGCTTGGCGACCACCGCCGGATGCCACGGCCCCGGCAGGATGGCCGCCAACACCTTGAGCTTGGTGGTGGCGTGCAGGATGGCCTGGCTGAACGACACGGATTCGTGCTGGTGCTCGGCGCCGTAGCCGGCGGTAAAGCGGATCTGGCTGAGTGCGTAGTCAAAGCCGGCGTTCTCCGCTGTCTGCGCAAGCTTCTGGTTGTATTCGAGGCTCCAGTCGGTGCGCTGGGCGATGGTGCTGACCACCAGCCCACCGCTGACATTCGGAACCCAATAGGCAAACTTGATACCGGCGTTGGAAGAAGATTGGCTCATCGCAATGGTCCTGTGCTGGAGGGGAACGGAACTGCGCAGGCCGCTTCAGGCAGCTTGCGCGACGGGAGTGGCGCGCACTTCATCAGCGCGCGGAGCAGTCAGCAGGGGCAGCGCACGCGCGGCGGCCAGTGCAATGCGCTCGCGTAGCGCGTTGCTGGAGATCTCGTAGCCGCTGAAATCCTGCTCCGATGCGTACACGCCCAGTGGCAGCGTGCGGGCCTGGAAGAAGCTGAAGAGGGGGCGCAACTGGTGGTCGATCACCAGCGCGTGGCGGTCGCTGCCACCGGTGGCAGCCAGCAGCACGGGCACATCAATCAGGGCTTCGTGGTGGACGAGGTCGAAGAGGTGCTTGAACAGCCCGGTGTAGGAGCCGCGGTACACGGGGCTTGCCACCACCAGCACGTCGGCCGATTCGATGGCCGCCAACTCCGCCTGCACCGTGCCCGGCAACTGGTCGCGATACGACACACCGCCGATGGCCGGAGCGAGGTCTTCAAGTTTGATCAGGTGAACATCAACCGGCACAACCTCGGCCAGCGCGGCCAGTAACTGTTCAACCAGTGCGAGCGTCCGCGAGGGGCTCTGCACGCTCCCCGAGACAGCGACAACCTTGACCTTGCGACTCATCTTGAACACCTCTGCGCTTGTGCAACCAACGGAATGACATCCATGCGTGAGCGCAGCCGGCCTCAACACATGTCTCAAGGCGTGTCCTGCGCTTGAAAATCATTCTGCTGCGCACCATGCGGGGCGGCATACGTAGAAATCGGAGCATCCATATTTCGCCGCCACCGTTGGCCGCTAAGTGGTTGAGCGATAAAGAGAATTGAACTCAGTGTTCGATGTTGCGCAGGCGCAATGGCCTGTTTTCATATGGAAAGAAGGTTTCCGGATGCTGGAAAGCGAGCAATCTGCTGGTGAGTTGCGTGCCGAGCATCACGGTAGAACCCATGGCCTGTGAGGCGGCCAGCGCATTGGAAGTGCTATTGGCGAGGCGATACGATCAACGTATCAACAAAGAGGAACGCTAGTCAGCTGTGGGCTCGAGCGAAGCAAGCTCGAGCAGTGGTTCCACACGCCCTGGATGTAGCCGAGATGTGAACAGAATTGCCTCATGGAAGTGAATGGATTTGCTTCCGTTCGCCACCATGCTTGGCCACCGTCGCCTATTGCATTTAACATAAGATACATTATGCGGACAATGGGTATGTTTACAGGTGTTGCATGGTTCGGGCTCGGTTGTCCCGATTTGGCGCAACATTTGGGATGATCAATGGTACAAAACGCTCAGAAGCGCGACTGCTCCAACGTAAAGTGAGCTCTTATGCGCTTGGCAGGCACCTGAGAACTTGCTCTCCATCTAGGTACTGACCGAGTCACTCAGCTCAACATTGTGGAATCTCTAGACCGGCAGCGACGTGGCACCTAGCCTCGGAGATGAGGAACTCGCAGCGCATTCCGGAATGAGCGATCGTTTGATCAACAGGCCTGCTACCTTTGGCAGCGACACGGGTGCCGGCACCACTGTGAAAGGCTCACCGGACTACACGGCAAACTTGATTGCCGCGAAGATCGCATCGTTCATTGACCGGCGCGAAGGTCGTGGACGTTGAGGGTGTCGACGTCGCTCAACAACGGTCAGTTGCCGGACACATCCTCGAAGGGATTACCGAGGGTCTTTGCTTCGCTGGCAAGATTGTATGCAGCACGTACCGCCTTGAGTACCACGGCAATATCGGGTGTTTGCGCGGCAACCCGACGTCGAACTTCATCGAAGTAACTTTGCTCGGTGCCTTGGCGTGATTCGTCCGGTTCCATTTGGCTTACTTTTTCCCGTTTCCCTGATGGCTTATCGGACCTGTTCGCCGAAAGATCCAGATCGATGAAAGCGCGCGCGATCAGGTCCTTTGCAACCTTCTCGTTCGCGTCCGTCGTGAGCAGAACCTGTCTCGACAACCTGGGAACACCCTGCACCTCACACACCACGATTTCGCCAGCGTCGATTCTTGCACCTCGACAGTGATCTGTCAGCCGCGATGGCAAGCTGTCCAACAAAACCCGAATTTCGTCATCGTTTTTCGCTGCGCGAAGCGGGTCGCTTACTGTGGGCGTGTCGTCATAGAAAGCACGGTACGTGTACCGATTCATGGGCAGGCCTCTTTGTCGCTTCAGTGTCTTCGGTTAAATGGACCGAGCTCTAACCTTGGGGCGCCGGCAGCTCGCATACTGTAATGCAGGCGTTCATTTTGGGGCACCAAAGGCTTCCCCAAGCTGCCGCGCGCGCTTGGTCTCATCGCTGTGCAGGTAGATCGAGGTGGTCGAGACCGAAGCGTGGCGCAGATTGTCGCGCACGGTGGTCAGTTCCGCGCCGCGCGTGAGCGCGTGGGTGGCATGTGTATGGCGCATCCAATGCGGACTGGCCTTGCGCAGCTTCTCCGCTAGCAGCGCATGATCGTTTTTTATGGTGTCGGCCGCCGTCTCAAAAAACCTTCTAACCACACTCCACAGCCGCGCTCCCGTAATCCCGCCGTCAGGACCCAATCCCAGGCCACCAATCAGCGGTGTCTTTGGATTCCAGCGCGCCCGCGTGACCGGCAACCCACGTTCCACCAGGTGGCGGTCGAGCGCCGTACGTGCCAGCGGTGGCAATGCAACCTTTCCAGCACGACTGCCCTTCCCTATCAAATTGAGCCAGCGATCGCCTTGCCGATCGGCTTCGATATCGCCGAGCTTAGAAGAAACGAGTTCGCCGGCGCGCAGGCCAGTCGCATAGCCGAAATCCAATACAAAGCGCAGCCGCTGCGCGGCGGGTGCCTCCCAGCCATACGACCATTCCAGTCCATCGGCGATGGTGCGGACCAGCGCCCATTCCCCCTCGCTGAAAGCGTGCGAGGCATTCAGCGCAGTCGTTCGCCCACCGCCACGCACCTTGATGCCCGCGAACGGGTTGGCCAGCATATAGCGCTGCTGGATCAGCCAGCGGAACATGGCGCCAAGCACCGACAGCGAATACGCAATCGAGCGCGCCGACAGCCCATCGGTGAACGGACGCCACTCGACGGACGTACGCGGGCACGCCGGCCCGACCCAACGCTCCCGCGGTGTCGGTCGGCGCAGAAAGCTCCGGTAGGCAATCGCGTCCTCGGTGGTCAGCGACGACAGCGGCCTGCCCCGTTCGATGATCGCCCACAAGATCAGGCGCTCCGCCTCTTTGCGGTACGCCCGCTGGGTGGCCGGCGATTCGTGCAGGGACAACCAGGCTTGGACGGCTTCGTAGTCGTTATCGGCAGTGAGCGCGCAGGTCTCACGCGGCGCACGGAATTGCCCCTGCGAGCCGTCGACCTCGTACGGCAGGCGCAATTGCTCCCACGGCACCACCACGCCCCGAACCTGTTCGGCGATAAGCGCACGGGCACGCTCCGTCAAGCGCGGGTGCTCGGCAAAGAACGCCTCGATACGCCGCGCGCTGACCTGTCCTAGTCCGGGAATGACGCCCCACCAACGGCGCCGACGCGGCACGCGAACGGTCAGGTCGGCCAGAGTGCCAATGCCAGCGGCCCGTAGCGCAGCGACGGCGCGGGCACCCAGCCACAATCCGACGTCATCGCTGATAAGCGGGGTTGGCAGCGGCAGCGTGAGGAGCAGCTCGATCGCCTGGTCGGCCGCCCTCCCCTGTTTGGCACGTTCGGCGGCTTGCATCTCGAACAGCGCCGCCAAGTCGTCACGTTGACGCCGGCGTGCAAACGCGGCGAGCTGGCGCCGGATGCGCCCGAGCACGCCGCGCGAGGACTGCCCTGGCGTCAGGCGCTCGCCCAGGTAGCGCTCAACGGCCTCGCGGGTCGACAAGCCGGCATGCCAGGCACGCAGTGCCGCCAGTTCGGCGGCATCGGGGAAGTCAGGCGGAGTGCTGACGGTGGGATCGACGGGAAGCAGACGCGTTTTCATGGAAGGCAGTTTAGTGCTTCCATCTTGCTATTGCGATAAGAATAGTTATCGCAATAGTAAGTTAAATCGGTAGGGATTTTTCTGGAACATGATCCACGCACCGTATCGCGAGGGCTATCTGGCTGACCCGGATGCGGCGATTTCTGCTACGGGCCTGAGCGACGAAGAACAGTCGCTCGTCCGAAGTGAAGACTGGATCGGGATGGTCCGCTATGGCGCGAACTTCTCCGTGATGGAGAAGTTCGCGCGTGTGGTGCGCAAGACCAACCTGCAGGTCTACGCAATGATGCGCGGCGAGAGCTTCGAAGACTTCATGAAGACCCGCCGCGTTCCTTCCGCTCGCTAGGCGGGATGCGAGATCGAGAACGAAGGCCAACTGAGACCCGCGTCATTGACCGCAATCCGACGTGTCAACTGTTGAAAATCGCAACGTCAGAAACCCGGATGGAGTTGCCCTCATAGTGCCGGCCTTCTCGCATGAACTCGAGAGAGCGGCTTTCCTCAAGCGCTATTTCCCGCAAGCCCAGGTCTGGGTGAGCGACCCGACGTGGGAAAACCATCGCTTCATCTTCGAGCGTGCGGGGTTCACGGTGAACACCTACCCGTACTACGACGAAGCGACCGGTGGCCTCAAGTTCGACGCCATGCTGGCGGCAATCGATGCGCTGCCCAAGCACAGCATCGTCGTGCTGCATGCGTGCTGCCACAACCCGACCGGCGTGGATCTGGACAACGCGCAGTGGGAGCAGTTGATCGGCGTGCTGCAAAAGCGCGAGCTGCTGCCGTTCGTCGACATGGCCTACCAGGGCTTTGGCGCGGGCCTGGACGCCGACGCGTTTGCGGTGCGTGAAATCGCGCGCCGTGGCGTGCCGGCGCTGGTGGCGAACTCGTTCTCGAAGAATTTCTCGCTGTATGGCGAGCGCTGCGGCGGGCTCAGCCTGATCTGCGAAAGCGCAGCCGAGGCGGATCGGGTGCTGGGCCAATTGACCAGCGCCGTGCGTTCGAACTACAGCAACCCGCCGACCCACGGCGCCAAGATCGTCACCAAGATCCTGACGACACCCGCGCTGGATCAGTCCTGGCGCAACGAACTGTCGGCCATGTGCCAACGCATTGCCGGCATGCGCACGGCCATTCACGACCGCTTGAGCCAGCACCTGAGCGGCGAGGCCCTGTCGCGCTATATCAAGCAGCGCGGCATGCTCACGTACACCGGATTGAGCGCCGATCAGGTCGACCGGCTACGCGAGCAGTATGGCGTCTACATCCTGCGCTCGGGCCGCATGTGCGTGGCCGGCCTGAATGAGCGGAACGTCGGCCCCGTGGCCGAAGCCGTGGCCAAGGTGCTGGCGAGCAACGCTTAAGGCGATTGATGCAGTTGACGCGATTGAGGCACAACCGCTGAAGGCGCGCCTCAATCGCAAGCAACCAGCTGTTGCAAGACCCGGTCCGGCGGGTAAAAAGCGGAAAGCATTTCGCTCTGGCGCCGAGACGGGCTTGCAGACAAGCGCCTTGCGGTCACCAGAGACACCCCGAGCCGATCATGAAAGGCGGTCTCCAGATCGCCGTGCATTGGCCATCCGATCCGCCGCTTGAGCGCCGCAACGGCGCTGCCGCCCTGATTGGCCTCGAACAGCGCGCGCATGAGCCGCTGCGTTCGGCAAATATCCGTCAGCGCATACCCTTGGGAAAACAGCTTGGCCCGAACCTTCAGGGCAGGCATGTCCATCAGTTCAGACACATGGGTGGCATCCCACGTGTGCTGCGGCTGAAGAAAGATGCGCTGCGAGATGCGCTGATAGAGCGACGCCTCCCGCAGATCAACCAGCCCATCGCCCTGCACCTCAAACGTGCACACGGATGGCTGCACGTAGTCGCCATCGAGCAGCACCTCAACGGGTTCAAACGGTTTGAGGATCAGTTGCTGGCCGGGCACCAGCAGGCGCTCGAAGCCTCGCCGCCGGATGATGGCCCTGCCGCTCGTCTGCGTGACCAGCCACGGAAAGGCGGGTAACAGCCGATGCAGCCAGACGGGAAAGTGACTCTGCAGGTGAACGTGCATGGCAGATCAGGAAGCGTGACTGCGTGCCCAACGGGGCGTTGACGCGCAGCGCAGCCTTCCCCTCACGGAGCGGTCATGCCGCGTCCGGCAAACATCACCTGCGGCGCCCCTTCGGTAAAGCGCATCACCTGCGTCGACGTGATCACGCAGCGCGTCTTGCTGATCTTCCAGCCGCCGTCCGTGCGCAGATATTCGTCTTCATAGGTCGCACCGAGCTGCGTCAGCGTGTTGTCTTTCGTGTTGATCTGGTGGAAATACAAGCCCCAGGTGCCGCGCGCTGTGCGGTCATCCAGCACGGCAATTTCCGGATTCACACCGTGGTGCATGTCGACGATATGGTCGTGGCCGCCGAGCTTCTGAAACACATCGATGAGCTGGTCCCGATCGTCAAACACGCCGATCGCGCCGTAGTCGATCGCGACCTTGCCGGGGATGAAACAGTCACGCATGCCCTCGACATCCTTCGCGTCGCAGCAGGCGAGATAGCGCGCCTTGAGCTGGCGGATCGACTCGAGATCTTCCAGCTTGCGCAGCCGCGCCTCCAAACCGTTTTCTTGCATTGCCTTGGCCTCCAATGGTCCGCTGAGTCGTCGCACCCATCACTTGGGGCAATTGCATCGACAGCGTGCACAGGCTAGCCAAGCGGGCCGCGCCATCCATCGTCTGAACAGACTAAAAGGCGCCGCGTGGGAGTTCGGGCGCACGCATTGCCGATAGTCCGTGTGGACGATGAACACGCATCCGCCTGCCCGCAAGATGCCTGCAGAGCCTATGACACAAGGCCACGCTTTCCAGGAGACCCGATGGACAACGCCCTACAAGACCTGCTTGAAATCGAAGCCATACGACAGTTGAAGTACCGGTACTTTCGCGCAGTCGACTGCCACGATTGGCCGCTGCTCGCGAGCTGCCTTGCCGAAGACTGCACAACGTGGCTCGACAGCGGCAAATACCGCTTCAACGGCCGCGACGAATTTGTCGCGGAGTTGCGCAAGCTCCTCGATGATCCGCCGCTGCTCACCCTTCACCAAGGCCACCACCCCGAGATCGAACTGGTGGGCCCAGACAAGGCCCGTGGCCTCTGGTACCTGGAGGACTACGTGATCTCGCAAGAGCAGAACTGGCTCCTGCGCGGCACCGCCTACTACCGCGACGAATACGTCAAACGCGACGGCAAGTGGCAGATCCACTCCACCGGATACGACCGCGTGTTCGAGGCGGTCACCTCGCCGATCCCGGCAGATTTTCGTGTGACGGCCAACCGCTTCACTGCGGCCCGCTAACGGACAACAGCGCACACCGCACCGGCGCAAGCCAGCGCCGTTTCTGGCACCCCGCCTCCCCCTCCCCTCACCACCCGATTCCCACATACACCATGGAAAAAGTCCTGTACGTGATCTGGCGCGGCAAGACCGGCAACAGCGCCGACGCCGAAGCTCTCGATCGTCGCCTGCGCGGCGAGATCGCCGACAAACTGCTGGCGCTGGGCGCGCGCGGCGTTCAGGTCAATCTGGCCGATGCCGCCGTGCAACCCGCCGATGGCCTGCGCCAGGCCAATACACGCCCGCAGATGGACGGTGTGATCAGCGTCTGGATGGACAGCGCCAACAAGATGTTCCGTCAGCCATTCGATGACCTGATCGAGTCTGCCGTGGAGCGCATGGCGGCCTATCTGGTGACCGAGTCGCAGCCCATCCGCAACACCCGCTTCCCGGCGGAACCGGGCCAGCGCACGACCGGTTTCTCGCAGCTGGCGTTTCTGCGCCGGCCGCCCCGGCTCACACCGGAAGCCTGGCTCGATGTCTGGCACAACTACCACACCCGAGTGGCCATCGACACGCAAGACAACTTCCTCTACGTGCAAAACGTGGTGGTGCGCCCGCTGACGCTGGGCTCCCCCCTCATCGACGCCATCGTCGAGGAATGCTTCCCCGCCGCGGCCATGACTGACCCGTACGCCTTCTTTGATGCTGTGGGCGACGAGACGAAGTTCCAGCAGAACCTGGCCAGCATGATGGATAGCTGCAACCGCTTCATCGACTTCGACAAGATCGACGTCGTGCCCACCAGCCAATACGTCATCAAGGCACCCCGCGCCTGAACGCGCACCGGCCAAGACCAATAAGTAAACAGGAGACAACATGAAGATTCTCGTCGTCGGTGGCACCGGCCTCATCGGCGGGCACGCCGCCCTTTTGCTGCGCTCGCAAGGTCACACGGTCGCCATTGCAGGGCGCAAGGCGCCGTCGCCCGGCAGCGCACTCGCTGATCTCGAATTCGTTCAAGGCGACTACATCGCAGGGACGTTCACCAAAGACGATCTGGCGCGATTCGACGCCCTGGTCTTCGCTGCAGGCAACGACATCCGCCACGTGCCGCCCGGGGCCGATGCCGCTGCGCAGGCCGCCCACTGGGAACGCGCCAACAGTGAAGCCGTGCCCAAGTTCTTCGCCCTCGCGCGTGACGCAGGCGTGCGCCGGGCCGTGCTGGTCGGCAGCTTCTACAGCCAGGTCGCACCCGAGCTGATCGAGACCAGTCCGTACGTTCGCTCGCGCCACCTGGCTGACGAGCGCGTGCGTGCGCTCGCGACGCCCGACTTCCATGTGTGCAGCGTCAACGCGCCCTTCGTGGTGGGCAGTGTGCCCGGCCTGGCGGTGCCGATGTTCGAGGCCTACACGCGCTACGCGCAGGGCATGCTGGGCCCGATTCCGGTGTTCGGTCCGGCCGGTGGCAGCAACTTCATCTCCACGCAATCGCTGTCCGAAGCCATCTCGGGTGCGCTGCTGGGCGGCGAGTCCGGCAAGGCCTATCTGGTCGGCGACGAGAACCTGAGCTTTGCCGAATATTTCCGCGCGTTCTTCCGCGCCGTCGGCAATGATCGCGACGTGCCGTCGCTCGATCAGGAGCATCCGCTGCTGCCGGACCTGGCCATCTACACCGGGCGCGGCAATACGGTGGCCTATGAACCGGACGCCGCAGAAACCGCCCGACTCGGCTATCGGCGCGGCGACATCCAGCGCACCGTGAACGAAATCGTCAGCCAGTACCCGGCAGCGGCGTGAGCGCATACCCGCGTTGACACGTCAAAAACCAAGGAATGCCATGTCCGCATCAAGCCCGCAGCAAGAAATTCGTGCCCTGGCCTGCCGGTACGCACAGTCGGTGGACCGCCGCGACTGGGCCCAGCTCGCCGGCCTCTTTACCAAAGACGCCGTTATCGAAGGGCCCGGCTTCACGATGCCCGGCCTCGAGGCCATCTTGGCCGGCATGAAGCATATCGAGCAGTACCGCACCACGCAGCATCACGTGCACAACCAGTTGGTGGACGTCGATGGCGCCACAGCGACTGCGGAAACGTACTGCATCGCCAACCACATCTACACGCTCGACGGCACCGATCGCAAGCTGGACTGGGGCGTCCGCTACCAGGACAACCTCGTCTTCCAGGAGGGCAAGTGGCTCTTCGCACGCAGGAAGCTTCTGCTCGACTGGACCCAGGATCTGCCGCTCAAGGGGTAAGCCATGCACGCGAAGCGTTCACTCGAAGGCAAAACGGCGCTGATCACCGGTGGCGCTGGGGGCATCGGGGCCGCCAGTGCTGCCGCGCTGCTGCGTGACGGGGCGACCGTCCTGCTGATGGGTCGCCGGCGCGACGCGCTGGAGCAGGCCTGCCAGCAACTGCGCGCACAGACTCCCGATGCGGACGTCCACCTCTTCGCGGGCGATGCGGGCCGCTCCGGCGACGTGCAGGCCGCGCTGAAGCTGGCTTGGTCGCTGCGCAATCGCCTGGACATCGTCGTGCCGACGGTGGGCGGTGGCGGTTTCCGTCCGTTCCTGATGCATGACGAAGAGAGCTTCCGTGCCGAAGTCGAACTGAACATCGTCAGCGCGTTCACGGCCATCCGCCACGCGACCCCACTCATGGCCAGGAACGGCGGCGGCTCGATCGTCTGCATCTCGTCCACTGCGGCCCAGCGCAACTTCAAGTGGCTGTCGGCCTATTGCACATCCAAGGCCGGTCTTGAAGGGCTGGTGCGTGCGGCCGCGGAAGAGCTGTCGTCCGCGGGCATCCGCGTCAACGCCGTGCGTCCGGGGCTCACACAGACCGACGCCACCATGCCCATGTTCGACGATCCGGCCATGCGAAATGCGTTTCTGGAGCAGATGCCGCTTGGCCGCCTCGGCAAACCCGAAGACATCGCCGCGGCGGTGCGCTATCTGGCGGGCCCGGAATCGGCATGGGTGACAGGTCAGAGCTTTGCCGTGGATGGCGGCAATGAACTGCGCAAGAACCCGGAACTCGACGGTGCCGTCCGTCATCTCTACGGCGAGGCTGCGTGGCAAGCCGTACGCGCTGGCCGGGTACCCGCCACCGTTTGACATCGTGCCGCGCTGCCGGCGCTTGCTGTCCGCACCGGCGCGGCCTCTCAACCTGATAAGGAAATACAAGTATGGATCGCGTGAAAGACAAGATCGTCGTCATCACCGGCGCTGCCAGCGGCGTCGGCAAGGCGGATGCGCTGCTGCTCGCCGCCGAAGGCGCGCGCGTGGTACTGACGGACATCAATGAAGAGGCCGGTCAGGCCGTGGCCCGCGAGATTGGCGACGCGGCGTGCTTTGTCCGGCACGACATTGCCAGCCAGGACGATTGGCAACGCGTCATCTCCACCGCAACGGAAATGTTTGGCGGCCTGGATGTGCTGGTCAACAATGCCGCCATCTGCCCGCTCGGCTCCATCGAAGACACCACCCTGGACACCTGGCGCAAGGTCATGCAGACCAACGGCGACGGCTACTTCCTCGGCTGCAAGTTTGCCGTGGCGGCCATGAAGACCCGGCCGAGCGGTGGCAGCATCATCAACATGTCGTCCGTGGCGGCACTCGGCGGTCTGCCGATGATGGCTGCCTACACCGGTTCCAAGGGTGCCGTCACCGCGCTCACGCGCAGCGTGGCCGCGCACTGCAAGAAGGCTGGCTATCGCATCCGCTGCAACTCGATCCACCCCGACGGCATCTGGACGCCGATGACGCAGGCCATCGTCCCTGACCTGGACCCTGCAGCGCTGGGCATCGAGCACAACCCCATGGCCCGCATGTGCGACGCCAAGGATGTGGCCAACCTGGTGCTTTTCCTCGCCTCGGAGGAATCGCGTTTCATCAACGGCGCAGAGCTGCGCATCGACAATGCGCAATTGATCAGCTCGCTCTGACGCACACCAGTCCTCCTCGTGAGGACTGTGAGCCCCGTGCCCGCGATGGTTGGAAGATTCGCCAACGCGGGCACGAACAGCACGGGGTGAGTTCACCCCGCTCGGCGATCAGTTGAACGTGGCGCCCGCGAGCATCCCGCCGTCGACGATGAATTCTGAGCCCGTGCAGTAGCTCGATTCGTCCGACGCGAGAAACAGCACCAGATTCGCCACTTCTTCCGGGCGGCCAATGCGCGGGATGGGCAGGCCGCGATAGACGCCGGAAGCGTCGATGTCCGCAAACTCCGGCGGGCGGGCCATGACCGTGTCGATGCCGCCCGGATGGACCGAATTGACGCGGATTCCGTAGCGGCCCAGTTCAAGCGCGGCTGCCTTCGTCATGCCTCGCACCGCGAACTTGCTCGACACGTAGGCGGTGCCCGTCGCGACCCCTTCCATGCCCGCCGTTGACGACACGTTCACGATTGCGCCACCACCCGCCTCTTTCATCGCGGGCAGCACGGATTTCATGCCGAGCCAGCAGCCGATCTGGTTCACGTCGATGACCTTGCGATAGTCATCAAGCGAGCACGACTCCAGCGGCGCGAGCTTCAGGATGCCCGCGTTGTTGACGAGCACATCCAGCTTGCCGAAGCGCGCCTGCGCGGCACGCACGGCAGCAGTCCACGCGTCGGGTTGCGTCACGTCCAGATGCTGGAACATCGCAGCGTCGCCAAGCTCGGCAGCCGCGCGTTCGCCGTCCGCATCGAGCACATCGGCGATGACGACCCGCGCGCCCTCCTCGACAAACCTGTGCGCCTCCGCTGCGCCCTGCCCGCGTGCACCGCCGGTAATCAATGCGACCTTGCCTTCGAGGCGTTTCATCGTGTGTCTGCTCCTGGTTGAAAGAAAAGCGGTGCCGCACGTGTCATGTTTCAACGGCATCGTTGCGCATCTGCAGGTCTCCGTGTGCGTGGGCCGGGCCACTATAGCGTTGCCGTTGGTGAGCGCGCGTCCGGGGAAACACCTTAGTCCGATCCGCCGTATCCCCGCTCGCCAAGCGGGTTTACGCTCTACACAGCCGCCTTCCATCGTTCGACCCACATGACGCAACCCGCCATGCACACTCTGCAGACACTGTCGGATCACCACGAGATCCGCGAACTCATCGTCGACTACGCAACGGCCATCGATGCCAAAGACTTCGACGCGCTCGACGCGATCTTCACGCCCGATGCCTACATCGACTACCGCGCCATGGGCGGCATCGATGGCCGCTACCCGGAAGTGAAGACGTGGTTGCGCTCGGTACTGCCGGCGTTTCCGAACTATCAGCACATGGTCGGCAACGTGTCGGTGCGGCTCGATGGCGACGCCGCCCGGTCGCGCACGATGTGCTTCAACCCGATGGAAGTCGCGCTGCCGGATGGCGGCACCCAGGTGATGTTCCTCGGCCTGTGGTACATCGACCGCTTCACGCGTACGGCGCGCGGCTGGCGCATGATCGAACGCGTCGAGGAGCGTTGCTACGGCCACAACGTGCCGGCGGCACTGTCAGGCGCGACCGGTTGAAGCCGCACCACCACGCTCTATGGAATATCACCGTCGTTCAACGTCTTGAGGAAGGCCATCACATCACGGATATCCGCCTGCGACCACACGGGCCTGTCACCCTTGTGGCGCGTGAAGGGCGCGTTGATGTGGTCGACGTTGTCCTGCAACGCCTCGGGCAGATCATCGAACTGCCGGCGGCTGCCCGCATGCAGATACCACTTCTGCGGTGCGGTATCCCGCTCCACGTAGAAGCGCAGCGCCTCTTCCAGCGTATGAAAGCGTCCGTTGTGAAAGAACGCGCCGCGCGTGGCCACATTGCGCAGCGTGGGCGTCTTGAACAGGCCGCAGTAGGCGCGCTCTGCCTGCTGGTCTGATCGTACCGGGCCGCACAGGCCCATGTCGTAGTAGTTGGGATCGGCGTTGGCCGGAATGTCCGGATTGCGCGGCACCCCGACGGCCGCGAAGCTGAAATCGGTCAGGAGCGGGTGCGCACCGTTGGCGCCGGGCTCAACGGTATGACAAGCCGCGCAGTTGCCACCGTCGCGATCCTTGAACAGCTTGAGGCCGCGCTGCTCCTGCGCGCTTAACTGCGCCCTGCCGTCCAGGTATTGATCGAACTTGCTGCTGTAGGGCTGGAAGCTCGCGTCGTCGAGCTGGAAGCGCTGCAACGCTTGCCCCAGCGCTGCGAAGGCGGCCTCGGGGCGGGAAAAGATGTCTTGCCCGAAGACCTCTCGAAAGCGCGCGGCGTAGGCGCTCCTGGCAAGACGCTCCACCACGGCGCGCACACTGGGGTTGGCCATTTCATTGGCGGCCAGCAGCGGCGCGGTTGCCTGCTCCGCCAGGGTGTTGAAGCGGCCGTCCCAGGTGAAGCCACCCACCGGCACGTTGTCGGTCTCGGTCAGCCGCTCGCGCGCGTTGGACGTAAAGGTCTTGAACCAGATCGGCGTGCGCCGCAGGTAGCGTAGCGACGGTACCGCGCGGGTACCGTGGTCCTTGAGTTCTGGGCCGCCCAGTTGCACGGCCAGCGCATTCGGCGGGCCGTAAGCATGGTCGGGGCTATGGCAGGTCGCACACGACATGCGCCCCGACGCTGACAGCGACGCATCGAAAAACGCCAGCCGGCCGATCTCGGCCTGCGCCTGGTTGGATGGCTTGGCAGCCGTGGGCTCCGCCTGCCGAGCACAAGCCGCCAGGCAAAGAAGCGCCACCGCACTGGCGACAGCCCTTCTTGCCTGGCGCCAACCGCTGGTTACCACTGCAGGTTGGTGAAGATGTCGTTGCCGAACGTCACCAGATTCTTGTCGTCGGCGTAACCCAGGTATCCGTGGGTCTGGAAGATGTCTTCCAGGCTCCTGAGCATCGAGTAGTGGTTGTACGGCGTATTGCTGACCGTGCCAGGCTTGATGAAGCGCGACAGCATGACTGCGCCGGTGCGGTCACCGCCCACGCCCACGTAATGCAGCTTGTATTGCAGTGTCGGAGAGACCTGCAGAATCACGTCGTCCGGGCGCGTCACGTTCGGCCCGGCCTGCTGGCCGCAGCACGCATCGCCGGGCAGGTTCACCGTGATGGTCGTCACACCGTTCACGGTGGTCTTGCCCGCCGGCACCATGTCGGCCGACTCATCGAAGTTGATGATGATCAGCCCGTCCTGCTTGTACGCGGGTGACGCCTGGATGATCGGCACCCACTTCTTCACGAAATCGTTGATCGAGGTCAGGCCGCCCTTGTCGCCGTTCACGCAGGGCTTGGCGCCGGTGCCATCGCCGTCATGGCCGTCGTCGCACAGGTTGGGCGTGATGAATACGAAGTTGGGCGTGGTGCTGATCGACTGCAGATCCTTTTGCAGATTGGCGTCGAGGTTCACCACGTGGCTGTCGCAGTAGGCCTGGTCGTCGATGATGGAATGGAAGTAGACGAACGGGTTGTGGCGGGTCGCATATTGATCGCCCTTCGGCACGTCGGCCGTGGGTGCTTGGGCGGCCTGCGTGTTGTCCATCGCGCCAATCTTCGGATGACCGCAGGTGGCGGACTCACGGGTCGGGTCGTTGCCCATGTCGCCCATGTAGCCCTTCCAGGTCAGATTGAGTTCATCCAGCTGGTTGACGAAAGTCTTCACGGTGTTCGGATACACGCAACCCTTGCCGTCCTTGGCCTTGAGCACCTTGGGGTTGCCGGCATCCCAGCCGTCGGCCACCACGTCGTTGAAGCCCAGGTTGCAGTCGCTCTCGGTTTCCTTGGTGGAGGGCTGGCCGCTCATCATCGCGATGTAGTTGTCCAGGCTCACGTGGCCGGTGCCGAAGTACTGGGTCAGCAGCGCGCCCTGTTTCGCCATCGCTTGCAGGTCGGGATTCTGTGTGCTGGTGCCGAAGGTGTCGTTGTAATTCTTGTTCTCCATCGTCAGCACGAACACGTGCCGGATCGACTGCTGGGTCGGCGGATCGTTGTCCATATTGCAGCCGCTCAGCATGCCGGTCAGCACAGCGCTACAGACCAGCGTACCGGCTGCCCTGCGCAGCGCGCGCAGCAACCCTTGACCAGTGACGTGCATAGACTCCCCCCCTTTTGATTTTTGATATCGGCCAGACTCGGTGGGTATGGGCCCGCTCTGCCCAGCAGAGCAGTCACGGTAGCGGGCTCGCCGCATCTCGTCTTCGTCCAACCAGACTACGTTTGTGTGGGTGTCTTCGCGCGACTTGTCTGCAGCCGACGGGGCGTCCCCAACTTGTCTACGACTTGCCGAAGCGGGCAGAAAAGCTGCCGATGAAGCGTTCCATATCCGCATCCGGCAGGTGGTTGATGCCGCCCGCCAGGCGACGCCCACCGCCGGTTTCGAAGCCGCGGCAGAAGTCGGCGGCACCGGTCGGGCTCGTGGCCGGCACGCGCACGCTGACGGCATAGCCGCCCGAGCTTTTTGGGGACAACAGGCCAATGGCATCCCCTGGGCGCGTGCGTGCGAGTTCATTGCCCAGCACGCCGATCGCGCGGCGTGCCCACGGCGCATCCGGAAGAACCAGCACGGCAGCACCCGAGCACTCGTGCACCGGCCCGATGGCTCGGGCGCAAGCCATGTCGTCTTCATAACCGGCACGCAGGACGTGGTAGGCGGCGCTCTGTGCCGCAAACGCCAGCGGGTCTTCGAAGGGCAGCATGGTTTGCGCCAGCGCTGCGGGGTCGAAATGCAGGTCGGCCACGCACTCGCCGTAGGCGTTGTAGTTGAGGCACGTGCCGAGCTGCTCCAGCGTTGCGGTGTCCTGCGCGCTCAGGCCCGCCTGTTCCGCCATTGCATGGGCCACAGGGGTCAGGTTGTCGCCGAATGCGGCCGTGATGGCCCAACGGCGATAGCGCCCTTCCAGATGCCGGTCCACCAGGATGCTGGTGCAGACGGTGGGGGCCTCGTCGATATAGGTGCGCAGTCCGGCATGATCGGGCAGCTCGCCGGCATGGTGATGGTCGAAGTAGTCCACCCACGCACCGGCTTGCAGCAAACGCAACAACCCGCCGCGGTTCTGGTCGAGCGAAATGTCCAGCGCGGTCACGACATCGCCGGCTTGTGCGTCGATGCGCTCCAGCAGACGGATATCGCGCTTGATGCCGGTGACGAGTGTGGCTTCGCACGGCTGCGCCAGGCGAAGCTGCTGCAGCGCGCACAGGCCATCGGCATCGCCATTGAAGGCAAAGTAGCGGGTCATTGCGGGGCTCCAGTCGCCGCGTTCAGGCCATGAAGTCGCCGCCATTGGCGTCGAGCGAGGCTCCGCTGATGGCACGTGCGTAGTCCGACACCAGGAACAGCGCGGCGCGAGCACAGTCGTCATCGGTCGGCATCTTGCCCAGCGCAATCTGCGAGGCAATCGGTGCGACGATCTGCGCTTCGCTCACGCCCTGCTCTGCGGCGGCCCACTGCACGTAGCCCTGCACCGGCGCGCCCCACATCCAGCCCATGAAGATGCTGTTGGCACGAATGCCGTACTTGCCCAGCTCGCGCGCGAGGTACTTGACCGCCACCGTCAGCGCGCCCTTGGATGCGGCATAGCCCGATTCGCCCGGCATCGGCTTGCGCGTGGCCTGTGTGTTGATCATCACGATGGCGCCGTGGCCCTGCGGCTTCATCAGGGCAGCCACTTCCTGCGTCAGCGTCATGGTGCCGAACACGTTGGTCTCGAACACATCACGCCAGACATCCAGGTCAGCGGCTTCCACCGCCTCGGGAAAGTTGCCGTGCTGGTAGGCGCTGTTGACAAGCGCATCGATGCGGCCGTACTTGCGCATGACCTCCGCCGCCAATGCCCGGCACTGCGCGCGATCCGTAATGTCGGTCGGCACGCTCAGGACTTCGCAGTCCACCCCCAATGCAGCAATACGGGCTTGCGCGTCGTCCAGCTTGGCTTGCGTGCGGGCGGCGATGGCCACGGCGCGGGCGCCTTCGCGGGCCGCCTCCACCGCCAGCTTCACGCCCAGGCCGGGCCCGATGCCCGATACGATGACGATCTTGTCTTTCAACAGCATGTGTTGTCTCCGTTGTGCGCGGTGCGCTGGTCTAGGTTGGGTTGCTCTTTAGTTGCTCTTTAGTTGCTCTTTAGTTCCCCAGTACGTGCCGTGCGCGGTAGCCGGCAAAGTCGCGTTCGATCTGCGCCTGGCTCAGGCCGAACTGCTCCAGCGTATAGGCATGCGCGGCACGCTGGCTGCGCGGGTTGCTGTCCATCCACGCCTGCATGCCGGCGCGGGCGGCGTCGGTCAGCGGCATGCCGGCAAAGCGGTACACCGACTCCACCACGCCAAACGGATCACGCACCGTGTCTTCAAAGCGGACATCGAGGAAGCGGTCGGCCGGCATGCGGTCGCGCACGGCCATGGCGTGTTCGGTTGCGCGCCGCAGCTGCGCGCTCCACTGCTGGCCGACCGCCGTGGCGTCCGGCGCGTCGGCATACATCTTCCACAGCGTGTGCGCCATGCTGGCCATCGACGGAATGGTCTGGGCCGGGTCCCGATGGGTCAGCACCACCTGCGCGCCGGGAAAGACCTGGAACAGGACGTCGACCGCGTGCAGGTGCTGGGGCGTCTTCAGCACCCAGCGCTGCGCCGCTGGCTCACCACGCTGGCGCTTCTGCCACTGCAGGAACTGCAGCATCGTCTTGAGGTACGTGTAGACGGGCGTCTGATCCTGCCGCTCACGCCACGCGCTGTAGGTCGGCACGTTCACGTACGAATCCATGGCGCACAGGAAGGCGTGCTCCATCAGCATGAATTCCTCGTCGGCCTGCATGGCGTCGAGCGGGTGGATGGCCAGGATGTCAGGGATGAAGTGCACCATCTGCGCGACTTCCTCTTTGGCACGGGCGATACGTGAGCCCGCATCGCGCACGCCTTCCCCGGGCAATGGCGCCGGGTAGCGCGTTTCCCACCATGCCGCCGAATGGAAGCGCGCATCGGTGGCCAGCATGCGCTGCAGCAGCGTGGTGCCGGTGCGCGGCAAGCCGATGATCACCAGCGGGTCTTCAATGCGCTCCTGCAGAATTTCCGGATGGTGGCGGCAGTACTCCTGGATGACGAGCCGGTTCACCAATTGCGCCAGCAGCTTGCTGTGCAGCAGATGCACGCCCTGCGGCGACAGGTTGGCCTCGCGCGCCAGCGAATCGAACAGCACGCCCAGCGCTTCGCGGTAGTTGCCGGGGCCGAAATCCGTCAGCCCGCCCGTCTGCTCGGTGGCCTGCGCCAGAAGGCGGTCCACGTCGAGCACGGGCATGCGGTCAGCCAGGGTATTCATGCGACCTCCTTCAGCGCTTTCAACGTCTCCACCTTGACCACGCGCGTACGCGGATGCGCCGCGTTCGTCGGTTCCCCCGCCCCCACCCAGCGCCAGCACATGGTGCCGTTGCGGTGGCCGGCGGTCTCCAGCCAGTTGGGCAGGCCAGGGTCGCGCGCGCTGAGGATGACGGTGACGCCGCCCTTGGCATCCAGCTGTGCGCTGTGCTTGTTCAGACAAATGTCGTGATAGCGGTAGTCGAGCGACTCCATCCAGTAGTTGTTGATCTGGAAGTTCCAGAATTCGCACTCGGGCACGCGGTCCACTTCCACCACCAGCGCTTCGTCGTCTTCCAAGGCCCACTGCGAGTGGTAGTAGAAGATGTTCGGATCGCCGCCCGCGGCCTGGCACACCGCCTGGTCTGCCGGCGGCAGTCCGTTGACGTGGGTGCCGTAGCCCTGCGCCCAGTCGGCAAAGATGCGCGCCGTGTTCTCCACAAATCCGGCCGCGCGCAGCAGGCCGCCGTGCAGGCGTTCGGCGCTCAAGGGGGTGGGCTTGTCTTCCGCGCCCGACTCCTGAATACGCTCGATCTGCAACTCGGCCGGCGTCTCCGCCTTGCGATCGAGGAAGGTCTGGCGCACCACCAGCGCATTGGTGGCCGGTTCCATGCGCACCCAGTTGCCGTCGTGCGGCTGCGCGCTGAGGATGAGTTCGAAGCTCCCATCCGGCGCCACCGCCAGCTTGTTGCTGTCGATGAAGCCGGTCTGGATCATGCGGCCGTCGGTTTCGTACCCGCCCTTTTGCGTGCCAAAGCTGAGGTACGCCACCGTGCCGCGCCGGCCGCGAATGCGATACGCGGCGGTGCCGTCCAGGCGCGCGTAGCGGTAGAGGTTGTCGGGGTTGTCCGCGCCGATCTTCGCGGTTTCGTGCGAGGGCGAGAAGAAGCCGGGGAACGCCGGATCGGCAAACTCCACGTGCATTTCCAGCGCAATGCGCAGCAGCCGGCTGAGGTAGCGATAGCCCTCGGCGCGCGTCAATGCATCGGTCGGCGCCTCCGTGCGCAGGATCTGCTGCCCGCTGCGCTTGAGGACGTCGCAAAATTCGGCCCAGGTCTGGCCACTCAACAACTGCTCTTCGGCAGAAATCGCCATGTGCTTCGCTCCCGTTGTCCGTATGCGCAACAGGCAGGCCCTGTCAGCGCGTCGAAGCAACGGTACCAAGCGCATCCCTGCGGTTACCTCCTCCACCTGGACTAGAAAACGTGCGGCGCGGCCCGCCATTTTTTAGTCCGCCCGGACGAAGTTGGGCAGCCCCCCGGATCGCTACCTTTTCACCATGCCAGGCACCCCGCGACATTCGTGAACGGGGCCGGCAAGTGAAGAGGAGACAACGATGTTGACCCACCTGGAGCAACTGGAGGCGGAGAGCATCCACATCATGCGGGAAGTGGTGGCGGAGTGCGAAAACCCCGTCATGCTCTATTCCATCGGCAAGGACAGCGCCGTGATGCTGCACCTGGCCATGAAGGCCTTCCACCCGGCCAAGCCGCCGTTTCCGCTGCTGCACGTCGATACCACGTGGAAGTTCCGCGAGATGATCGCCTTCCGCGACCAGACCGTCGAACGGCTCGGGCTGGACCTGCGTGTGCACATCAACCCGGATGGGATCGCGGGCAACATCAGCCCGCACGAGCATGGCTCGGCCGTGCACACCGACGTCTGGAAAACCCAAGGGCTCAAGCAGGCGCTGGACCACTACGGCTTCGACGCAGCCTTTGGTGGCGCCCGGCGCGACGAAGAGAAATCGCGTGCCAAGGAGCGCGTGTTCTCGGTGCGCACCGCGCAGCACCGCTGGGACCCGAAGATGCAGCGCCCCGAACTCTGGCGCCAGTACAACGCACGCAAGCGCAAGGGCGAAAGCCTGCGCGTGTTCCCGCTGTCGAACTGGACGGAGCTCGACATCTGGCAATACATCTATCTGAACAACATCCCCATCGTGCCGCTCTACTTCGCCAAGGAACGTCCCGTGGTGGAGCGCGACGGCACGTTGATCATGGTCGATGACGACCGCCTGCCCTTGCGCCCCGGCGAAAAGCCGACCATGCGCCGCGTGCGCTTCCGCACGCTGGGCTGCTACCCGCTGACCGGTGCGATCGAGAGCGAAGCCGACACGCTGGATGGGAT
Source organism: Ralstonia insidiosa (assembly GCF_008801405.1). Classification (NCBI taxonomy): domain Bacteria; kingdom Pseudomonadati; phylum Pseudomonadota; class Betaproteobacteria; order Burkholderiales; family Burkholderiaceae; genus Ralstonia; species Ralstonia insidiosa. Next base: position 490,642 of record NZ_VZPV01000003.1, on the reverse strand, counting down.
CATCCGCGAGATGCTGCTGGCCACCACGTCCGAACGGCAGGGCCGGCTGATCGACAGCGATTCGGCCGGGTCGATGGAGAAGAAGAAGCAGGAGGGCTATTTCTGATGGAAACGCTACTGGAGGCCGCGCCCGCCATGGCGCAATCGGTGCAACCCAATGACGCGCAGAACGACGTCGCGCACTACCTGCACGCCCAGAAGAACAAGGGGCTGCTGCGCTTCATCACCTGCGGCAGCGTCGACGACGGCAAGAGCACGTTGATCGGCCGCCTGCTGTACGAGTCGAAGATGCTGTTCGAAGACCAGCTCGCCCAGCTCGAAGCCGATTCGAAAAAGATGGGCACGCAGGGTGACCAGCTCGACTTCGCGCTGCTGGTGGATGGCCTGGCCGCGGAGCGCGAACAGGGCATCACCATCGACGTGGCCTACCGCTTCTTTGCCACCGACAAGCGCAAGTTCATCGTGGCGGACACCCCCGGGCACGAGCAATACACCCGCAACATGGTGACCGGCGCCTCGACCGCCGACCTGGCCGTGCTGCTGGTGGACGCCCGCCGCGGCGTGCAGACGCAGACTCGCCGCCACAGCTATCTGGTGTCCACGCTCGGCATCCGCCGCGTGGTGGTGGCCGTCAACAAGCTGGACATGGTGGACTACTCGCGCGATGTGTACGACGCCATCGAACGCGAATACCGCGATTTCGCGCAGCAGATCGGCCTGACGGACATCGTCTGCATTCCGATGTCGGCCCTGCGCGGCGACAACATCACGGCGCACAGCGCCAATACGCCGTGGTATCAGGGCCCCACGCTGATGGCGCACCTGGAGAACGTGCCGATCGACAACGCACCCACGCAGGACGAATCGTTCCGCCTGCCCGTGCAGTGGGTCAACCGCCCCAACCTGGACTTCCGCGGCTTTACCGGCACCATCAGCGCCGGCGAAGTGCGCGTGGGCGATCGACTGCGTTCGCTGCCGTCGGGCCGCGAGAGCCGCGTGGCCAGCATCATCGGTGCGAACGGTGCCTGCCCGCAGGCGGTACGCGGCCAGGCGGTGACGCTCACGCTGGAAGACGAGATCGACGTCAGCCGGGGCGACGTGCTGGCCTGTGCCGAAGACCAACCCGCCGTGGCCGACCAGTTCGAGGCCACGCTGGTGTGGATGAACGAAGAGGCCATGCTGCCCGGCCGCCCCTACCTGCTCAAGCTCGGCACGCGCACGGTGGGCGTGACGGTGGCGCAGCCCAAGTACAAGGTCAACGTCAACACGCTGGAACATCTGGCCGCGCGCACGCTGGAGTTGAACGAGATTGGCGTGTGCAACCTGCACCTGGATCAGCCGGTGGTGTTCGAAGCGTATGCGCGCAACCGTGACCTGGGCGGCTTCATCATGATCGACCGCCTCACCAACAACACGGTGGGCGCCGGCATGCTGCACTTTGCCCTGCGCCGCGCGCAGAACGTGCACTGGCAGGCCATCGATGTGGACCGCCACGCGCACGCCGCGCTCAAGCACCAGACGCCGCGCATCGTGTGGTTCACCGGGCTGTCGGGCGCGGGCAAATCCACCGTTGCCAACCTGGTGGAAAAGCGCCTGCATGCACTCGGCCACCACACCTATCTGCTGGACGGCGACAACGTGCGGCACGGCCTGAACAAGGACCTGGGTTTCTCCGAGGCCGACCGCGTGGAGAACATCCGCCGCGTGGCCGAAGTGTCGCGCCTGATGCTGGATGCCGGGCTGATCGTGCTGGTGTCGTTCATCTCGCCGTTCCGCTCCGAGCGCGAGATGGCACGGGCACTGGTGGCCGAGGGCGAGTTCATCGAAGTCTTCGTCGATACCCCGCTGGCGGTGGCAGAAGAACGTGACCCCAAAGGGCTCTATCGCAAGGCGCGCCGCGGTGAGCTGAAGAACTTCACCGGCATCGACTCGCCGTACGAACCGCCCGAGCAACCGGAGATCCGCATCGACACCACCGTCGACACGGCGGAGCAGGCGGCCGAGCGCATCGTCGCGTGGCTGCGGGAGTCGGGCACGGTGGGCCAGGCTTGATGGCGTCTACTGCAAACGGACGATGAGGCCAGCGCCTCGATCCGTACGATGGGAAAGGCGGCCCGCGCCGCCTTTTTCCGTTGTCGCGACGCGAGGAATCACGATGAAGTTGCCCGACCCGCTGCCGGCCAGCGAACTGAGCGCCCTGCTCGACCTGCTCTACCAGGGGCCGACCGAGGCAGTGCCCTGGGCCGGCTTTCTCGAAAGCGTGCGCCTGCGGCTGGGTGCGGCCTTCGTGACGCTGGTGCTACGGCACCCCGCCACCTGCCGGCCCGGGCTGATCGTCAACGCGTCGCACTACGGCCCGCTGCTACCGGGCGAGCCCTCGTACAGCGAGCAGTACTACGCCCTGTGCCCCTTTCTGGACCTGCACCCGGATCGGCTGTTCAGCGCCGATGAACTGTTCGGACAGACCGGCTGGCTGGCCCACCCGTTCTATGTGCAATACCTGCAACCGCTCGACCTGCGCTACATCCTCGCAGTCAACCTCGTCACCCCCAATGGGGTGGAATGCGCGCTGTTCGTGAGCCGCAACCACGACGGGCAGGACTTTGACGATGCCGACAAGACCTTGCTGGGCGGGCTGCTGCCCCACCTGAAGCGCGCCGTCGATCTGCACGCGCGGCTCGACGTGCTGGAGTCGGAGCGCACCCTGTATGAGGGCGCCGTCGATCGCCTGCTGGTCGGCACCGTGATCCTGGACGAGCGCGGCAAGGTGATGAAGACCAACGACATGGCCAACCGCCTGCTGCGCGCGCGCGATGGCCTCCATGTCGCCGACGGCATGCTGCAGGCGCACTGCCCGGTGGAGAACCGCAAGTTCCGCAAGATCCTGGAAGGCGCGGTCGAAGCCCAGGCCACCGCCAACATGCGCAGTGAAGTCACCACGCTGACGCGGCCCGAAGTGCCCACGCCGCTCAGCGTGCTGGTGCGCCCCATCCCGCTCAGTTATCGCGCGGAAGACAAGGCGCACCGGCCCGCCGTGGCCGTGTTCATTCGCGACCCGGCGGGCTCGCCGCGCAACACGCACGCCCACCGAAATCGAACTCGCCCTGCTGATGGTGGACGGCTTGACGCTGGACGAAGCCGCCACCCGGCTCGGCATCAAGAAGAACACCGCGCGCGCCCACCTGCGGGGCATCTTCTCCAAGACGGGTGCCACGCGGCAGGCCGTGCTCGTGAAGCTGCTGCTATCGAGCGTGGTGGTGATGGGCTAACAGCAAGCAAAAACGGGGCGTCTTGAGCGCCCTTTCTTATTTCCTGATTTCCAACGACACCGTTTCACGGAGGAGCCCATGGCAAAAGCAGAGAATCTCGTCACATCGATCCAGGTGGACATCAACGCGCCGGCATCGCTGGTGTGGGAGGTGCTGACCGACTTCGAGCACTACGCAGAATGGAACACCTTCTGCCCAGGTTTGAAGACCACCGGCCGGTTGGGCGACATGGTGCACATGCAGGTGCGCATCCCCGGCACGGACCAGACCATTCCCGTCAATGAATATCTGGTGGCGTGGGAGCCGGAGCGGCTGCTGTCATGGGAACAGCGCCCCACCGACGACAACAAGGACGCCGCGCGGCGCGACCAGTACATCGAAGCCGTCGGCCCACAGCGCTCACGCTACTTCACGACAGACCTGTTCCTCGGGCTCAATGCAGAGACCATCATGCGCGAGCACGGTGCGTGGGTGAAGGCGGGGTTCGATCAGGTGGCCCGCGACGTGAAGCAACGTGCGGAGGCGCTCCACACCGCCCGTCGCAGCAACGCTGGCGCCGCGGTGCAGGCGAGCTAAAGGCAGACGCCGGGCCACGTCCATCATGGAGCTGGCCCGGTCTGAGGCAGAGCGGCATTCACGGCCGCACGACTGGCGCGCGGAACGCCCGTCTCTTACTGGCGGGGGAGATGGTTCAGGACGTCGACCACCGTCACGTCATATTTCTGGTGGCACGCATCGTCGCATCGCAGGGATGCCGCGACCGGGGCCGCTGAAGCGTCGTCGATATTCATGAGGTGCTGCAACGCATCGCCAAGCTGGCTGACGGCCAGCGGCGCCGATGATGGCTCGACACCCGTGCCCAGCCCCAGCGCCAACGTTGCGCCCAACCCTACGAGAAAGCTTGCATACAGTCCGGCTTTCATTGCTGTCTCCTTCCACAAAACGCCAATCCGTTGGTTCGTCTGGCGATCGCCGGCTTTTGCCGGTCTGATGGATTCACGTTAGAGATTGGAGCGCCCGTCCACATCGTCTAACCAGACTAGGTTTTCAGCCCGTCTGCCTGCGCAAACGGTTGGGACTGGCACCCTGGCGTTACGACTGTCGATACCAAGCCAACAAGCGATCACTTATCGTTCGCCGTGTCCGCCAGGAAACCCAGGCACTCACGGTTGAAGTAATCGCGATGTTCGACCATCACCCAATGGCCGCAGCGGTTGATCAGCACGCAGCGCGCATCCTTGCAGCTTTCCAGGAATTTCATGGCGCCGCCCACGGGGTTGAAACGATCTTCCGTGCCCCAGAAGCCGAGTACCGGGCAAGCGACCTCACCCAGGCGGTCAGACAGGTTCGGCACGCGCATCGTGGCCAGCACCTCGCGCGGCTGGTGGCGGCACACGTTCATGCGCTCTTCCACCAGCGCATCGGTCACCATGCTGGTGTCATAGACCAGCAGTTGCAGCAGCTGGCGCATGGTGTCCGGGTTCATGTGGCCGCCGGTGAAGAGCGACACCATCTTCTGGATGCCTTCCATCTGGAAGTAGGTCTCGCGCTCTTCCACGCCGCCGGGCGCCATCATCACCAGGCGGCTCACGTCCGCGGGGTAGTCCAGGGCGTATTTCAGCGCGATCGCGCCACCCAGAGAATTGCCCACCAGCACGCAGCGTCCCACTTCCAGCGCCTGCAGTTGCTCGCGCAGCGCCGCCACGAAAAAGTCCAGCGTGTATTCCACGTCGTCGGGCTTGGACGACAGCCCGTAACCCGGCAGATCCACCACCACGGTGCGATAGCCCGCTGCCGCAAAGGCCGGCGCGTTGTACTTGAAGTTGCTGTGGCCGCTCGCCCCCGGCCCGCTGCCGTGGATGAACACCACCGGCTCGCCGCTGCCGGCCTCGGTGCTATGCAGGCGTAGCCCGGTGGCCGTGGTTACGTAGCGGCCGACGGGCAGCGTGATCGACGATTGTGAAGCTGACATTGGTGAGGCTCCGTGTCTGGTTGTCTGGCGACGATCATCTTCCCCACCCCAGCCACCAGCATCGTCTCTTCGGACTACGAGCGCAGGCGCGGTTTTCCCTACCATCGGCGCTGACTTCTTCGCTCACCACCTCACCACAGAACGCAGGCCAACCAGGCCAAACACGCCATGATGGGATTCGATTTCAAAGACAAGACCGTGCTCGTCACCGGCGGCGCGCGCGGCATCGGCGCCGCCATTGCAGAGGCCTTTCTCGATGCAGGGGCCACGGTCTACACGTGCGGACGCACCCCGCCCGATGACTCGCAAACGCTTTCGCTCGGCACGCAGCGCCGCGCAGAATTCATCACCGCCGACATCCGTGACGGCGAACAGATGGACGCACTGCTCTCCACCATCGTGAGCAAGAGCGGCACGCTGGACATCGTGATCCACAACGCGGGGGGCTCGCCTTTCGCATTGGCCGCAGACGCCTCGCCGCGCTTGATGGAGTCCGTCATCCGCCTGAACCTGGTGGCGCCCCTGCAACTGGCGCAGCGTGCCAACGCTGTGATGCACAAGCAGACCAGCGGTGGCGTGCAGCTGTTCATCGGCAGCGTCAGTGCACTGCGCCCTTCGCCGGGCACGGCGGCATATGGCGCCGCCAAGGCCGGCATCCTGAACGCAGTGCGCACGCTTGCCGTGGAGTGGGCGCCACGTGTGCGCGTTGCCGCGGTGAGCCCCGGCCTGGTGCTGACCGAAACCGCACAGCAAGGGCACTACGGCGACGCAGATGCGCTGCAACGCGTCTGCGCCACCGTGCCGCTCGAGCGGCTGGCAGACCCGGCCGACATCGCCAACGCGTGCCTGTTCCTGGCCTCGCCGCAGGCGGCTTATGTGTCGGGCGCCAACCTCGTGATCGATGGCGGCGGCGAACGTCCCGCCTTCCTTACGGCTGCAGCTCCAACGCCTGCGGGCCGCTGATCGCAGTGGCCAATCTCTGGGGGATTTCCCTGAAGCCGATACAAGACGGTGACCGCGTTCTTGCCCTGTCCCGGCCCCACGCGGGCATCTGCAGCGAGGGCCGTGCGACGCCATTCGTCGAATTTCGCTGGACTAGTCCGTTCTGACGATTTCAGCGCATACCTCGCTCCTTAGGCTTGCCACAAGAAAAGAGGCCAGGCATGTGCTGCAGGCCCAGCGCTGACCACACCCAGGAGGAGACTGATGCAGGACAAACCCGTAAATCAACCGACCCGGCTGCAGCGTACGCTGCGCCCCTCGGCCATCGCCGCGGCACTTGCTACGCTGTTCGCACCTGCAGCATGGGCGGACAACTCCGTCGATCTCGGCAACGACACTTCGCTGAGCTACTCGTTCACGGCCAACTACGGCGTGGCGATGCGTACGGGCAAGCCAAGCGACACGCTTCTGTCGCCGGCCAACATCAACGGCGACGACGGCAACCGCAACTTCCATCGCGGCAGCCTGATCACCAATCGCGCATCGCTGTTGGGCGAAGGCAATCTGCAGCACGGCGACTATGGTCTGTTCGTGCGCGGCAGCGCCTTCTATGACACGGCATACCAAGGCACTAACGCCAACAATGCGCCCGGCACCGTCAACCATAGCGGCGCCTTCAACGAGTTCACCACGTATGCGCGCAATTTCCAGGGCCAGCGCGCACAGTTGCTGGATGCCTACGCCTATGGCGCAGTCGGCATCGGCGACACGCGCCTGAGCGGCAAGATCGGTAACCAGGTCGTGGCTTGGGGCGAGAGCCTGTACTTCCCGAACATCGCCGGCGCGCAAGGCCCGGTGGATGCCACCAAGTCGTTCGTGCCCGGCGCGGAAGTGAAGGACATTCTGCTGCCCGTGCCGCAGGCCTCGCTGCAATGGCAGATCAACCCGTCGCTCAGCGTGATGGGTTACTACCAGTTCGTCTACAAGGAGAACCAACTGTTTCCGCCGGGCAGCTTCTTCAGCACCAGCGACATCGTCGGCCCAGGCTCGGAATACCTGATCGCCGGCCCCGGCTTCAACATTCCGCGCGGGCCCGACATCAAGCCGACCAACGCCGGCCAGTGGGGTATCGGCACGCGCTTCCGCGTGGCCGAAGACACCGAGATCGGCCTGTACCAGTTGCGGTACAGCGACAAGAACCCGAGCGTTCTGATCTCGATGTTCCCGACGCTGCAGTACCAGCAGAAGTACTTCAGCGGTATCAACCTGACCGGCGCCAGCTTCTCGACGCAGGTGTTCGGGGCCAACGTGGCCGGCGAAGTGAGCTATAAGGACGGCCAGCCGATGCTGGTCAATGTGCAAGGCTCGCCGACTGCAACGCGCGGCAAGGTCGTGCAGGGCCAGTTGTCGGCCATCTACTCGATCGGCCCGAACAAGCTGGCCAACTCGCAAAGCCTGGTGGCAGAAATCGGGTACATCCACGTGCTCAGCGTCGATCCGGTCTACGGCCAGAGCGTGCTCACGAACTCGCGTGATGCGGTGGCGGCGCAGATCGGCTGGTCCCTCACCTACAACAACGTGTTCGACGGTTGGGACATGACCGTGCCGCTTAACTATGCCCAGGCGATCAGCGGGCATAGCTCGGTGCCGGGCGCATTCGGCTCCCTGTATGGCGCAGGCGACCGCCGCGCCAGCATCGGCGTCACGATGAAGTACCTCAACAACCTGGAATTGAACCTGACGTATGCCAAGTTCATGGGCGGGGCCGACCTCAACGATCGTCCGCTGGCTGACCGCAGCTACGTAGCGTTCAACGCGAAGTATTCGTTCTAAACCGGCACACCGGCATACAGGCACACTGGCCGCCTCCGGGTGGCCGGCATCATCCCAAGGAGACACAGCAATGCGACCCACACCCCGACTGCGCATTCCCGCCATGCTGCTGGCAAGCGGCATGGCGCTCGCCACCGCCGCTTTCGCGGCGAACAGCGCGGACGAACTCAAACAGCTCGACAGCAAACTGACCCCCGTCGGTGCCGAGCGCGCCGGCAGCAAGGACGGCGAGATCCCCGCCTGGAACGGCAAGTGGCTCGGCACGCCGCCGGGCGTGAAATGGCAGGCCGGTGAGCGGTATCCCGACCCGTACGCCAACGAGAAGCCGGTGGTGGTCATCACCGCGCAGAACATGGCGCAGTACGAGAATCACCTGACCGACGGGCAAAAGGCGCTGCTCAAGCGCTACCCCGAGACGTTCAAGATCCCGGTCTATCCGTCGCACCGCGACTTCCGCTTCACCGACGCGGTCTATAAGGAAATCCGCACCCTGGCGCCGACGTCGACCATGACCGCCGAAGCCGCCAACGGCATCAAGAACGCGCCGCCGATCGTTCCCTTCCCCATTCCCAAGAACGGCGTGGAACTGATGTGGAACCTGCGGCTGTCGTCCGGCATTGGCGCCGAGGCCGCCACCTACGACCAGGCCGTGGTTTATCCGGAAGGCAATATCGCGTGGGGGCGCGTGCGCTACGACATTTTCTCCATGCGCAACACGGGCACCGTCGACTCGAAGAACGAACTGTATGACCGAACGTTCTTCCGCCAGACCACACTGCTGCCGCTGCGCGACCGCGGCACGGTCCTGGTCGGCTACTCGCTGTGGGATGACAACAGCGACAACGGCAACCGGACCTGGATGTACAACCCCGGCACCCGCCGCGTGCGTCAGGCGCCCGAGTATGGCTTCGACCAGCCCAATGGCACAGGCGGCTTCCGCACCGTGGATGACGACCGCCTCTACAACGGCACGGGCGTGCGTTACGACTGGAAGATCGTCGGCAAGAAGGAAGTCTATGTGCCGTATGACAACTACAAGCTGATGAGCGCGTCGATCAAGTACAAGGACATGCTCGGCAAGGGCCACGCCAACCCGGACTTCATGCGCTATGAGCTGCACCGCGTGTGGGTGCTGGAAGCGACCCTCAAGTCGGGCTACCGCCACCAGTACTCCAAGCGCCGCCTCTATCTGGACGAGGACAGCTGGATTGCCGTGCTCGCCGACAACTTCGACGCGCAAGGCAATCTGTGGCGCACCAACATGGCAACCACGCTGTATGCCTACGATGCACACACCTTCTACACGGGGGTCACCTTCTACCACGACCTGGCCTCGGGCGCATACCTGGCCGACCGGTTGTCTAATGAGAACGTGATGCCTGTGCTGAACAACAGCCCGCAGTTCAACCCCGGCTACTTCTCGCCGGATGCCGCCCGCAGCTCTGGCACCTGACCTGTGATGTGACGGGCGCCCGCATGGATCTCAATACCAGCGGGCACCCGCCGGCACACTGCTTCCCCACTCCACCATGCAACAAGATCTGATCGCCAGCCTCGGCGAAGAACTCCATCGCGCCCTCGTCGCGCGCGCGCCGGTCGCGCCGTTGAGCAGCCGCGGCCACGGTCTCACGATCGAACACGCCTACCGCATCCAGCAGCGGTTCCTTGCCCATCGTCTGGCAGCCGGTGACCGCATCGTCGGCAAGAAGATCGGCGTGACCAGCAAACCCGTCCAGCAGATGCTGGACGTGCACCAACCCGATTTCGGCATGCTGCTGGCCAGCATGCATTACGCGGAAGGTCAGGCGATTCCCGCCGGCACCCTCATCGCGCCGCGCGCCGAAGGCGAGATCGCCTTCACGCTCAAGCACAGCCTGCGCGGGCCCGGCATCACGCCTGAAGACGTGCTGGCCGCCACCGAATCCGTCTGCGCCTGTTTCGAGATCGTCGATTCGCGCATCGAGGATTGGCGCATCCGCATTGAAGACACCGTGGCGGACAACGCCTCGTGCGGCGTCTACGTGCTCGGCCAGACGCGTGTCAGCCCCGAAGGGCTGGACCTGGCCGCCTGCACCATGACGCTGGAGAAGAACGGCGAATGCGTCGCCACCGGCCGCGGTGATGCCGTGCAAGGCCATCCGGCCGCCGCCGTCGCATGGCTCGCCAATACGCTGGGCGAACTTGGCGTTGCGCTGGAAGCCGGCGAGACCATCCTCTCCGGCTCGCTCGCCGCGCTGATCCCGGTGAAGGCCGGAGACCGCCTGCGCATGCACATCAGCGGCATTGGCAGTTGCACGGCGGACTTTGTCTGACGCTGCTCCCGCGCAAGGGCACGTTGTGCGTGCCCTTGCGCGCCCATCATCCGAAGGAAGCCCCATGGAAAAAATCAAATGCGCCCTGATCGGCCCCGGCAACATCGGCACCGATCTGCTTTACAAGCTGCGTCGCAGCACGGTACTGGAGCCGGTCTGGATGGTCGGCGTCGACCCCGCCTCGGAAGGCCTGGCACGCGCCCGTGAAATGGGCCTGAAGACCACCGACCAGGGCGTTGACGGTCTGCTGCCCCACCTGGAGGCCGACGGCATCCGCATCGCCTTCGACGCGACCTCCGCCTACGTCCACCGCGAGCACTCCGACAAGCTCACCGCACGCGGCGTGCGCATGATCGACCTCACGCCCGCGGCCATCGGGCCGTTCTGCGTGCCGCCGGTCAACCTCGACGCGCACCTGGGCTCGAACGCCATGAACGTCAACATGGTCACCTGCGGCGGGCAGGCGACCATTCCGCTCGTCTATGCAGTGTCGCGCGTGCAGCCGGTGGCCTATGGCGAGATCGTGGCGACGGTGTCGTCGCGCTCCGTCGGCCCGGGCACCCGCAAGAACATCGACGAATTCACGCGCACCACATCGGGCGCCATTGAGAAGGTGGGCGGCGCACGCGAAGGCAAGGCCATCATCATCATCAACCCGGCCGAGCCGCCGCTGATCATGCGCGACACCGTGCATTGCCTGACGGAAGACGAGCCGGATGTGGAAGCGATCACCAAGTCCGTCCACGCCATGATTGCCGACGTGCAGCAGTACGTGCCCGGCTACACCCTGAAGAACGGCCCGGTGTTCGACGGCAAGCGCGTGTCCATCTACATGGAAGTCGAAGGCCTGGGTGACTACCTGCCCCGCTATGCCGGCAACCTGGACATCATGACCGCCGCTGCCGCACGCACCGCGGAACGCATTGCCACCGCACTGCTGGATGGTTCGCTGCCCGCAGCCGAACCGGCACTCGCCTGAGCCTGAGCCCGAGGACAATCGACATGACACAACGCATTACCCTGCATGACATGACGCTGCGCGACGGCATGCACCCGAAGCGCCACCAGATCTCTCTGGAGCAGATGAAGAGCATTGCGCGCGGGCTGGACGCCGCTGGCGTGCCGCTGATTGAAGTCACGCACGGCGACGGCCTGGGCGGCGCTTCGGTCAACTACGGATTCCCCGCGCACAGCGATGAGGACTACCTGCGCGCCGTGCTCGGCGAACTGAAGCAGGCCAAGGTGTCGGCACTGCTGCTGCCGGGCATCGGTACCGTCGAGCACCTGCACATGGCGCATGACCTGGGCGTGCACACCATCCGCGTGGCCACGCACTGCACGGAGGCCGATGTGTCCGAACAGCACATCGGCATGGCGCGCAAGCTGGGCATGGATACGGTGGGCTTCCTGATGATGGCGCACATGGCGCCGGCCGAGCAGCTCGTCAAGCAGGCGCTGCTGATGGAATCGTATGGCGCCAACTGCCTGTACATCACCGATTCGGCCGGCCACATGCTGCCGCACGACGTGACCGAGAAGCTGACCGCCGTGCGCCAGGCGCTGCGCCCTGAAACGGAACTCGGCTTCCACGGCCACCACAACATGGCCATGGGCGTCGCCAACTCGCTGGCCGCCGTGGCCTGCGGCGCCAACCGCATCGACGCGGCCGCAGCGGGCCTCGGCGCCGGCGCCGGCAACACGCCGATGGAAGTCTTCGTGGCCGTGTGTGCACGCATGGGCATCGAGACCGGCGTCGACGTGTTCCGCATCGCCGATGTGGCGGAAGACCTGGTCGTGCCGATCATGGACCACCCGATCCGCATCGACCGCGATGCGCTGACGCTGGGCTATGCGGGCGTGTACTCCTCGTTCCTGCTGTTCGCCAAGCGCGCCGAAGCCAAGTACAAGATTCCGGCGCGCGAGATTCTGGTCGAACTGGGCCGCCAACGCTTGGTGGGTGGTCAGGAAGACATGATCGAAGACACCGCCATGACCCTGGCGCGCGAACGTGGCTTGATGGCCTGATGGCTTGATGCTTTGACCCGGCGGGGACGGCGCCAACCGCATGGCGGGGCGCCCGACCTGCCACCGTCCTCCGATTGGGATCCTCCATGTCCATGACCGCACCGGCCGGCGAGGCCATCGGACCCGACATCGCCGCAGGCGGGCAACTCCCCCGCCGGCGGGTTCTCCTGCTTGTGCTGCTGGGTAGCGGCCTGCTGGTGCTGGCCTGCGTCTGGGCCTTGCGCTGGTGGATGGTCGGGCGCTTCATTGAAACCACCGACGATGCCTACCTGCGCGCCGACAACGTGATCATCGCGCCGAAGGTCACGGGCTACGTGGCCGAAGTGCTCGTCACAGACAACCAGACCGTGATGGCCGGGCAGCCGCTGGTGCGGCTGGATGACCGCCAATACCGGGCCGCCCTCGAGCAGGCCACTGCAACCATCGCCGCACGCCGCGCCGACATCACCCGTGGCGAGGCCGAGCTGCTGCAGCGTCAGGCCGAGGTGGATCGGGCCCGCGCAACACTCGACGGCGCCCGCGCCCACGAAGCCTTTGTGGTTGAACAAACGCAGCGCCATGCCCCGCTGGTGGCCATTGGCGCAGAAAGCGGCGAACGCATGGCCGAGCTGCGCTCCGGTCGCAAGCAGGCCGCGGCCGACGTGGAATCCAACCGCGCGGCCCTGCTGGCTACGCAGCGCCAGGTGGTCGCCACGCAGGCCCAGATTGAGCAGGCCAAGGCGCAGCTTGCAGTGGCGCAAGCCAGTGCGCGCCAAGCCCAGTTCGACATCCACGACACCGTCATCCGCAGCGCCAGCGCCGGCCGCGTGGGCGACCGCGCCGTGCGCGTCGGCCAGTACGTGCAGCCCGGCTCGCGCCTGCTGACGCTCGTGCCGGTGCAGGACCTTTATCTCGAAGCCAATTTCAAGGAAACGCAGATCGGCATGATGCGCCCCGGCCAGCCGGCACGTATTCTGGTCGACACACTCGGCGGTACGGAACTGCACGGCACCGTGCAGAGCCTGTCGCCCGGCACCGGCGCACAGTTCGCGCTGCTGCCGCCACAGAACGCCACGGGCAACTTCACCAAGATCGTTCAGCGTGTGCCGGTGCGCATCCGCGTGGAGGCCGGCAAGGAGGCGCGCAGCGTGCTCGTTCCCGGCCTGTCGGTCACGGTGCATGTCGATACGCGCGGCGCGCAGGCGGCGCGGGAGCGCATCGACCAGGAAGCCTCGCGTGGGTAAGTCTGACCCGCAGGGGTTGGAGCCGCGCGCTCGCGCGGTCGACTGGATTGCCGTAGCAGCTGGCGCCCTTGGCGCGCTGATGGCGAGCCTCGACATCTCGATCACCAATTCGGCACTGCCACAGATCCAGGGCAAGATCGGGGCCACTGGCACCGAGGGCACCTGGATCTCGACCGGCTACCTGATGTCGGAAATCGTCATGATTCCGCTCGCCGCCTGGTTGACGCGGGTCTTCGGCCTGCGCCGGTTTCTGCTCGGCAATGCCGTGCTGTTCATCGCGTTCTCGATCCTCTGCGGCGTCTCGCACAGCCTCGCGCAGATGGTCATCGGCCGCATCGGCCAGGGCTTCGCCGGCGGCGCCATGATCCCCACCGCACAGACCATCGTCGCCACGCGCATGCCGCGGCGGCAGATGCCGATCGGCATGACCATCTTCGGGCTCACGGTCCTGCTGGGGCCCATGCTGGGCCCAACGGTCGGCGGCTGGCTGACGGAGAACCTCGACTGGAGCTGGTGCTTCTTCCTCAACTTGCCGGTGTCGATCGCGCTGATGGTGCTGTTGCGCGTGGGCCTGCCGAACGAGCGCACGGATTGGTCTGGCTTCTTCCGTGCCGATTGGCTCGGTATCAGCGGCCTCTCGATCGGGCTCAGCTCGCTGACCGTGCTGCTGGAAGAAGGCCAGCGCGAACAGTGGTTCGAATCGCCGATGATCGTCTGGCTCGGGGTGATTGCCGTCGTGGGCATCGGCCTGCTGGTGGCCGGCCAGTTCCGTGCCAGCAAGCCCATCGTCAAGCTGCGCCTGCTGGGCAACGCGCGCTACGCCAGCGTGATCGTGATCGTCTTCACGATCGGCGCGGGCATGTACTGCATGTCGTACCTGCTGCCGCAATTCCTTGCCGGCATTGCGGGGTACAACGCCCAGCAGTCGGGGTCGATCATGCTCGTCTACGGCGTTCCGGCCTTCCTGATGGCGCCGATCCTGCCGCAACTGCTCGGCCGCATCGACATGCGTGTCATGGTGATTGCGGGGCTGCTCTGCTTTGGCGCCAGTTGCCTGCTCGATGTCGCGCTGACGGCGCAGTCGGTCGGCGGGGATTTCATCGATTCCCAATTGCTGCGCGGCGTCGGCCAGATGATGGCGATGATGCCGCTCAACCAGGCCTCGCTGGGCGCCGCGGCCAAGGAAGACGCCGGTGATGCCGTTGGGCTGTACAACATGGCGCGCAATCTGGGCGGCTCGGTCGGGCTGGCGCTGCTCGGGGTGCTGATCGACCGGCGCTACGCCTTTCACGACGCCGTGATTCGTGAATCGTTGAGCTGGAATTCACCCACCGGTCAGGCCTACCTGGCCGCCACGGCACAAGGCCTGGTGGAGCAACACGGCGATGCTGTCCATGCCCAGCTCCAGGCGCTGGGCCAGTTGGCCGCGCAGATCCAGCGCGAGGCGATGGTCATGACGTATTCCGAAGCATTCCATCTGCTGGCGGTCGCGCTGCTGCTGTGCATTCCGCTGGCGTGTCTGCTCAAGCGTCCGGCGCCAGGCGGCGCAGTGTCTTCGGGCCATTGAGCCGCTTCCATTTCATGACACCGCCGGCACACTGCCGCCGGTCCAGCGCAGGAAAAAAATCCAGCGCTGTTGACGCAATTGGGTCCCCGCCTTCGCGGGGATGACACTCACTTGCGATGACATGCATGTGGAAGGCATCGTTAAAGCCAGCGTTGTACGCGTGCCGAACATCCGCATAGTGCATTCGTGCGATGTTGGCCCCGCCGCGCGCTGGCATGCTGGGGCCACCTCCGATGACGGATGACCCCCTTGTAGCCTGCTCCGGACATCACAACTGCACCGACGGCCATATTTGGCACCGTCGAGCTCCGGCTCTCTTCGACCCCATCGCGATCCGAGCCCCTCTCCACAAGGATGCAACCCATCATGACGCAACCCAACCTCAATCAAGACCTGCGGGTCGTCGTACTCGGCGCAGGCATGTCGGGCATCTTGAGCGGCATCAAGCTGCTCGAAGCCGGCTACAAGAACGTGACCATCTACGAAAAGGCCTCCCGCGTGGGTGGCACGTGGCGCGAGAACACGTATCCAGGCCTGACCTGCGACGTGCCCTCGCACGCGTATACGTACTCGTTCGAGCCGAATGCCGAATGGACTCGCCAGCTGCCCCCGGGCGCAGAGGTGCAAGGCTATTTCGAACAGACGACCCGCAAGTACAAGATCGACGAACTGATCCGCTTCAATCAGGAAGTTAAGCGCTGCGAGTTCAAGGGCGGGCGCTGGCATCTTGAAACGGCCAGTGGCCTGCGCGACACAGCCGACGTGGTGATCGCGGCCACCGGCGTGCTGCACCACCCCCGCACGCCCAACATTCCTGGCCTGAAAGACTTCACCGGCGACCTGCTGCACAGCGCACGGTGGGACCACGCCGTGCCGCTGGACGGCAAGCGCATCGGCATCATCGGCAACGGTTCGACCGGCGTGCAGCTGGTGTCGGCACTGGCTGGCCGTGCCGGCAAGCTCAAGCATTTCCAGCGCACCGCGCAATGGATTATGCCGGTGGAGAACCCCACGTTCACCGAAGAGCAGAAGCAAGCGTTCCGCGACGATCCGGCGCTGCTCAAGCGCATGCAGAACGACGAGACCTACGTGGCAAACGTGGAGCGCTTCACCACGGCCGTGGCGGACGCATCCTCGCCTGAGATCGCCATGATCGAAGCGATCGTGCTGGACAACCTCGAACGCAGCGTGCCAGACCCCGTGCTGCGCGAAAAGCTACGCCCCAACTACCGCGCCGCCTGCAAGCGCCTGATCTTCTCGCCCGACTACTACCAGGCGATTCAGCACCCGAACGCAGAGCTGGTGACCGACGACATCGAAACCGTCACCGCCAACGGCGTCCTCACGCGCGACGGCACGCTGCACGAGCTCGATGTGCTGGTCACGGCCACCGGCTTCCACGCGGACCGCTTCATGCGCCCGACGCAGATCGTCGGCCGCGACGGCCGCCGCCTGGACGACGTGTGGGCCAAGCGGCCGCACGCCTACCTGGCCATCTCCGTGCCCGAGTTCCCGAACTTCTTCATGCTCAACGGCCCGACGAGCCCGGTCGGCAACTTCTCGCTGATCGACGTGGCCGAGAAGCAATGGGGCTACATCGCGCAATTGCTGGATCTGCTGCGCAGCAGTGAGTGCTCGGAAATTGCCGCCACGCAGGAAGCGCTCGATGCCTACGAGGCCTCACGCCTGGCAGCGGCCAAAAACACCATCTTCGCATCGGGTTGCAACAGCTGGTACCTCGACGGCGAAGGCGTGCCGGCCAGCTGGCCGTGGAACTACGCGCGCTTTCGGGATGTGATGGCTGCGCCGGATCTTTCCGCGTTCGAGCAGATTGTCAGTGGTGCCGAACAGGCAGTGGCTGGTTGATGTCGAGGCACGGCAGCTGCAGATCAGCTGCCCGCCTGCGAGAACATGACAACGCCGGCCAGACTTGGCGTCAGGCCGGCGCTGTTCTGCGCGTCGCAGATCAGAGACCCGACAGGCACCCTCTCTGTCCGGACGCGCTCGGATAGCCGGTGCCCGCGGTGTACGCCGCATTCGACCATTCGCCCTGGATCTTCCACTGCACGCCGTTGCGGAACATCACCAGCGGCGCGCCGAACGTCCAGGCGCATTTGTCACCGTTCTCCTGCCCGTTGCGGTCGTACCAGGCGCCCGGAGAGGCCGGGTTTGCTTGGGCCGCTGCTCCCGTCACAGTGCAGAAGGCAGCTTCCGCTGCCGTTGCCGATCGTTCAGATTGGCGAACCGGGCAAGCCCGGGTAGTAGCTGCCTGCAGCCATGCCGCCATCCACAGCCAGCTCGCTGCCGTGACAGTACGAGGCCTCGTCGCTGGCGAGGAACAGCGTCGCACGCGCGACTTCGTCAGGATCGCCGACACGTTGCGCCGGCACATGGCGGTAGCCCTGGTTGACTTCCTCCAGCGGCGCGCCGGTCGGGTTGGACATCACCGTATTCACGCCACCCGGGTGAATCGAGTTGACCCGCACACCGTGATGGCCCAGCTCCAGCGCCGCCGCCTTGGTCAGCCCGCGCACGCCCCACTTGCTCGACACATAGGCGGCCAACGCATTGACGCCACGCAAGCCGTCCACCGACGAAATGTTGACGATGGAGCCGGCCCCCTGCTGCTTCATGAACGGCGCCACCGCGCGGATACCGAGGAACGTGCCGACCAAGTTGATGGCGACCACACGCTCGAACGCGGCTTTCGACAGTTCGGTGATGCTGCCGAACGCCAGCACCGCAGCGTTGTTCACCAGCACGTCGACGCGGCCGAAGTCCTCCACGGTTTCCGCCACCAGGCTGGCCCATTGGGATTCATCACTCACATCCAGCTTGCGAAAGCGCGCGGCATCCCCAAGCTCACGCGCCAGCGCTTCGCCTTCGGCTTCCAGCACATCCGTGATGACGACGCGCGCACCTTCCTGCACGAACAGCCGGCACGTCTGCGCGCCCATGCCGCGGGCGCCGCCGGTCACGATCGCGACCTTGTTGAGCAATCGATTCATGTTTCTATCCTCTGATTTGGTTTCGTGATTCGTTTCGTGAAGCGTCACGCCATGGCAGGCGCTTAGCCCCGCTTATCCCCAATACGCCTGGCCGCCATCGAGCGGGATCGTCGCGCCGGTCAGGTAGCCCGCGTCGGCGCTGACAATCATGGCGACGGCGCGGCCGATGTCTTTCTCGCAGTCGCCCACGCGCTGCAGCGGAATGGTCTTGAAGAAGGCGGCCGCCTCATCCGGCCGCTCGGCAACCCACCCGGCCATGCCTGGCGACATGGCGTGCGGTGCAATGGCGTTGACGCGGATGCCATCCACACCCCACTCGCACGCTGCAGCGCGCGTGAGCGAACGGATCGCCTCCTTGACCGCCGCGTAGTGGCCATAGCCCGAGGCGTCCCAACGCACGGCTGCGGACGAGACACAGTTCACCACCGCACCATCGCCGCGCAGGTGCGGATAGCACGCGCGCATCAAACGCATCGTGGCAAGCGGCCCCGAGTCGATGCCCTGCATGAACGCCTCGTCCGTCACATCGAGCAGGCGCCCGAGCGGCACCACCTGCGCGTTGTTGACGAGCACGTTGATGCCGCCGAAGTGCTCCGCCACCTGCGCGACGCAGCGCTCGATGTCGTCTTTCACCATCACGTCAGCCACGAAGGGCTGCGCTTCGCCGCCACGGCGACGAATCTCGGCACACGTCTCGTCGAGCTTGCCTGCCGTACGCCCCACCACGGCAATGCGCGCGCCCTCGGCGGCCAGGGCATAGGCAATGCCTTGGCCCACGCCTTGGCCGGCGCCGGTAATCAATGCTACTTTCCCTTTCAGCCGGGTCATGTTCATCCGTCTCCTGTTTGCTGGTCATCACCAACCAGCGTTTTCGCTACGCTACGTTCTGCGCGTGCGCGACGAATCGTCTTTACAGACTACGAGGCGGTGTTGCCCGACGGCGGCATGAAAAAAGGCCCCGCATACACGGGGCCAATGCTTGAAGACACAACTTGAATGAATGCGCCGCGACGGGCGCGAACCTACTGGATCAGGTAACCGCCGTCGGCCGCGATATAGGCACCGTTGACATAGCTGGCACGCGACGAGCCCAGCCAGACGACCACGTCGGCCATTTCCTCGGCCTTGCCGAAGCGCTTGGCCGGGATGCCCTGGAGCATCGCGGCGCGGGCCATGTCGGAGTCCAGCGCGGCTTTGGTCATGGGCGTTTCGATCATGCCCGGCGCCAGCGCGTTGCAGCGGATGCCGCGTGCGCCGTATTCCGCGGCCACCACCTTGGTCAGGCCCACCACACCGTGCTTGCTGGCCGTGTAGCCCGCCGTGCCGGGGAATGCGATCTGCCCCGCCACCGACGACGTGTTGATGATCGCGCCGCCGCCCGACTTGAGCAGCGCCGGAATTTCGTAGCGCATGCAGTAGAAGACGCCCGACAGGTTGATGCCGATGATCTTCTCCCACAGATCGAGCGAATACTCGGGCGTGGCCGTTTGCGGTGCATCCGAAATGCCCGCGTTGTTGAACGCCACATCCAGCCGCCCGAACGTTTCCAGGGCGCGGGCCACCATGGCCTCGCAGTCTTCCGCGCGCGACACATCGGTGCGCACGAACAGGGCATCGCTGCCGGCCTTGCGCAGTTCGGCGGCAAAGGCTTCCCCCACTTCGGCATTCACATCGGCCAGCACTAGCTTGGCGCCGTCGCGGGCGAAAGCCGTCGCAGCCGCGCGGCCGATGCCGGTCGACCCGCCCGTGATGAGCACTACCTTGTCGTTGAATTCTTTCATCGTGATTTCCTCTTGTCCTGTTGTCCTCTTGGGCCTTCGCGCAGAGGCGTCGAATCAAAGATTAGGAGTTGGAACGCGAACCGGCAACGTGCCGCCCCGCTTGCCGACCGAAGAAGGTGGAATCCGCCAGGGACATGCCCGAGCTGTATCCACCGCCCCAGCGCGGCAGCCCGCACGCGGTGCGCCCAGCGGCATACAAGCCGGGAATGGGCACGCGCTTTTCCGTCACCACCTGCCCCGTGGGCAACGTATCGAGCCCGCCCATCGTGAAGTACGAATAGAACGCGTAGTCGATGCGGCAATCCAGTGCAACGAACGGGGGTTCGATCAGCGGCTGGAGCCACTTGGCCCCCTTATGGAACAGTGGATCGGTACCTTCGCTCGCATGACGGTTATAGACCGCCACCGTGGCAGTGAGCGTGCCTGGCGTCATGCCCAGGTCATGCTCGACTTCCTCCCACGTCTCACCCGCTGCGGCAATGCCGATGCGTGCGAACTCGGGAGGCGGCTGGTAAGTCGCGTTATCGACCAACAGGTAGATGCGGTCGCCGGCTTGCTGCAGGATGTGGTGCGCGGTACGGCCATGGTAGCAGTCCTCATTGATGAAACGCTGGCCGCGTTCATTGATGAAAATGCCTTTGATGAGCGACTCGGGCGCGTAGAACGGCAGGGTGGTGAACCCCTCGTCCATGTGGATCGCGGCGCCGCCCACGCTCATGCCCATCAGGATGCCCGAGCCGTCATCGCCTGGGCTGCCAATCGGCTCGCTGGCGCGCAGCAGCTTGGGGGCATGGCGCCGCACCATGTCGCGGTTCATCGCGAACCCGCCGGCGCAGAGCACGACACCCCGGCGCGCACGCGCGTACTGCACGCGGCCATCGGTGCGGACGACCACGCCGTGCACAGCGCCGGCATCATCGGCAATTAGGGCCAGCACGCGGCTGTCGTAGCGCACGTGCACGCCCAGCTTGTCGACACGCGCGGCCAGCACGTCCATCAGCATGCGCCCGCCGCCCCAGCCGACGAATTGCGGCGTGTGACCGCGGGGAGCCGGCTTTGCGCTTTCGACAAACGGCCACGCCTCTTCGCTGCCCGACCAGATCAGACAGTCGTCCGTCTCGGGCTCCATGATCCGCTCGGGCACAAAGGTGTTCTTGTAGACCACGCCCTGCTCGACCAGCCAATCGTAGTGGGCACGGCTGTTGTCGGCATAGAGACGGACCTTGGCCTCGTCCGCATCGGGCCCGCCCGCCATCAGCAGATAGCGGTACAGGTCTTCCGTGTCATCGGTAAAGCCGGCTTGCCGCTGGGCAGGCGTGCCGCCGCTGCCACCCATGTAGATTTCGCCGCCCGACAAGGCGCTGGTGCCGCCGCTGCCGGAAGCCACCTCAAACAGCGTGACGGCAGCGCCGGCCTGTGCGGCCTCAATGGCGGCGCAGGCACCCGCGGCCCCAAAGCCGACCACGATGACATCCGTTTCGAGGTCCCAACGTGCAACGTCCGACAAGCGGTGTGGACGCGTGACAGAAAATTCAGCAGACATGAAGCGCGCTCGCAAGCAAAGAGGTGTCGATCAATCAACGATGGCCGGATGCGCCTGGGCCGGGCTGCCCAGCATCTCGCGGTGGGACGGCGGCTGTTTGCCGTCGGCATCCTGGATACCGTATTCCTGAGCGACTTCTGCGCCGATCAGCACCTGGCCCGACTTGTCCATGAGCTTCGGATCGCGATACAGCGCGTGAATGACCTTGCCAGTGAACTCCGGCGTCTCCGCCATCGCGGCAAATGCGGCGTACTGATCCGGGGCGGCTGCCAGTGAACGCGCGCTGCGCTCGGTCTTGAGCATGCCCATCCAGATCGACACGGCTGCGACGTTGTGGGCGCGCAGGTCCACGGCCATGTCCTTGGCGAACTTGTCGACGCCCACCTTCTGTGCGCCGTATGCCGGCCCGTGCATGTAGCAGCTCGAACCGAACGACGAGGTGAAGGCGATCAGCCCACGGCGTTGCTTGACCATCAACGGCGCGGCAAACCAGCTGGCCACGTAACCCGAGCGCAGGCCGACATTGAGGATGTCGACCATCTCGAGCGGCTTCTGCCAGAACCCGCCGCGCACGGTCAGTTCGTCATGCAGGAAGGTGGCGTTGTTGACCAGGATGTCCAACCGGCCGTGCTCGCGCGACACGCGCTCGAACAGCGTCTGGACGTCACGATCGTTGCTGTGGTCGCACGGCACGGCGATGCCCTTGCCGCCCGCCTTGTCGATTTCCTCAGCGGTTGCCCAGATGGTGCCGGGCAGCGCGGCATCGCCTTCCTGCTGCGAACGGCCGGTGACATACACGGTGGCGCCAGCGGCGCCGAGCGCGAGGGCAATGCCCTTGCCAGCGCCACGCGAGGCGCCTGTGACAACCGCTACGAGCGGCTGGTTGGTGGAAGACACGACGTTCCCCTCGGTGACTGGTCTGGCAGGTTAGGCTTCAAACACGTGATGCAGCGCGCTCGGCTCGATACCGCCCGGATTGAGCTCGACCACGCGGCGCGCCACGCTGTTGGGCGTCACGGCATCCGCATCCACGTAGAACTGGCCGTACCACTCGCGCGCCTGATAGATCGGGCCGTCCGCCTCGCACATGACCGGATTGTCGATGCGGGCCTTGCTGGCCCAGATCGACACGTCTTCGTAGAAGGCCTCGCGCGCCTGCTGCACGTAGGCCTGCGCAATGGCTTGGCTCTGCTCTTCCGGCAGGCTGGGAATGCGCTTGACCAGCACGCCGTAGCGCAGCTCGAAGCTGTTCTGGTCGATCGGCACGTGGCAGTTCAGCAGAATCGAATTGATCGGCTGGCCACCCGCGCTGCCGGTCATCTGGGTGATGTGATAGGCCGGCCCGAAATAGGTGGACAGCGCAGTCAGGCGGTCTTCGCCCGACAGCCGCTTGCTGCAGCCGATCATCAACTGGGTGGCCTTGTGCCCTTCGAACAGGTTGGCGAAGTAATCCAACTTGGTGCCGTGCACCGTGTCGAAGTGGGCCATATCCGAGATGTTGTCCACCAACTCACGGCAGTTGGTGTTGATCACCATCTTGTCGATCGCCCAGTCGTGCCACTCGTCGGAGTAGCACGCATCGATGCGCGGAATGGCTACCTCGGGCGGCGGCGCCTTGCCTTCCGGGTCATGCCAGATGAACAGCAGGTGGTTCTGCTCGCTGGTCGTCCAGCTGCCGATGCGGGCCTTCAGCGGCACGCGCTTGCAGTAGGGAATCTCCTTGCAGGCACCATCGCCGCCCCATTTCCAGCCGTGGAACGGGCAGACCAGTTCGTCGCCTTGCACGGTGCCCGTGCTGAGGTCGCCACCCATATGCGGGCAGAACGAATCCACGACGCGGATCTGGCCCGTGGAATCTGCGAAGGCCGCCAGACGGCGACCGAAAATATTGAGCGTGTGCGGCTTGCCATCGCGATAGTCGGCTGCCAGGCCCAGACAATGCCAACCGCGTGCAAAGCGATCGCCGAGCGGCTTGGCTTCGATCCTATAGCCTGTTGTGGACATGTCGTCTCCTGATTGTTGGCTGTATGCCGCCTGTGGTGGCAGCGCAAAGTGACCTTACTTGCAGCACACGCCGCGTTCATCGTCCCATCGGACTAGGGGCGGCCCTTCCTGCAAGGACCACGCGTTGCGCGCCTGGGAAAATCCTGACCCGCGCGTCCGATAGTCCCGTTAGACGATGTGAGGCCCGCACCCGGATTCGAGAATCGGCAAAACCAACGCAGTTCAAAACAGGAGACGGCATGATCGATTTCAAAGGCAAGACAGTGCTCGTGACAGGCGGCGGCGCAGGCATCGGGCGCGCCATCGTGGAGGCGTTTTCACGCGCGGGCGCACGCCTGGCGGTTGTGGAAGTCAACCCACAGCGCGCGGCCGACGTGCGCGCATGGCTCAATGCCGCCGATGTCGACCACGTGGTCGTGCAGGCCGACGTCACACAGGGCGATCAGGTTGCCCAGCTTGCAAAAGCAGTGGACGAGCGCTTCGGCGGCCTGGATGTGCTGATCAACAACGTGAGCGATTCGCTGATGATCGCCAAGCCGTTCGAGGCGTATACCGACAGCGATATCCAGCGCCTGTATGACGTCAACCTGAAGCAGATCTTCCTGGTCACCCGCGCCATGATTCCGCTGCTGCGGCACAACGGGCCGGGCGGCAGCATCATCAGCCTGTCGTCCATCGAGGGCTTCCGCGCCATTCCTAATTGCAGCGTGTATGCAGCCTGCAAAGCCGCCTTGAGCGGACTCACCAAGAGCCTGGCGCTCGAACTCGGGCCGGTGGGCATTCGCGTCAACCTGATCGCGCCGGAATCGACAGAGACGGCGCAATTGCCGCTGTCGGTCATGATCGCGCCGGAACACCGGGCGCAGATGCCGCAGTGGATTCCGCTCGGGCGCTTCGGCACGCCGGAAGACGCCGCCGGTGCCGCGCTGTTCCTGGCCAGCCCGCTGGCCGGTTGGGTCAGCGGCACCACGCTGCACGTGGACGGTGGTGCGCTGGCAGCCGGCGGCTGGTATCGCGATGCGCGCGGCGTGTGGACCAACATGCCGGTGATCACCGGTAACGGGCTCAATTTCTGAGTACCGCCCCGGGTTAAGCCAAAGAGAAAGGGCCGCTCCGATCAACGTCGGAGCGGCCCTTTCTTCGTTGGACCGGATGGGATGAGCGCCGCGGCGCTGCCTCCCCTCGTACTACCCCTGCACGAGCGTGCAGCGAATCCCGCCCGGCGCGTCCAGCAAGCCCACACAGCGGTTGCAATGCGTGCAGCCACTGGCAGCGCGCGCGTCGGCACGCAGCCGTTCGACAAAGCCCGCGTCATGCAGCAACGTCCGGCCCAATGCCACGGCATCGAACCCTTCTTCGTCCAGCACACGCCGCACGTCGTCGCCGCTGCTGACCCCGCCGAGGTAGATCAGCGGCACATCCACGGCTTGCCGCACGCGGCGGGCCTGTTCGAGGAAGTACAGCGGCTCGAACGGCATCGACGGAAACAGCTTGGGTCCGGCCAGGCGGAAGAAGAAGCGGAAGATCGCGCTGGGTTCGTTGCGGATCATTTCCGGCAACGGGCTCTCGCCGCGGAACAGGTACATCGGCGAGCGGCTGACAAAACCACCGCTCAGCTCGACGGCATTGATGCCGCCCGCGCCCAGCATGTTGCAGGCCTCGATGCTGTTGTTGACGTGCACGCCCCCAGGCAGCCCATCGTCCAGATTGAGCTTGGCAATGAGCGGCATGTCATCGCCAACGGCTGCACGCACGGCCTCCAGCACGCGCAATGGCAAGCGCATGCGATTGACCAGGCTGCCGCCGTAGGCGTCGGTACGCCGATTGGTCGCGGGGCTGATGAACTGGCTCAGCAGGTAGCCATGCCCCATGTGGATTTCCAGCGCGTCGAAACCGGCGGTCTTCAGTCGCACCGCAGTGGCGGCGTACTGCGCCACCACCGCGTCAAAATCCTGTGGCCGCATCGCGCCGGCAATCGGCTCGCCCGCCAGCAGCCCGTAGTCGTTTATCGTGACGGAGGGGCCGCGTGAGCGTTGCCCAAGCGGGCGCTTGAGGCGCGAAAACGATCCGGCGTGCGCCAGCTGTGCCGACACCAGTCCCCCGGCCTCATGCACGCTGCCGGCCAGGCGCCGCAAGCCGGGCATGGTGGCTTCGTTCACGACAATCTGATCGGGGAAGGTGCGCGCGTCAGGCGCCACGGCGCAATACGCCACCGTGGTCAGCGCGGTGCCGCCCCGGGCGATGCCGGCATGAAACGCCACCAGCGATTCACTCGGCTCACCGCCCTGCGTGCGGCCCTCGAAGGTCGCCGCCTTGACGAACCGGTTGGGCAGCGTCAGGCCGGCCAGTTGCCACGCAGCGAAGGCGCGCGTGCTCATGCCACTTCTGAATTGAGCTTGACGGCCTTCGGCTCTGCGGCAACGTTGCCCGACGGCACGCCACTGCCATGCGAAACAGACGACCGGGCAGCACGTGCGTGCTCCTCCTGCTCCACCCCGAGCCACGCCGCCAGCGCCGGCAGCAACAGCACCGCGCCAAACAGGTTCACCAGGAACATGAACGCCAGCAGGATGCCCATGTCCGCCTGGAACTTGAGCGCGGCAAATGCCCAGGTGCCCACGCCGATGCACATCGTCACGGCGGTGAACAGAGCTGCCGTTCCACGCTGGCGCATGGACTCGGCAAAGGCCTGCGGCAGCGTCTGATCGGTTTCACGCAGTTGGTGTTGGAGACGCTCGTACAGGTAGATGCCGTAGTCCACGCCCACCCCCACGCCCAGCGTGATGACCGGCAGGGTCGACACCTTCAGGCCGATGCCCAGGCGCGCCATCAATGCATTGCACAGGATCGACACCAGCGTCAGCGGCACGATGATGCACAGCACGGCGCGCCAGGAGCGGAAGGTCAGCAGGCACAGCAGCGTGATGGCGCCAAAGATCGCCAGCAGCATCGTCACTTCAGCCTCTTCCACCGCTTCGTTGGTGGCCGCCATGACGCCCACGTTGCCACCGGCCAGGCGGAAGGCCACGTTCGGCGTCTGGTCTGCGGCGGTGAAGGCCTTGATCTCCTTGACGATGTGCGCGATCGTCGCGCCTTCGTGGTTGGCCGTATAGATCAGCACCTGGATCGCCTGGCAGTTCGAGGTGTTCAAGCCGTTGTCCGGGTCGAACGCCTTGGCGCCCTGGCTCAGGCCGTCGCTGGTGCGCGGCAGGGCCTCCCAACGTGGGTTGCCTTCATTGAAGGCCCCGATCACCACCTTGCCGACCGACGCCACGCTCACCACCGACTGCACGCCCGACACGCCACGCATGTGCATCTCGAAGCGTTCGATCGCGCTCATCACCGGGTAGTGCAGGCAGCCGTCGTCAAAGCCCTTGGGCTCCACCATCACCGTCAGCACATCCACGCCGATGTTGTACTGGCTCACGATGGCTTCGCTGTCGTGGTTGTAGCGGGAGGTCGAGCGCAGCTCGGGGGCGCCGTTGCCGATGTCGCCCACCTTGAGCGAGCGCGACTGCACCGCGCCAACAGCCAGCAGCACCAGCGACACGACAAACACGCCGATCGCCGGGCCACGGCGGGCCAGGCGGCCGAACCCCGACCACATCGACGCGCCGGCCTCGCCACGCTGCGCCTGGCGCTTGCCGGCTTCGATCACCTTCGGTTCAAGGTGCGTGTACGAGAGCAGGATCGGCAGGAAGATCTTGTTGGTCACGATCATCAGCAGCACGCCCAGGCAGGCGGTAATGCCCAGTTCGCGCACGATGTCGATCTTGATCTGCATGATGACCATGAAGCCCAGGGCATTGGTCAGCAGCGCTACCGTGCCTGGCACGAAGAGCTTGCTGAACGCCGTGCGCGCGCTCTCCACGGAGTCATGTCCGCGCACCACTTCCTGGCGCCAGGCGTTGGTCATCTGCACCGCATGCGACACGCCGATCGAGAAGATCAGGAACGGCACCAGGATCGACATCGGGTCGATGCCGTACCCCAGCAACGGCAGCAAGCCGAGCAGCCAGCCCACCGGCAGCATGGCCACAACCAGTGCCAACAGCGTCGTCTTGCGCGAGCGCGTGTAGAAATACAGCATCAGCGTGGTGATCAGGAACGCAATCGCGAAGAAGATCATCACGCTGGTGATGCCTTCTTCCACATCGCCCACCAGTTTGGCAAAGCCGACGATGTTGACCTCGACGTCCTGGCCCGAGAACTTGGCGCGGATGGCTTCCAGCTCGTGTGCCACGCGTGAATAGTCGATGGCCTTGCCGGTGGTCGGGTCCACTTCGCTCAGCTCGGCGCGGATCAGGGCCGACTTCAAGTCGTTGCTGACCAGTCGGCCGATCTGGCCCGAGCGGGCCACGTTGCTGCGCACCTGATCGAGTTCTTCGGGCGTGCCGGAGAACCGGCCCGGCAGCACCACGTCGCCCCGGAAGCCGTCTTCAGTCACCTCGGTGTAGCGCACGTTGGGCGTGAACAGCGAATACACGCGCGGACGTTCCACACCCTGGATGAAGAACACGTCATCGGTGGCGTGCCGCAGCTTGTCCATGAAGGTGCGGTTGTAGATGTCGCCATCACCCTTCCAGCGCAGGCTGACCAGTACGGTGTTGGCGCCGGAGAAGGCGCTCGCGTACTTGGTGAAGATCTGCATGTATGGGTGCTGCAGCGGGATCATCTTGTTGAAGCCCGGGTCGAGCCGCAGGCGCGTGGCCGACAGGCCCATCGCCACGGTCATGGCCAGGCACAGCACCAGCAGCAGCTTGCGGTACTGGATCAGCGCGCGTGCAAAGAAGGCGACCATGCGGCTGATGCGGGTTGACGCAGCGGCGGCAGCGGCCGCAGGGCGGAAATCAGGGGAGCGGGTCATGGCGTGCTCGCTTGCAATGAATCAGGGAAGGTCAACGGCTGACGCCACCAGGGGGGAGTGCGAAGGTGCTGATGCCGCCGTCGCCACCAATGACCAGGTGGGCGTTGCCCGCGTCAGCCACCGTGGTGAGCGACTGCGCACCCGCGGCCTGCGGCTTGAAGGTGCGGCCATCGTCGGTCGAGACGGCCAGCGTGCCGCCCTGCCCCACCAGCACGACGCGTCCATCCGACAGCTGCGCGCCGCCAAAGAAGGACGTACGCGCCTGGGCGTCCGACGCCTGCCAGGTCGCGCCGAAGTCTTCGCTGCGCAAGACGTTGCCCAGCATCCCGTAGGCCAGCCATGCGCCGTCGCGCAGCGCCAGCACGCCGTACAGCGAGCCCTTGTAAGGCACCTGCATCGTTTCCCAGTGGGCACCGCCGTCTGCAGAACGCAGCACTAGGCCCGACTCGCCCACCAGCATCAGGCGGCCCTTGGCATCGCCCGTCATGCCGTTCAGATGCCGGTCACGCATGGCGTCCGCCGCGGCGTCTTTCCAGCTGGCGCCCTGATCGCGGGATTCAAGAAAGCGCCCGAAACTGCCGAACGCGAACCACGCGCCGCCCGGCTGCATCCACACGCCCAGCAAGGGGTCCGATTGTTTGTCGTCGAATGCGGTCTGCTGCCAGTGCTCGCCGCCGTCTTCGGTGCGCAGGATCCAGCCGCTGTGGCCCACGGCAATGCCTTTCTTGTCGTCGGCAAAGGCGAGCTGCGTCAGGGTCGAGCCCTGGTCTTTACCGACGACGGCGGTACGCCAACTGGCGCCCTGGTCGTCGCTCAGCAGGAGCTTGCCGCGTTCGCCTGCGGCTACCAGCCGTGAGCCGGCATGGGCGAGCCCGTTGATCTGCAGTTGATCCGGGTGCAGCGCGGTGGCCGCAAACGCCGGTAAGGGCCGGGGCGAGAATGCCCAGGCAGCCGTTGCCAGCACAGTTGCCGACATGGCCACACCAATCCATTGCTTCATCGTTGTCTCCTCCAAGCTGTGGTGTGCTGGACAACCGGGGCGGCCTCTGACGGGCGCGTGTGCCTCCGGTGTCCGCAGACGTGGCTGGTTAGGGCAGCACGTCAAACAGCGCGGCAGCGCCCATGCCGCCGCCAATGCACATGGTCACCACGGCGTGCGCAACGCCACGCCGGCGGCCCTCGATCAATGCATGCATGCTCATGCGGGCGCCCGACATGCCGAACGGATGGCCGATGGAGATCGCGCCGCCATTAACGTTGAGCCGGTCGCCCGGAATCCCGAGCTTGTCCTGGCAATACAGCACCTGGCACGCGAAGGCCTCGTTCAGCTCCCACAGGCCGATGTCGTTCACCGTCATGCCGTGGCGCGCCAGCAGCTTGGGCACGGCAAACACCGGCCCGATGCCCATTTCATCGGGCGCGCAACCTGCCACGGCCATGCCGCGATAGCGCCCCAGCGGACGCAGCCCGCGGCGCTTGGCCTCGTCGGCGCTCATCAGCAGTACGGCAGCCGCGCCATCCGACAGTTGCGAGGCGTTGCCCGCGGTGATGTGCTCGCCTTGTGCAATCACACGACCGCCGCTCCAGACGGGCTTCAACCCGGCCAGGCTTTCCGCAGTGGTGTCCACACGATTGCATTCGTCGCGCATCAGGCGGACGGTTTCGGTGCCGGTCTGCGCGCCGGTCTTGTCGAACAGTGCGCGCGTGGTTTCGAGCGAAACGATTTCATCGTCGAAGCGGCCCTCGCGCTGCGCCTCGGCAGTGCGCTGCTGGCTGCGCAGGGCATAGGCGTCCTGCGCGGCACGCGTGATGCCGTAGCGCTGCGCCACCACCTCGGCGGTCTCGATCATCGCCATGTAGGCCGCCGGTTGACGCGCCAGCACGGCCTCGGACTGCGCGCGGTACGCGTTCTTGTGCTTGTTCTGCGTGAGCGAGATCGACTCCACGCCGCCCGCCACCATGATGTCGGCTTCGCCGCACTGGATGCTCTTGGCGGCCGTGGCGATGGTCATCAGGCCCGAAGAACACATGCGGTCCATCGTCATGCCCGGCACGCTGTCGGGCAGGCCGGCGGCGGTGGCACACAGGCGGCCCAGGTTGTAGCCCTGCGTGCCCTGCTGCGCGGCGGCGCCGATCAGCACGTCGTCCACTTCAGCCGGGTCGATGCCTGCGCGCTCCACCACGGTGCGCACCACGCGCCCACCGAGCACCGGCGCCTCGGTATCGTTGAATGCGCCCCGGAACGCCTTGCCGATGGGCGTGCGCGCCACGGCGACGATGACGGCTTCTTTCATGCTTGTCCTCGAAAGTTCAGAAGTAGTAACGACTGATGGTGTCGACCACGCAACCCGGCTTGTCCTGCCCTTCGACCTCGACGGTCATGCGCACCACGGCCTGCACGCCACCCTGCAGCTCTTCGGCTTTCACAAGCTCGCCCACGCCGCGCAGGCGCGAACCAACGCGCACCGGCGCAGGAAAGCGCACCTTGTCGCAGCCGTAGTTCACGCCCATCTTCATGTTTTCCACGGTCAGGATTTCGGGCAGGAATTGATTGACCAGGGCCAGCGTCAGATAGCCGTGTGCGATGCAGGCACCGAACGGGCCGTTGGCCGCGCGTTCGGGGTCTACATGCAGCCACTGGTGATCGCCCGTGGCATCCGCGAAGCCGTTGATCTGCGCCTGCGTCACCTCCGTCCAGGCGCTTTCACCGAGCCGCTGCCCGACTGCGTCCAGGATTGCCTGCGCCGAACCAAACACCCTTGCCATGCCTGTCTCCTTGATGCCCCGTGCGTTATGCCTGCTGGCTGCTCACCGGAAGCACTTCACCTGTCATGTACGAGGCGTAGTCGCTGGCCAGGAACACCATCACATTGGCCACTTCCCACACCTCCGCCGCACGCCCGAATGCCTCGCGTGACGCCAGTTGCTCCAGCAGTTCCGCGGGTGCCGATTTCTTCAGGAAATCGTGCAAGGCGATGCTGGGCGCCACCGCATTGATACGGATGCCGAACTCGGCGGCTTCCACTGCACTGCAGCGGGTGAGCGCCATCACGCCGGCCTTGGCCGCTGCGTAGTGCGCCTGTTCTTTCTGCGCGCGCCAGCCCAGCACCGAGGCGTTGTTGACGATGGCGCCGCGCCCGCGCGCCTGCATGTGCGGCAACATCGCCCGCGTCATCCGGAACGTGCCGGTGAGGGTAATGTCGAGCACCCGGGACCATTCGGCATCGTCCATCTCGACTATGCGGCGCGACCCGCCGAGGCCCGCGTTGTTGATCAGCACGTCAGTGCCGCCCAGCGTTTCCTCTGCCGCGGCAACGAGGGCCTGCACCTGGGCTTCATCGGCAACGTTGCACAGCTGGCCGTAAATGGCCTCCAGGCCTGTCTCTTCGCGCAGCTTGGCCACGGCCTCTTCCAGCCGGCGCGGGTGGATGTCAGAGATCATCAGCGCGCGGCAGCCTTCCTCCGCACACCGGCGCGCGGCTGCAAAGCCGATTCCGACGCCGGCCGCCGCCGTAATCAGCACGCTCTTGCCCTTCAGCAGGCCGTGGCCGGGAACGTAGGCGGGTGCGGCGCGCACGCCTTGTGCTGCCGTCGGCACAGCGGCGTCGTTGGAAATGGTGTTCATGCTTGTCCCCGTGCCTCGCGCGGCATACCCAGGCCGCGCTCGGCAATGATGTTGAGCTGGATTTCGTTGGTGCCCGCGTAGATGGTGTCGGCGCGGGAGAACAGCGCCATGCCTTGCAGGCGGGTGCGGCGCGTGTCGGTTTCGTCGATGAGGTTGGCGGCAGGGCCGAGCACGTCGAGTGCGAGTTGCCCCAGGCCGCGGTGCCAGTTGGACCAGTAGTACTTGTAGATCAGTGCCTCGCGCTGCAGCGCGCCGCTGTCGCTTTGCTGCGCGCCTGCCAGCATGCGCAGCGCGTTGTAGCGCATGACCCGCAGGCCGCCCCAAGCGCGTGCAATGCGCTGGCGCAGCGCCGGCTGGTTCCACGCACCGTTCTCGCGCGCGGCATCGACGATCCAGCCGAGTTCATGCGCAAACTGCATCTGCTGGCCGAGCGTGGAAATGCCGCGCTCGAAGCCCAGCAGCGCCATGGCGATGCGCCAGCCCTCTCCGGGTGCGCCCACTACATCAGCGGCTTTGGCGCGGGCGCCGTCAAAGAACACCTCGTTGAATTCCGCGCCGCCGCCCATCTGGCGGATCGGGCGGATTTCGATGCCCGGCTGGTCCAGCGGCATCAGCAGGAAGATCAGCCCGCGGTTGCCCTGCGAGCCGGCTTCGCTGCGCGCCAGCACAAAGATCCATTCCGATTCGTGCGCGAGCGATGTCCAGACCTTCTGGCCCGTCACGATCCAGTCGCCGGTGGCGGGGTCGCGCTCGGCGCGGGTGCGCACGTTGGCCAGGTCGGAGCCGGCACCGGGCTCGGAATAGCCCTGGCACCAGAGTTCGGTGCCGTTGCGGATGCCGGGCAGGAAGCGCGCCTTCTGCTCTTCGGTGCCGTAGGCGATCAGCGTGGGACCGATCAGGCCTTCGCCGATATGGCCCATACGGCCCGGACCGCCGGCGCGCGCGTATTCCTCCTGAAAGGCCACCTGCTCCATCACCGACATGCCGCGTCCGCCGTGCGCCTCGGGCCAGCCCACGCAGGTCCAGCCGCCTTCGGCCAGCTTGCGCTCCCAGGCCTTGCGCAGTTCGGGAAACGCTTCTTCGTCGCCCGGTCCGCCGCGGTGTTTCAGGCAGGCGAATTCGCCGGTCAGATGTTCCGCCATCCACGCCGCCACCGATTCGCGCAGCGCAGCTTCGCTGGTGTCCGGGGCGCAGCAATCCACTGAAGTCATGCTCGTTCTCAATCGTTGATTCGCCAGTCATTGCGCATGGCGGCCGGGCGACAGCGCCCCACAGCCACCATGGCCACCGTCATGCGGCCAGCGCGTCGGCAATGCAGTCGAGTGCCGCGGCCGTACCGCCCAGCCAGCTTGCGGCCGCCTGCGCGCGCTTGAAATACAGCTGCGGGTCGTATTCCCAGGTGAAGCCCACACCGCCGTGCAACTGGATGGCCTCCTGTGTGGCGAAGGCGAAGGCCTCGTCGGCCGCGATGCGTGCTGCGGCAATGTCCAGACGCGCCCCGTGCACGGCAGCCTCGTCGTCTGCAGCGATGGCGGCTTGCCATGCGTGCGCGGCGCCGTGAATGGCGGAGCGCGCAGCTTCGGTCATCACCATCATCTGTGCGCAGCGATGCTTGACCGCCTGGAAGGAGGCAATGGCCCGGCCGAACTGGATGCGCTCCGCCGCGTACGCCACTGTGAGATCCAGGCACTGCTGCGCGCCGCCAAGCTGCTCGGCCGCCAGCATCAGGGTGCCGTGCCACAGGGCCGCGCCAATACCACGCGCCACCTCGGGGCCGCGGGCCAGGCAGCCGCCTGCATCGACCGGCAGTGCGTCGAACACGACCGACGCCAGCGCACGGGTGCGATCCAGCGTCTGCAGCGGCTGTACGGAGACGTGCGGGTTGTTCGCCAGCGCTGTGGCGTCCAGCCAGAACAGCGCCAGACCGCCTGCGCCGTCGTCGATGCGTGCGGGCACCAGCAGCCAGTCGGCACCCACTGCATCAAAGACCTGATCGACACGGCCGTGCAGCACGAAACCACCCTCACCGGCTTCGGCCCACACAGACAGCGCCCGCTGCGCGAGTTGCCCTGCCGCATCCGGTGCTGTCCACGCAGGCAGCACCAGAGCGGCACGCGCGGTGCCCGGCGCCAGCGGCTCCAGCCAGGCTTGTGCCGCCGCCGGTGCCAGGCCGCCCTGCAGCGCAGGGGCGGCCAGACAGACGCTCGACCAGTACGGCACGCACGCCAGGCGCCGGCCCATCTGCTCCATCAGCAGCACCAGTTCGGGCGCGCCCAGCCCTGCGCCGCCGGCGTCTTCCGGCAAGGCGATACCGCACCAACCCAGTTCGGCAACCTCGCGCCAGAGTTCGGGGTCGTGTCCCGGAGCCAGCGCTTCGGCATCCACCACCCTGCGCACCGCGGCGGAATCGCTGCGCGCGTCGAGAAACTCACGCGCGGTGTCGCGAATCATTTCCTGCTCGAGCGAAAGCGAAAGTTCCATCGTCGTGCTCGCTCAGGTGCCGTAAACCTTCTGCGCCGGCTGGGCCTGAGCCAGCAACTTGCCGATCGCCGCGCCCAGTTCAGCCGGTTCCCAGCGCGCGCCCTTGTCTTGCTCGGGGCCCGTGCGCCAGCCGTCTGCGATCGAGATCTTGCCGCCAGCGGCCTCGAACATCTGGCCGGTCACGTGGCGCGACTCTGCGCTGCCCAGCCACACCACCAGCGGTGCGACGTTGGCCGGGTCGAAGGCGTCAAAGCCATCTTTGGGCGCCTTCATCATTTCGCCGAACACGCCTTCGGTCATGCCGGTGCGCGCGGCCGGTGCCAGCGCGTTGGCGGTGACGCCGTAGCGTGCCAGTTCGGCCGCCTGCACCAGCGTGAGGCTGGCAATGCCGCCCTTGGCGGCGGCGTAGTTGGACTGGCCCACCGAACCCTGCAGCCCGGCGCCGGAACTGGTGTTGATGATGCGTGCGTCCACCGCGGCACCCGCCTTGGAGGCATCGCGCCAGCGCTTGCCCAGCAGGTTGGCCAGGCAGAAGTGGCCGCGCAGGTGCACGCGCATCACCTCGTCCCAGTCCTCTTCCGACAGGCTGACGAACATGCGGTCGCGGCAGATGCCGGCGTTGTTCACCAGCACATGCACTTCACCAAACGCTTCCACGGCGGCATCGATGATGCGCTGTGCCGTGGCCAGCTTCGTGATGTCGTCGTCGTTGGCGATCGCCTTGCCGCCGGCCGCGCGAATCGCTTCGCTCACCGCCTCGGCAGCCTCGCGGCGAATATCGTTGACCACCACATTGGCACCCTCGGCACCGAAGGCCAGCGCATACGCGCGCCCCAGGCCGCCGCCTGCACCGGTGATGATGACGGTACGTCCGTCGCAGATTCCCATTGCTTGCTCCTGTTCTTGCGCGAGTGCCTTAGAGGCGCTCGATAATCGTCACGTTGGCGACACCGCCGCCTTCGCACATGGTCTGCAGCCCGTAGCGGCCGCCA
This sequence comes from Ralstonia insidiosa, assembly GCF_008801405.1. NCBI lineage: Bacteria > Pseudomonadati > Pseudomonadota > Betaproteobacteria > Burkholderiales > Burkholderiaceae > Ralstonia > Ralstonia insidiosa. Next base: position 455,198 of record NZ_VZPV01000003.1, on the reverse strand, counting down.
GTACGCTCCAGTTCGTGCAGCAGTGTGGTCATCAGCCGCGCGCCGGTGGCGCCCAGCGGATGGCCCAGCGCGATGGCGCCGCCGTTCGGATTGGTCTTCTCTGCGGAGTAGCCCGTCTCAGCCAGCCAGGCCATGACGACCGAGGCGAAGGCTTCATTGATTTCCACCGCGTCGATTTGGTCCATACGCAAGCCGCTGCGCTCCAGCGCGCGCTTGGTGGCAGGAATCGGGGCCGTCAACATCCAGACCGGGTCGTCACCCATCACGCTCATGTGCACGATGCGGGCACGCGGCTTGAGGTTGTAGCGCTTGAGCGCGTCTTCCGAGACCACCAGCAGCGCGGCAGCGGCGTCGGCCGTCTGGCTCGACACGGCGGCGGTCAGCTTGCCGGCGGGCATCAGCGGCTCCAGCGTGGCCATCTTGGCCAGGGTGGTGTCCGGACGCGGCGTCTCGTCGCGCGAAACGCCCTGGAACGGCACGATCTCGCGCGTGAAGCGGCCTTCTTCGATGGCCACCACGGCGCGGCGGTGGCTCTCCAGCGCAAAGGCTTCCATTGCCTCGCGCGAGAGGTTCCAGTGGTCGGCAATCATCTGCGCGGCGTGGAACTGCGACACCGGTGCATTGCCAAAGCGCGCGCGCCAGCCTTCGCTGCCCGAGAACGGATCGGTGAAGCCCAGTGCCTGGCCGGCCAGCATGGCCGACGAGATGGGGATCTGCGTCATGGTCTGCACACCGCCGGCAATCACCACGTCCTGGTTGCCGCTCATTACGGCTTGCGCGGCAAAGTGCACGGCCTGCTGCGACGAACCGCACTGGCGATCCACCGTCACGCCGGGCACCTGCAGCGGCAGCCCTGCCGCCAGCCACGCGCTGCGGCCGATATTACCGGCCAGCGGGCCAATGGTGTCGCAGCAGCCGAACACCACGTCGTCGTAGTCTTCAGCGGGAATGGCATTGCGGCCAACCAGTTCCTTCAGCACGAAGGCACCCAGGTCGGCACCGTGCACGTGCGACAGTCCGCCCTTGCGGCGCCCGACTGGCGTGCGCAGCGCGTCGACGATATAGGCTTGTTTCATGTCGATGTCCTTGTTCTGAATGCTCAAGCGGCGGCTTTGGAATCGCCATCGAAGCGCGCCTCACGCCCTTGCACGAACGCGTCGCGCGCCTCGGTGGAATCGGCGGTCATGTAGGCCTGCAGGGTGAAGCCCTGCTCCCAGCGGTACTTGTCTTCGAGGTTGCCGTCTTCCACACCGTTGAGCGCTTCCTTGGCCAGACGCACCATGGCTGGGCTCTTCGCAGCGATCTTGCGGGCCATCTCCAGCGCGGCGTCACGCAGCTCGGCGCGCGTCACGACCTTTTCGACCGCGCCCAGGCGATAGGCTTCGGCCGCGTCGATCGGGTCACCCGTGAAGTACATGGTCCGCACCTTCTGCACACCGAACATGCGCTGCAGGTGTGCACCGCCGCCCATGGCGCCGCGGTCGATTTCGGGCACGCCGAAGGTGGCGCACTCCGAGGCAACGATGATGTCGGCCGCACCGCAGATGCCGATGCCACCACCCAGCACGAAGCCGTGCACAGCAGCGATGACCGGCACCGGGTTGCGGTGCACTGCACGGAACGTTTCGTAGTTGCCGGCGTTGACGTCCACGATGCGCTGCGGATAGGCGGCCAGTTCCTTGATGTCGACGCCCGCGCAAAAGCCGCGGCCTTCGCCGCGCAGCACGATCACGCGAACGTCTGGGTTTTGGCCAAGCTGCTCGATGGCCTTGGCCAGCGCATGCCAGCCGGCGCTGTTCAGCGCGTTGACGGGCGGGTGGTCGATCACCAGTTCGGCAATGCCGTCCTGCACGTCGATCTTGAAAGGCGCAGCAGCGGATGCGCGTGCGCTGTTGGTTTGAGGTGTCGTCATGGAAGCGGAAAAAGCGGGGCTCGTTAGAGAGTGGCGTCAGCGGCGGCCTGCGGCGCACGCGCCGCTGCTGGTGCCGTTGCATGCAATGCGTCGAGGCGCGCCTGTGCCTGGGCGGCGATGCGCGTGATGATCTGTTCGCAGGAGTCGAGCGCGCCGATGGCCGCAGCGGCCTGCCCGCTGGGCAGCACGCCTTCGTCCGGGTGGCCTTCCACCATTGCGCGCTGGATCAGCACGGGCGCATTGGCGGCCATCATGGCCTGCGCAGCGCTGTAGTCGTGCTGGCGCATCGCGCGCCAGCCGGTGGCGAGCATCTGGGAGGCCCGCATGCCGGTGCGCTGACGCCATTTGTGGGCTGCTGCCAGCGCCAGCCACGTGCGGCGCAGCGGGCCGGCCGCTTCCAGCTCCAACAGCAGCGGGTTGTCGATCATGCGTTGCGGCAGGCCGTCGATGGCGAGCGAGACGCGGATCTTGCCGGCGTCCTTGACAGCCACGTAGCGCTGCAGCGTGGCAGCCGGCACGGGCGAATCGCTCGACATCAGGAAACGCGTGCCCATGGCGATGCCGGCCGCGCCGTAAGCGAGCGCGGCCGCCAAGCCACGCCCATCGAAGAAGCCGCCCGCCGCCACCACGGGCACGCGCACGGAATCCAGCACTTGCGGCAACAGCAGCGTGGTCGGGGTGCCGCCGGTGTGGCCGCCGCCTTCCCCACCCTGCACGGTCACCACGTCGGCGCCCAGCTCGACCGCCTTGGCGGCATGCTTGGCCGCGCCCACGGTGGGCATGCAGACGATGCCGGCTTCCTTGAGCTTGCCGATCATGCGGGCGTCCGGGCCACGGCCGTAGCTGACGGCACGCAGGCGGTGGCGGATCGCCATCTCGACCACTTCGCCCGCGTTCGGCTGGAACATGTGGAAGTTGATCCCGAACGGTTGCCCGCTCAGCGCTTTGACGGCCAGAATCTCGCGTTCGACCTCACCAGGCAGCAGCGTGGCGCCGGCCAGGAAGCCGAAACCGCCGGCATTGCCCGTGGCCGCCACCAGGCGCGCATCGGCCACCCAGCCCATCGCCGTCTGGACGATCGGGTAACGGCAGCCTAGCAGATCGCACAGCACCGTGTGCAGAGCCGAGGTGTTCATTGCGGTGCTCATGCTGCACGCTCCTTGCCCTCACCGCCGTCACGACCATCGCGCTGCGATGCCGCCATGGCACGGGCGTCGTAGCCGCCCAGGCGGTCGCCGCTCGTCAGCTCGTTATGCGCATGGGCGAAGTGGTGCCACGCAAAGGCGGCGTCCATCGCGGCACGCTTGCCTTGCAGCTCTTCAACGTGGTTGATCGCCTGCTTGGTCAGCGTCAGGCCTAGGCGCGGCATGGTGGCCACCTTCTGCGCCAACGCCAGCGTGGTGCTCTCCAGCGCATCGCGCGTGGTCACGCGGTTCACCATGCCCATCTGGTAGGCGCGCGAGGCATCCATGCGGTCGCCCGTGAAGAGGAATTCCTTGGCGATGCGCGGGTTCAGCTCGTAGGCGTGCGCGAAATACTCCACGCCCGGAATGCCCATGCGCACTACCGGATCGGAGAAGAACGCATCGTCCGACGCCACGATCAGGTCGCACACCCACGCCAGCATCAGCCCGCCGGCAATGCATGCGCCGTGCACCATGGCGATGGTCGGTTTGGGCAGATCGCGCCAGCGGCGGCACATGCCCAGGTAGACCTCCTGTTCACGCGCATAGAGCAGTTCGCCGCCCGGCTTGTTGACGTGGTCGTACCAGAGCGATGCGCGCTCGAACGTCTCGTCGATGTCGCGGCCCGGCGTGCCGATGTCATGGCCGGCAGAGAAATGCTTGCCGGCGCCGCGCAGGATGATGACCTTCACGGCATCGTCAGACGACGCGCGGCGGAAGGCTTCATCCAGCGCATACGTCATCTTGGAGTTCTGCGCGTTGTGGTACTGCGGCCGGTTCATCGTAACCGTGGCGACACCGTCAGCGACTTGATACAGCACCTCGGCGTTCGGGCCGAGTTCTTCGGGGGTGATGGCTTCTGTTGACATGGTGTGTTCTCGTCGTTGCTGCCGGTGCGGCGTTGCTCGGTACCCGAATGTGGCGTTATGCGGCGGCGGTGGCCTCTTGCGCAGCAGCGCGGCGGCCCGGCGGGTTGTCACGCACGATGGTGGCGCGCTGGTTGTGCGGATCGAGCTTGGCAATCACGGCCAGTTCTTCCGCGCTCGGTGCGGGCGTCTCGGGCAGTGCCTCGTCAGCGGCGTTGGCCAGTGCGAAACCGGTGGCGGCGCGCACCTGCTCCAGGCTCACGCCCGGGTGCAGCGAACGCACGCGGATGGCGTGGTCCGGGCCGGTGAAATCCATCACGCACAGGTCGGTCACGATGATGCGCAGGTCAGCAAAGCTGCGCATGCCTTCGATATGGCGCGCGGGGTTGTAGCCCACGCTGCAGACCATGTCGACCTCGTCCTTCACAAACGTGCGCGTGCTGTGCGCAGACACGAAGAACGAGTTGGCGTGGTTAATGCTGTTGCCGGGGAAGCCGCGCGCGCCCAGCAGCTGCTTTTTCGGCTGCGCATGCGTGCCGCCCAGGCGAGAGATGTTGGCTTGGCCGAAGCGGTCGATCTGCGTGGGCATGACCATCGCGTGCCGGCGCCCGCCCCAAAGGCAGTCGAACACGCGCGAGTAGCCCATCCAGCCGCTGGCGCGCACCTTGAAGCCCGGCTCGCGCCGGCCCAGCGGCACGGGTTGTTCCACCAGATAGGCTTCGCCGTCGGTCATCATCAGACCCGGGTTGTGCAGCAGACGGGACACGCCCGCAGCAATGCGCGGGCCGGCGCCGATGCCGGTGGCCAGGACCTCGCCGTCGTCATTCCAGACGCGGGACGCAGCCGCGATCATCAGTTCGGCAAGAGTGAATTCGTGGTTGACGCTCACAGTGGCTCCTGAATGCGGGTCAAAGGTCGGTGTCAAAGGACGGGCAGCGGCAGGCCCAGCACGTGGCCGGTGCCGCCGATCTTGGCGAGGTAATCGACTTCGCTGTTCCCGATCACGTCCTGGCGATAGGCTGCGAAGCCTGCGTCCTGGTCTGCACTGGCGCAGTACGTTTTCAGGTGCGGCACATCAAAGCCGTATTGCGGCCCGCACGACGTCGGGTGCGCGCCGGCAGGTGCATGCACCACACCGGTCACCAGCGAGCGTTCGAACGGGTTGTTGCGGGCGCGGACGAGGTCTTCTTCCTCCAGCGATGGGGTCAGCGTTTCGCAGCTGACGTAGCACTGCTTGGCGGCCCGCGCGAACCATTCGTCGAAGAACGGGTCCGGGCCGTCGATGCGCGTGTTGCCCTTCACGTCGCTTTCGTTGACGTGCAGCAGCGCGACATCTAGCGGAATGGCCGGCATGGCCAGAAGCACCTCGCCATCGTCATACGGCGAGCGCACAGTCTTGAGGTGCGGGCTGTGCGTGAGCAGGTCGGTGCCCAAGCCGACGCGCGTCGGCAGGAACGGCAGGCGTGCGGCTGCGGCACGCAGGCCCAGTTGCAGCATGCCTTCATCGACTTCCCACACGTTAATCGCGCCGCTCTCGCGGGCATTGCGGAAATGCGGCTCCAGCGGAATCACGTCGAGCGACACGAAACCGTAGATCACCTTGCGCACCTTTCCGGCAGCACACAGCATGCCGACGTCCGGGCCACCGTAGGCCACGATGGTCAGGTCCTTCAGCGGCGAGCGCAGGATTTCGCGCACCAGTGCCATCGGCTTGCGGCGCGGGCCCCAGCCACCAATGCCGATCGTCATGCCATCGGTCAGCCGCGCCACAACGTCGGCGGGGCTCATGCTTTTGTCGAGTGTCTTGATCATGGAATTAGCGACGTCCAATGCTGAAATCGTGGCCCCACAGGCTGACCCGTGTGGCTTCGTAGGCGTTGTGTTGGTGCCAGTCGACCTCCAGGCCGCCAAAGCCGTATTCGAGGTCGAAGCCGCCCGGCGTGCGCATGTAGAACGAGATCATGCGGTCGTTGCAGTGCTGGCCGAGCGTGGCCGACATGGGTGTGCCGTGCTGCTGCGCACGATCGAGTGCGCGGCCCACTTCGGTCATGTCCGGCACTTCGGCCATGACGTGCACGCAGCCCGACGGAATTGCCATCTCGAAGATCGCGAGGCTGTGGTGGCGTGCGTTGCCGCAATGCAGGAAGTGGATGCGCTTCTCGGGTTCCGCCGGGTCCGGCGTGAAGCGCACCCGGTAGATATCGGACAGGCCGAAGCCCATCACATCGCGCAGGAAGGCGTTGGTCTCGTCAAAGGCCGCTGCAGGCAGCACGGCGTGGCCCAGGCCCATCGGGTCGGTAATGAAGCGCGGTACGCCCACCGGTGAGACAAAGCGCGCGAAATCTGCGCGCGGCCCCCAGTAGATTTCATGCCGGTTGCCGGACGGATCGCGAAACCATGCGGCCGCCTGCACGCGGCGCTGCGCCAGCTCTTCGGCGTTGGCCTGTACCACTTCGACCTTGGCTTCGCGCAGCGCTTGCAGCGCCTGCTGGAACGCGGCCTCGTCGGCCAGCTCCCAGCCCGATGCGCCGTAGCGGTCTTCCTTTCCGGGGACGATCAGATAGCGAAAATCGCGCTCGTCCATCTTGATGTAGAGCGCTTCGCCTGGCGCCTGGGTGCAGGCCATGCCGAGCACCTGCTCGGCATAACGGCGCCATTGTTCAATGTCAGTGGACTCGACGACGATATAGCCGAGCGCGCGAATATCCATCTTGCTGTCTCCTGGCAAAACTGGTTCTTCACCTGCCGCTTGCTGTACGTCACGCAATGCGGCTTCGATGGAGCCATTGTTCGGCTGGAGACGGCTTCCTACATCGTCTATTGGGACTACGCGAGCGCTCCGGGAAACGCCAGGAAAGCCGGTGCGCGCCGCCCCGGCCGGTTCACGCGTGACTGCGCTTGGCGCCGCCGCAGTCTCAAGACGATGCTCTGGCCGGCGTCACGCAGCACCTGAATCATTCCCCCAGGCAATCCGCGCCCGCCAGCTTGCTTCGAATCCGCTGCGCGAGAAACATCCACGCCGCCTGTTGCGCGGCATTGCGCTCGGTGCTTCGGTGGGAGGTCAGCCAGAGGGCGAGATAGTGCTTCTCGGCATGCGGAAACACACGCACCAGCTCCGGTTCGCGGTCCGCCAACATGCACCATAGCGGCGCGACACCGCCGCCTGATAGAACCGCGCGCTTGAGCGCATCCCAAGAATTGACCTTGGTGCTCACGTGCGCATCCAGGGGGGCGTATTCGATCATCCAGTCAGCAAACGCCTTGGGAATGTCCTCGCTCCACCCCACCCAGATGTCGGACGCACGCGGCTCGTTGTTGCTGGCGGAGTACACCGCGATCTCTGCGGTACCAAGCAGCATGCTGTTGAGGCGGTGCGGCGCCTCGTGCGATACACCAATGCCGAAGTCTGCTCGATGCTCGCTAACGGCGATCATTGGATCGCTGACCTGGTTCACCTCCATGATCACCAACGGGTGACGTTGGCGGAATGCCACGATGTCTTCGATGAACGCGTCTCCGAGCGAAGCCGATACCGCCAGCCGCACCGTCCCCGCGATACCGCCGTGAGTGGGTTGCCGTATTGCGGCGAGTACGCCGGTCACTTCCTCCATGCGGGCCGCGACGGCAAGCACGGAGCGGCCGGTTGCCGTGAGGTGGAAGCCGTGGTCGTTGGGAACCAAGAGTGCACACCCCATGGTGCGTTCCAGAACGCCCACCCGGCGGCTCACGGTTGTCCTGTCGACACCGAGCGCTCTACCGGCCGCCAGATACGAGCCCGTCTTCGCCACGGCGAGAAAGTAGCGAAGATCGTCCCATTTGATCGCGGCGCGTGTGCGTTTTTGCATGACCGATGTGCAAACAAACTCATTTTCTCCAGAGGAAGCGATTCCTACACTAGCCCCCGCTGCAGGTGAATCCGTCCTTGCCCCATGAGCGAGCACAGCATGGGCTTGGCTTCTTATGCATAGACGCGCACGGCTGTCCGAAGCGCACAGGAGGAACGTATGTCAGACGATGTTTTTGCAGGTCAATATCCGAGGGGATGGTTTGCAGTGCTCTTTTCCGACGAAATCAAGCAAGGCGAGGTCAAATCGCTCAGCTATTTCGGTCGCGAATTCGTCGCGTTCCGTGGCGAAAACGGCGAGGTTGCGATCCTGGATGCGTTCTGCCCGCATCTCGGCGCGCACCTGGGCGACGGTCGATGTCAGGGCAACACCATCGTCTGCCCCTTCCACGCGTGGGCGTTCTCTCAAACCGGCCAGTGTGTCGACGTTCCTTATGCCAGCCGCATTCCGATCAAGGCACGCGAAGGGGCACTGGCCACCCACATCGTTCGCGAGGTGAATGAGATCGTTCATATGTGGTTCGATCCGGCCGGCGGCCCGCCCAACTGGGAACTTCCCGTCGACGCGAGCATGAACGGCGCGCCTGGCTGGACGCGCTGGTATTTCAAACGCTGGCGTGTGCGCACGCAGGGCAAGGAAATCATCGAGAACCTTGTGGATACACCGCATTTCACCTATGTGCATGGAGCCCCCATCGAAGACATTACAGTGCATTTCGATGGCCATATCGCATCACAGCGCTCCACCATCGGCGGCCACCCGACGCTGGGCCACAAGCTCACCACCGAGGCCACCTACTATGGTCCGGCCGTGCAGCACGTCACGATGGAAGGCACCTATGCCAGCAAGCAAGTGAACATCCACACCCCGGTCGACACGGAGCATGTCGATGTTTGCTACGGCATCAAGATCAAGCGAGACCCAGCGCTGCCTGATACCGATGCCATTGCACAGGAATACGCCCACTCGGCGCACGAGGCCTTCGATCAGGACGTCGTCATCTGGCAACGCAAGATCTATCGGCCATCGCCGCTGCTCTGCGATGGCGATGGGCCGCTGTTCCAATTGCGCGACTGGTACCGTCAATTCTTTGAGGGCGGCAGACAATGCGCCTGACAACGCAACCCTAAGGCCCTCTGCCACCGCAGAGGGCTCGTGTAGCGGCCGCACCCGTGAACACGACGTCCGCCAATCAATCCTGCGCTTCGTCGTCGGCACCACGCTGGCGGGCCGACTCGCTGCGCAGCGGTTCGACAAGGCGCATGCCAGCCAGCGACCGGCGCGCAAGCTCCTGATACATGCGCGTGCCGGCCGACTTTCTTGCGATGTCTTCCGGGCTCAGTGTGCGGACCACGCGCGCAGGCATGCCTGCCACCAGCGTTCCTGGCGGAACGGCCATGCCGGCCTTGACGAACGCGCCGGCAGCGACCATGGCATCGGCACCCACCACGGCGCCGTCCATGATGATCGAGTTCATGCCGATCAGGGCATTGCGCCCCACGCGGCAACCGTGCAGGACAGCGCCGTGGCCGACGTGCCCGTCCTCTTCGACCAGGACTTCGACGCCCGGATACGAATGCGCGACACAGGTGTCCTGAATGTTCGCGCCACGCTCCAGCCGGATGCGGCCGAAATCGCCGCGCAAACACGCGCAGGGGCCGACATAGCAGTCCGGCCCCACGATCACATCACCGATCAGAACGGCATCCGGATGCACGAAAGCATCCGGATGCACGACGGGCGTGATCCCGTCGAGTGTATAGACTTTCACCATGGGCGGTCACGCCTCTCCGCGCGGGTTCAGGACTCGCGCAAGCGGTACTTGAGGATCTTGCCCGACGCGCTGATCGGCAGCGTCTGCACGAAGGCGATCTCGCGGGGCACCTTGTAGTTGGACATGCAGCGCCGCGCCCAGCCGATCAGGTCGTCCGCAGTGAGGCGGGCGCCATGGCGCAGGACGACATAGGCCTTGCCCACCTCGCCCAGCCGATCGTGCGGCATCCCGACCACGGCGCACTGCGCGATGGCCGGGTGCGAGGCCAGCAGCTTCTCGATCTCCGCCGGATAGCAGTTGAAGCCCCCGACGATGAACATGTCCTTGATGCGATCCGTAATGCGCAGATAGCCGCGGCTATCCAGCACGCCAATGTCGCCCGTATGCAGCCAGCCATCGGCATCGATGGTCGCGGCCGTGGCATCGGCCTGGTTGAAGTAGCTGCGCATGACGTTGTAGCCGCGCACCAGCACTTCGCCCGGCTCATCGGGCGGCACGGGTTGGCCTTGGGCATCTACGCAGCGCAGTTCGACGCCGGGCATGGCGCAGCCGGAGGTCAGCGCCACGGTTTCGGCGCTGTCGCCGGTGCGGGTGAGCGTGGCAAAGCCGCACGATTCCGTCAGGCCGTAGCCGGTGTGAATGTCACGCAAGCCCAGCTCGGTGCGCATGCGCTCGATCAGCACAGGCGGGATCGCCGATGCCCCGGTCACGGCCATGCGCAGTGACGACAGATCGAACTCGCGCAGGCGCGGGCTGTTCAGCAGCGATTGATACAGCGTCGGTGGCCCGGGCAGCACGGTCACGCGTTCGTTCTCGATGCGCGTCATCACCGCATCGGCGTCGAACACCAGGTGGGGCAGGATGGTAGCGCCGCGCGTGAGCGCCGCGAGCCAGCCGGCCTTGTAGCCGAATGTGTGGAAGAAGGGGTTGACGATCAGGTAGCGGTCGCCGGTCTCCAGGCCCGTGATATACGCCCAGCCATCAACCGCGCGCAGGTTCTGCGATTGCGATGTCATCACGCCCTTCGGGCGGCCGGTCGTGCCTGAGGTGAACATGATGTCCATCACGGTTTCACCGGTCACGCGCTGCTCGCAGGCGCGGAATTGTGCATCGTCCACCTTGCCGGCCAGCGCAAGGAAATCCGCCCACAGCAGTTCTCCGTCGACCGTGGGCCGCTCCGCACGCGGGCGCAGCACCACCACGTGCTCAAGGCTGGCCGGCTTGTGCGGCGCCAGGAGTTCCGGATAGGTCTCGCCGAGGAAGTGGTCGATGCAGAAAAGCACGCGGGCGCCGCTATCGGCCAGCGTGGCCGCCACCTCCAACCCCTTCATGCGGGTGTTGATCGGCACCAGCACCGCACCAATGCTTTGCGTGGCCAGCGTGGTCAGAATCCATTCGGACAGGTTCGGCGCCCACACGGCCACGCGGTCGCCGGGTTCGACCCCCAGCCCGAGCAACGCCTTTGCGACTTCGACACGCTGCACATTGAGCGCGGCGTAGGTGAGTCGCAAGCCATCCTCCTGGATGGCCACGCGTTGGTCGTACTGCTTGGCGGCACGGCAGAGCAGCTCGGGAATGGTGACCGCGGGCTGCGCGCGCTCCAGCTCGGAATCGCGCGTCGTGGCGGCGCTTTCGATGGTGTCGGAAGTGATCATGTCAGTCCGGGAATTTCAGGTGAACTTCATCGCCGACAGGCACGGCCTGGCAGGCCAGCGTCCAGCCGGCCTCCAGGTCGGCCGCATCCAGTACATGGTTTTCGCCCAGCCTGACGCTGCCGCCTTCGACGCGGCACATGCACGCCCCGCACAAACCGGTGCGGCACGAATTGGGGGCCGCAATATCGGCGCGCAGCAGGGCATCGAGCACGGTTTCACCGGCCTGGGCGGTGACGCGATGCGCGGTGCCGTCCAGCTCCACCGTCATCGGCACCGGCCCACACGGGGCCAAGGCTTCGGCCTCCGGCGCCGCCGTCGACGCACGTGGCGCTTCGGCTGGAGGCTGTGCGGGCGCGGCGCCAAACCGCTCCAGATGGATGTTGCCCGGCGGCACGCCAAGCGCCTGCAGCGCCGCCTGTGCGCAGTCCATGAACGGCGCGGGCCCGCAGATGAAGCAATCGGCCAGGCTCCACGGACGCACCAGCTCTTCCAGCTGACGCGACGAAGGCGGCCCCAGCACGCTGTCGAGCCAGTGGATCACGCGCAACCGCCCCGGGTGCTGCGCTGCCAATTCGCGCAGCGCATCGCGGAAGATGATGGCGTTCTCGTCGCGATTGGCGTACACGAGCGTGATGTTGCCGCGGCCATGGCGCAGCGCGGCTTTGGCGATGGACAGCACCGGCGTGATGCCGCTGCCGCCAGCCAGGAGCAGGAAGTCGCCATGCAGCGCGCGCGGCGTGAATACACCCGCCGGCGGCATGACCTCGATCGTGTCACCCGCGCCAAGGTGATCGCAGATCCAGTTCGAGACTTGTCCGCTACGCACGCGCTTGATGGTCACGCGCAGCGCATCGTCCACCTCGGGTGTGCTGGAAAGCGAATAGCAGCGCTGCTGCGCGGCACCGTTGACGGGCACCCTGAGCGTCAGAAACTGGCCCGGCCGGTAGGCGAATACGTCGCGCAGCGATTCGGGCAGATCGAACACCAGCGACCGTGCATCGTCGGTTTCGGCCACGACCTCGGCAATCTGCAGCCGATGAAATTGCGGTAGCACCATGATGACTCGCTTCAGGCCAAGCCCATGATGGTTTGCGCATTGTCGATGCGCAGTTCGGCGCCATTGATGAAGCGCGACTCGTCGGACGCCAGGAACAGCACGAGATTGGCAATGTCGCGCGGGTCCGCCATCCGTTGCAGGGCGGCTTGCCTGCGTGCGGAATCTTCCGCGCTTGCGCTGGCCGCCGGCGGCAGCAGTGCCTCCGTCATCGGCGTCAGGATGCCGTCCGGATGCACCGAGTTACAGCGGATCCTGTAGCCCTGCTGCTTGCAGTGGGCCGCCACGCTGCGCGTGAGTGCCGCCACCGCACCCTTGCTGGCGCTGTAGGCACAGAAATGCGCCATGCCACCCAGCGCTGCCACCGACGACATATTGATGATCGTGCCGCCGCCCGCCCTCATGGCCGCCACGCCGTATTTGCAGCCGAGGAAATAGCCATCGGCATTCACGCGCATGATGCGTTGCCACAGGTCGAGCGTGGTGTCTTCCACCGTGCCCAGGGCGAGGATGCCGGCGTTGTTGACCAGCACGTCCGGCGCACCGAAACGCGCTTGCGTCGTGGCCATCACGCGTTCCCAATCCGCCTCGCTGCTGATGTCGTGCTTCACGAAGACGGCGGCATCGCCAATCTCGCGTGCCACGGCATTTCCGCTGTCTTCATCGCGGTCGGTCAACACCACGCGTGCGCCGTGGCGCGCCAGCAGCAGCGCGTCTTCCTTGCCCACGCCGCTGGCGGCGCCAGTCACGATGGCAATCTTGCCTTCAACACGATGGCTCATAGTTTTACCCCTTCCTTCCTGCCAATTTCCTGCGGGCTTCAGACCGCGCACATGCCCATCAGCGGTGCCGACTTGGAATACTGGCCGTCCACATACACCAGCGGTGCCACTTCGCCCGACAGGCGCACTTCACGCAGCCGGCCGATGAAGACGGCATGCGTGCCGTAGTCGAAGCGCCCGTCCTGCTCGCAGATCAGGGCCGCCTGCGCATCGCGCAGATAAGGCACGTTCTGCGGATCGGCATCCCACTCGGCGGTCGTGAAGCGGTCTTCGCCCTTGAGGCGGCCGCTGCAATCCACCGCGATCTCGCGGTGGTCAACCGCCAGCAGGTTCACGCAGAAATCCACGCCCGCATCCAGCGGCGGATAGATCGACGAATTGCGGTTGATGCAGATCAGCAGCGAAGGCGGATCAGCCGACAGGGAATCGACTGCCGTCACCGACATCGAATAGCGCCGCTCGCTGTCGCGGCAACTCACAACCGCGACCGAACGGGCCATGCGCCGCATGGCCGACAACATGTCTTCGCGCAGCTTGGTGGAAATGTCTTGGCTCATGATGCGTCTCCATGTACAAGGGCGCCGCCACTGCGTGCCCCAAAAAAACGTGTCCTGCGTTCGTCTTCCTACGCCGCTGCCGTCGCTCGCTCAGGCTCTTGGCTGCGGACAGCAACTTCGCTGGCCAGCGTGTCCGCCGCGATGAAACCGAACGTCATGGCCGGCCCGATCGTCGAACCCGCGCCCGGATAGCTCGTCCCCATCACCGAAGCGCTGGTATTGCCGATGGCAAACAAGCCCTCGATGCACGAGCCGTCCTCGCGCAGCACGCGGGCACGCTCGTCCGTCAGCAAACCGCCCTTGGTGCCGATGTCGCCGGCGTCGATCCGCACGGCGTAGAACGGCGCGCGGTCGATCGGCGCGAGGCAGGGGTTGGGTTTCGTGCTCGGGTCGCCGTAGTAGGTGTCGAACACGTTGTCGCCCTTGCCAAACTCGGTATCCACGCCGGTTGCCGCATACTCGTTCATGCGGGCCGCGGTGGTAGCCAGGCCGGCACCGTCGATGCCCGTCTTGGCGGCGAGCGCTTCCAGGGTGTCGGCGCGCACCAGCAGGCTGCGGAACGCTGCGGGAATGCGGTGATCCGGCATGACCGAGCCCGGCAAGATCGGCCCGCACGCAAACTTGTGCCGAAAGGTCGCGTCGAACACCATCCAGGCCGGCACGCTGCAGCCGGTCCGTTCGTGATCCCGGTACATGGCCGGCACGAATTCGGAATACGGCGCGGCTTCGTTGACGAAGCGCCGCCCCTTGCCATTGACCACCATGCAGCCAGGTGCGGCACGCTCGATGAAGATCGCGCGCTGTTTCTCTTCGCCCACCACGTGCACGGTCGGCGCGCCCCACACGTGCGACATCAGATCGAGCGCAGCGCCAAGACGCTGTGCGGCGCGAATCGCGTCACCGGTGTTGTTGGGCGGCGTGGCACTCCATTCGGCCTGGGTCGGGCGCGGCAGATACTGCTCGCGCATGGCCTGATTGCGCTCGAAACCGCCTGCGGCAAGAATCACGCCGCGCCGGGCACGCACGCTCAGGGGACGCCCTTCGCGCGTGGCTTCCACGCCGGCAACACGCTGGCCCTTCGGGCCGTCTTCCACTATCAGATCGTTCAGCGCCGTGTCGAGCCAGAGCGGAATCTTGCGTTCGAGCATGGCGTGGCGCAGCCCGCCCGCGAGCGCGTTGCCCAGCGTCAGCCGCTTGTCGCGCGGCGTCTTGTGCCGCCAGCCCAGGTCGAGCCAGTAGCGCGCAAACTGCCGCACCGTCACGCCAAGCCAGCCGCGCGAACGCGTCCACATGGTATGGGCCTCGGCTGACGTCACCGCCACGCGGCCGCCAACCAGCGTGCCGGGCGATGGCGGCCGCAGGCGTTTGAACTCGTCACCCAGCGCGGCGCCGTCGAACGGCATCGGGTCCAGCGCGCGATAGCCCGGCATGGCGCCCGGCAGACGCTGGAAGTAGTCGGCATAGCGCGGCAGCGAGTAGTAACGCACGCGCGTGCGCTCTTCCAGATAGCGCAACATGCGCGGCGCCTGCTCAAGATAGGCGCGCAAACGTTGCGGTGACGACAGCCCCTGCGTGCAGGCCTCAAGGTAGGTGAGCGCCGCATCGTAGCTATCCTTACCGCCCGCCTCTTCAATGTGGTGGTTGAGCGGGATCCAGATGCCGCCGCCTGACACCGCAGTGGTGCCGCCGTATTGGCCGCTCTTCTCCAGCACCACCACCGACAGCCCTTGATCTGCCGCGCGGCACGCAGCCAGCATGCCACCCCCACCCGAGCCAACCACCACCACGTCGAACTCCACAATCTGGGCCGCCTGCGCCTGCCCAGAAGTCTGCCCGAATGCCTGTGCCCCGCTCTTGCTCTCGCTCATGCTCCGCTCCTTCCGCCTCAGATGAAGAAGTCGGTGTTGGTGCGACCCATCATCACGCCGCCAAAGTTCTGGCCGAAGCGATCGACATTGTTCGCGTAGTGCCCGCGTGCGGCGTGCAGGTCCAGGAAGCGGCGGACCAGCGGATTCGTGTTGTAGATACCGTTGCCGCCGGAATAGC
Source organism: Ralstonia insidiosa (assembly GCF_008801405.1). NCBI lineage: Bacteria > Pseudomonadati > Pseudomonadota > Betaproteobacteria > Burkholderiales > Burkholderiaceae > Ralstonia > Ralstonia insidiosa. Next base: position 439,523 of record NZ_VZPV01000003.1, on the reverse strand, counting down.
GCAGCAGGCCGTTGGCCAGCCGGGCGCAGCGCTCCGCCACCTGCGAAGACTGGTAGCGGAAATGCAGCCGGCGCTCGAGCTCGATCTGCTTGCCGCTCTTGGCAGCTTCCATCAGTTCGTTGAAATTGCGCTGCAGGATGATGCGCATCTCGTCGATGCCCACGGCGGCTTCGGCACAGGCCAGTTGCGCGCCGCCATCATCGGCCGTCTTGCCGCCACTGTTGGCACTGACGCGCCCGTTCGCAAAGCCGAGGAAGTCTTCCAGCCCCCCCTCCAGCGCGCCGATGCAGGCCGTGCACACTGCGCGCACGAAAATCTGCGCGAACGGCAGGCGATACAGCGGCGAATCGTTCAACGCCAGCCCGGGGCTGGTACCCATGGCGCCATCGGTGGCGCGGTGCGTGCGGTAGTCGGGCACGAACACATCATCGACGATGATGTCGTGGCTGCCGGTGCCGCGCAGGCCCATCACGTCCCAGTTGCGGGCGATGGTGTAGTCCGCGCGCGGCAGCAGGAAGGTGCGGTACTCCGGCGGGTTACCCGGCGCAGACGGCGGCACCAGACCGCCGAGGAAGATCCAGTCGCACAGCTCGCTGCCGCTGGAGAACTTCCAATGCCCCGACACGCGGAAACCACCTTCGACCGTGGTGACCTTGGCCACCGGCATATAGGACGAGGCAATCAGCGTGGCGGGATCCTCGCCCCAGACTTCCTGCTGGGCACGCGCGTCAAACAGCGCCAGCTGCCAGTTGTGTACCCCGATCACGCCATACACCCAGGCGGTGGACATGCAGCCCTTGGCCAGGGCCATCTGGATGTCGAAGAAGGTCTGCGGGTCCAGCTCATAGCCGCCATAGCGGCGCGGCTGCAGGACCTTGAAGAAACCCGCGGCCTGCATGTCGGCCACGGTTTGCTCGGGAACGCGCGCGCCCTGCTCGGCTTGCTCCGCGCGTTGCGCCAGGGTAGGCGCCAGGGCGTGAGCGCGCGCGATCAGTTCTGCAGCCAGGGTCTGGGAATCGAAGTCTCGGTGCACCGCTTGTCTCCTCTTGCCGATGCCTGCGTCGGCATTTCGTATCGTGGCTTGATGCTCGCACTGCAACCGCCGGCTGCCATCGTCTGAGGGGACTAGGCAGCCGGCGGCCGGCAGGCATGTCAGGCAATGCGCAGCGCCTGGCCTTGCTTGCGGAAGTGCGGAATGACGTGCTCGCCGATGTTGCGGATCGTTTCGAGGATCACGTCGTGCGGGATGCCGCCCATCTGGAAAAGGAAGAGGATCTCGTCTGCGCCGGCGTCTAGCAGTCGCTGGACATAGCGGATGCAGTCTTCCGGCGTGCCGTAGGCATCCTGAGCGACGGTGTAGTTGCTGAGGTGCTCGTCGCCGATGGGGATGTGCTCTTCCGACAGGTAGGCCACGACCTTTTCCTTGTCCTTGGCCAGCAGCGCTTCCTGGTCTTCGGCCGAGAGATGCTCGTCGACCGTCGGTGCTGGGCCGCCCTGATACCAATAGGCGATCGACTCCGCGAAGAATCGCTGGCCGCGCAGACCGATCTTGCGTGCCTTCCCGCGATCGTCGAGCACCGTTGCCGCGCACAGGGCTGCAAGATGCTCGGTCGGACGGAAACCGACCTGATTCTCCGCTTTCCGGTTGCGGAAAGCCTCGCGGTAGATGGCGTTCTTCTTGGCGATCTCGTCCGGGCCCGAGAAGCCCAGCACCAGCGCGCCAATGCCGCTCTCGCCAGCCGTCACCAGCGTATGTTCGCGGGTGCAAGCCATGTAGAGCGGGGGATGCGGTTGCTGCAGCGGGCTCGGATGGATCGGGCGGCTCGGGATCTTGATGTACTTGCCGTCATGCTCGACGTGCCCGTCCTTCAGGATCTTCGGGATCAGGTGCATGCTTTCTTCGATCATCGGCTGCAGCTCGGCGAGGTCGTAGCCGAAGGTGCCTGCCTCCTGTTGCGTACCGCCCTTGCCCATGCCGAAATGCACGCGGCCGCCCGACAAGATGTCCAGCGTCGCAATCCGTTCCGCCACCTTGACCGGATGGTTCATTGCCGGCGGCAGGCACACCACGCCATGACCGATCCCGAGGCGGGTGGTCTTGCCGGCGAGGAAAGCGAGGAACGTCTCGGGCGCCGACATATGCGCATACTGCGTCAGCGCGGTGTGCTCCACCGCCCAGACATTGTCGAAGCCCACCTGCTCAGCAAGTAGCGACTGCTCGATGATCTCGTTGAAAACGCGCGCTTCGTTCTTGCGCGACGTGTCGACCATCTGAGCTTCGTAGATGATGGAGAATTTCATGTGGAATCATTCCAATTGGGCTGAATTGAACGGAATATCGCGGAATCAACCGCACGGGATACGCCGGTCGTCGTCTGTGGCGTCGCACCATGTGGCGCCAGCGGCGGCGTGGTGACTTTGGCCCGCGTGTATGCAGTGTCATCGGGCGACAGGCTCGCAACATCGTCTGATTGGATTATGCGAAGCGGCGTGCGGTCCCTAAGATGTGCCGTGGTGCGCCGACGCACGGGCCGCTCAGCGGTATAAGCCGTGCACGGCGCACCGCCTTCGCATACGCGTCATCACCCGGCCGCCACGCGCGCGGCATCGCGGGCAGGCGCGCGTGCCTCGTCATTGCGGCGCTCGTGCGCCTTATCCGTGGGGAAGACTCAAATGCAGTGCAAGCTTCTGCTGTATCCGGTTGACGGCGTCTCGGCCGCGTTGCCGTTCTTTGAGCAGGGCCTGGGGCTCGCCGTGAAGTTCAGGGACGGCGAACGCTATTGCGCGCTGGATGCCGGTCCGCTGACGATCGCGCTCGTGGCCGGCGGCGAGCGGCTGCATGCTCAGCCCGCGCCGGCCTTTGCGGTGGTGCCTGGTGAGGACATTCGCGAGGCGCTAGATCGCTTGCTCGCGCAAGGCGCGCAATTGGCCGAGCCGTTGACGCAGGGGCCGCACGAGTGGCGTGCTGTGGTGACCACACCGCAAGGTTTCCCGCTGGTGGTCAGCGCCAAGCTGGACAACAAGTAACGGCGCAAAGAAACAGGCCCTAGGCACGTCATGCCTGGGGCCCGTCGGGAAGGGTGAAGAAGGAACGCTAGCCCAGCGACACCACGCTGCTCAGCAGCATGCGCACCAGCGTCGCTTGCCGGGTCACGCCGGTCTTGGCGAAGATCGCCCGCAGATGAGCACGCGCCGTATTCTTGGCAATGCAAAGTTCATCGGCGGCCTCTTCGAGCGTGAGACCATCTGCCAGCTGCAGCGCGAGCTGCGTTTCGGCCGGCGTGAAATCGAACAGCTTGCGCACGACCTCTTGCGAGGCCTGCGACTTGCGCTCCGGATCGCGAATGAAGATCACGCAGGCCGGCCGGTGCTTGCTGTCCTCCGACCACTCGCCCAACGGAATCGAGCGGATCAGCACGCCAAAGCGCGCCTTGCCCGAAGGCCGCGTGATTGACATCGCCTCCACCACCGGCAGCGCGGTGCTGCAGTAGCCGGAGACGGCCTCGCGCAAAACGCGCTGGAAGCGCCGGTTCTCCTGAGCGTAGTTCACCTCAAGCGCACCCTTGACCAGGCTGATACCGTCCTTTTCGGCGAGGATTTCATCGGCCGCCGAGTTGGTGCGCATGATGGCACCGTTCTGGTCGAGGATCGCCATACCCACCAGCATGCGGTCGATGGCCGAGGCATAGAGCGTGCGCTCCGTCTCCACCACATCCATGCGCGAATGCAGATCCACGGCGCGCCGCAGATGCGGCACGATCATGCTGCAGAAGGCCTTGTCTTCGGCGCTGAAGTCGGGGCCGTCATGTCCGCGGCAGACGCGGAAGCGGCATTCTGCACCGTCGTCGGTCGTGATGTCGGCACCGAGGATGTAGCGCACGTCAGACGCCTTGAGGAACTGCTGGTAGAACTCGCTGTTGCACCAATGGCTTCCGCCAAGGTGCTCATCAATCGTGACTAGGCGATCCGTCGGCAATCCGATGAAGGGGTCGAGCGCGTAGTAGTAGCTGTTGTAAATCGCGTCGCCCTCCATCGTGGAAAAACCCTGGGGAGAAGCATGAACCGCCAGCGAGAGCCGATCGGCTCCCGGCGCACGCAGGATCAGCGATACAAAATTCGCGCACAGATGCGTGCGGATCAGCTCAAGGGCACGGCTCCATGGCACCGGGTCCATGGCCCCCTGATAGACCGAACCCAGCAATGCACCAAACTCCGTCAGGGATAACGGTACAGACTGGGCACGTACGTTCCCCCCTTCGGTCTGGGTGGCCTCCATCAACATACTTGTCGTCTCCAATGCTCGCGCCCTGCTGCGTGGCGAGGCGTCGTTTTTTCCGGGGCACACTCCCCATTTTTGGTCGGGCAATTATAGGAGTCGTACGGGTCTGAGCTAGTACCGGAAAGCTAGTGGTTTGCCCGAATCTTCACCACTCCAATACCCGAACTTTTCACCCTTGGAACGTATGCATGCTCGGGGTATGACCCGACCTTAATGTGGTCCAGCCCAGAGGCCCTCACCTCGTTCAAATGGACGATGTCCGGCATGTAGTCACCCGATAGAAAGAAGCCATGCGCGCCAGATGCGCAACTTCATGATCGGTACATCACAAAGGAGACCCACATGCCATCCAGCCAAGTCAACGCAGCCTATCGGACGGCGGTCATCACCGGCGCGGCAGGCGGGATTGGGCGTGCATTGGCGCATGCGCTCGCGAAACAAGGCCATGCACTGGTACTGGCCGACATTGACGCCGCAGCGCTCGCGCACGTGCAGACAGAGATCGAAGCCTATGGTCAGCCCGTGGCGAGCCTGCGCATCGATGTAGCGGATGCATCGCAGATCGAGCAGCTCTGCGCGTTCAGCTTCGGGCGGCTGGGGCACGTCGATCTGCTGGTAAACAACGCCGGCGTGCTGGCGACCGGCCCATGCTGGGAGCTGGAGACGCGCGTGTATGAACGGGTGCTCAACGTCAATTTGTGGAGCGTCATCCATGCGCTGCGTGCCTTTGTTCCACGCATGAGGCAACAAGGTCAGGGGCACATCGTCAATGTCGCGTCGATGGCGGGGCTCGCTGTCGGGCCCTGGCTGGCGCCTTACACGCTTTCCAAGCAGGGCGTCGTTGCCCTGAGCGAAGGGCTGGCGCTGGAACTGCAGGCGGCGGGCCTGCCGATCAAGGTCTCGGTGGTCTGCCCCGGCCCGGTGGCGACCGGCATTGCGCAGAACCTGTCGACCGAGGCGCCAGGCGGCGTAAGCCACATGAACCATGCCCTGCGCACGGGCATCGCCCAGGGCATGACGGCCGACGAGATGGCACAGCACATCGTCGCGGGCATTGCCGCCGGCGACTTCTGGATCATGCCGCACGACGAAGCGCGCGCCGCCGCCAAGGCACGCGCCGACCGCATCGTGCAAGGCGAAGCGCCGAGCTTCGCGATCTGACCTCCATCGACGACAGGCAAACCGGCCGTCTCGCCGGTGAAGGCCTGTTGCCGTCCTCACCTTCATCAGGAACCGAAGATGTCGCACGATCCGCAAGTCCGCGCGCTGCTCGACAACATGGCGCAGATGCCTCAACTCGACTTTGACATGCTGTCGCCCGAGGTCTACCGGGCCATGCTGGCACAGATGCCGCCGTTCGCACCCGGTGATGCCATGGCGCAAGAGCGCGCGCTGACCATACCCGGAGCCGCCGGCCCGCTGCCTGCGCATCTCTATGTTCCCCATGGCGATGGACCGTGGCCGCTGACGGTGTTCTTCCACGGCGGCGGCTTTGTCACCTGCGGCATCGAAACGCACCACAACCTCTGCCGCTCGCTCGCTCAGCGCGCCGGCACGATCGTGCTTTCGGTGGCGTACCGTCTGGCGCCCGAAGCGCCGTTTCCCGCGGCTGCCGACGATGCCTGCGCAGCGGTGCGCTGGGCTGCCAGCCATGCAGAAGAACTTGGGGCGCGCAGCGGCGCCCTGGCCGTTGCCGGCGACAGCGCAGGTGCCAACCTGGCGGCGGTGGCTGCCCAGCAATTGCGCGGCAAGGTCGCGTTGTGCCATCAGTTGCTGCTCTATCCGTACCTGGACTGCGCGGACGAATCCGGCAGCATGCAGACGTTTGCCCAAGGCAACTTCCTCACCATCGACATGCTGCGCTGGTACAGCCGGCACTACCTCAGCGACGCGCAACACGCCGGTGACGTCCGCGCGAGCCCGTTGCGCAGCGCAGACCTGGCCGGTATTGCATCGGCCACCATCATCACCGCGGAATACGACCCGCTGCGCGACCAGGGCGAGCTCTACGGCCAACGCCTACAGCAGGCCGGCGGGGCAGCGACGGTGCACCGCTGGCCGGGCCAGATCCACGGTTTCATGAGCATGCTGGGGCTGCTCGACGGTGCGGAAGCCGCCATCGATACCGCCGCGGCCGCCCTGCGCGATGCATTCGCCAGCCCCGTGCGTGCGCAGGTGTGCGCATGAAATCGGCACCGGCCGCACCCATCGAGGCGGTGCTGCACGCGCTGGGCACCGGCCAGCGCGTGGTCGTGATCGAAGACGACAGCGATGAGGCGACCGGCTGCGTCCTCGTGGCGGCAGACCACGTGTCGGAAGCCGATATCAACTTCATGGCCGCTCAGGCACGCGGGCTGGTGTGCCTGGCCATCACCGAAGAGCGCCGCAAGCAACTCAAGCTGCCATGGATGGCGAACGGCAGCCGCAAGCGCGAAGCCTATACCGTCTCCATTGAAGCAGTCGAGGGCGTCAGCACGGGCATCTCTGCCGCCGATCGCGCCCTGACCACGCGCGTGGCCAGTGCTCGACATTGCCGCCCGGAAGACCTGGTGCAGCCGGGCCACGTCTTCCCGGTGGTAGCACAGCCGGACGGCGTACTCAGGCGCGCAGGCTTTGCCGAAGCCTGCTCGGATTTGCCCAGGCTGGCCGGCCGCGAAGCCGCAGGCGCCTACGCCATGTTGCTCGACGATGCCGGCGAACTGCTGCGCGGCGAGCACCTGCTGGCGTTCGCGCACCAGCACGGGCTGCGTGTTGCCGCCATCAGCGACCTGATCCATCACCGCCTGCTGGCCGAAAGCACCTTGCAGCGCGCGCACAGCAGCGAGCTGCTCACGCCCCACGGGCGCTTCGCGCTCCACGCCTACTACGACGCGCCGCTGGATGCGATGCACCTGGCCCTCGTCATGGGCGACATCGATCCGGCCGAGCCCGTGCTGACGCGCGTGCAAGCGGTGGAGGTGCTGCGCGACGTGATCCTGGCCGGCAGCCACACAACAGACGCCACTGCCATGGGCCAGACGCCCAGTTGGAACCTGAGCCGCTCTCTGGCCCGCATTGGCGCGGAAGGCCGCGGCGTGGTCGTGCTGCTGGCAGAGCGCGAAACGCCCGCGCATGTGCTGAGCCAGCTCACGCGGCTGGAGACCGCGGCCCCGCCCGCCCCGCCGTCGTTTGCGCAGCGGGCGCTGGGCGTGGGCGCGCAGATCCTGCGCGATATCGGCGCACGCAAGCTGCGCCTGCTGAGCCAGCCGGTGGCCTATCGCAACATCGCCGGCTTCGATCTGGAGGTGGCCGAATTCCTACCGCCCGACGGAACGACAGCGCCTGCGGCCCCCACGGAATGATCCCGCCTGCTACCGACAACATGCCGGCAACGCGCCCGCACTCGCGTAGGTGGGCAGGCAGACAAGGACGAGACCATGCATTTTTCCCTGACTGAAGAACAGCAACTGCTGGAGAGCAGTGCCCTCGCCTTCCTGGCGAAGGAATACAACCCGCAAGCCCCGATGGCGGCGCCGGAACTCTGGCAACACTTTGCCGACATGGGCTGGCTCGCACTCCCGCTACCCGAAGCCGATGATGGCTTTGCTGGCGGCGCGGTGGACACGGGCGTGTTGATGCGCGCCTTCGGCCGCCATCAGGTCACGGCGCCCTACTACGGCTGCGTGCTGCTGGCCGCGCGCCTGCTGGCCGAGCTGGGCAGTGCAGACCAACGTGAAACATGGTTGGCCGCCGTGATGGCGGGCGAGAAGCGCATCGCACTTGCTCACGATGAACCGCATCGTCACGCACCGTGGGCACCGCGACAGACATGCGCCGTGCGCGACGGTGATGGCTGGCGCCTGACCGGCGTGAAGGTGCTGGCGGCAGGCGCCGATGGTGCCGATGGGCTGCTGGTCTCCGCCAGGCTGCCAGATACGCCGGCACACGCGGTGTTCCTGGTCTCGCCGCAAAGCCTTGGCCTCAGCCTGCACAACTGCCGCATCGCAGATGGCGGCACCGCTGCCGACCTCTACCTCGAAGGCGTGCACGTCAGCGACGATGCGCGGCTCGGCACCACCGACGACGCCACGCCCATCCTGCACCGGGTGCTGGCCGAAGGCCTGATTGCCCTGTGCTGGGAAGCCTGCGGCGCCATGCAGGCGGCGCTGGAGCAAACCGTGTCCTATACGAGCCAGCGCGAACAGTTCGGGCAATCCATCGCCAAGTTCCAGGTCGTGCAGCACCGCCTGGCGGAAATGGCGGTGTGCTGCGAAGAAGCGCTGGCCGCCAGCGAACTGGCCGCGCTGCGTGTAGACGGCGGCGCCGCGGACGTACTGGCGGCAGCCTCCATGGCGAAGTCCAAGGTGGGCCGTGCGGCACGCTATGTCGCGCAGGAAGCCGTGCAGCTGCATGGCGCCATGGGCGTTTCCGAAGAGATGCCGGTGGCTGGCCTGTTCCGCAAGCTGACTGCGTTCCAGCAGCAAGGCGGCGCCACCGCGTGGCACAGCGCGCAGCTCGGTCGCCGTCTGCTGGCAAGCGACGCGTGGCGCGAGAGCCAGACGCTCCTGTCTGGCTCTCGCCCAACGCCCGCCGCTTCCGATGCTTCTGCCTCCCTTGTCACTGCGTAAGGCTTGCCATGAATCTCGAACTCACGCCCGATCTGGTCGCCTTCCGCGACGAAGTCCGCGCCTTTCTGAACCAGCACCTGACGCCGGAATTGCGGCTTGGCCAGCGCCTGACCAGCTCCATGTATCCCGAGCCGGAAATCTCCGGCCCCTGGCAGCAGGCCCTGCAACAGCGCGGCTGGCTCGTCCCGCTCTGGTCGAAGGAATGGGGCGGCACGGGCTGGAGCCCGGTGCAGCGCTTCATCTTCGAAACGGAATGCGCACTGGCGGGCGCGCCGCTCGTGCACCCGATGGGCGTTCGCCTGGTCGGCCCCGTCATCCTGAAGTTCGGCACCGAAGCGCAGAAGCAGCAGCATCTGCCCCGCATCCTCTCGGGCGAGGACTACTGGTGCCAGGGCTTCTCGGAACCCGGCGCCGGCTCCGACCTCGCCTCGCTCAAGATGCGCGCCGTGGCCGATGGCGACGACTACGTGCTCAACGGCTCCAAGCTCTGGACCACGCACGCGCACCACGCCAACCGCATGTTCGCGCTGGTGCGCACCAGCACCGAGGGCAAGAAGCAGGACGGCATCAGCTTCCTGCTGATCGACATGAACAGCCCCGGCATCACGGTGCGGCCGATCGACACCATCGGCGGCGATCACGACGTCAATGAAGTCTTCTTCGATAACGTGCGGGTGCCCCAAGCCAACCGCATCGGCGCCGAAAACGCGGGCTGGAACTGCGCCAAATACCTGCTCGAATTCGAGCGCGGTGCGGGCATCTTCAGCCCCCGCCTGCGCGGGCAGTTGAAGCGCGTGGGGGATGCGATGGCCGCAGTGCGTGCGGATGGCGACACGCCGCTCGATCCGCATCTGGAAGCGCGCTTCGGCGAGGTCTGTGCCGACCTGGACGCCTTCGAGATGCTGGAGCTGAAGACCTTCGGCAGGCTGGAGCCCGGCCAGAGCCCCGGCCCCGTCTCGTCCATCCTCAAACTGCGCGCCAGCCGGCTCAAGCAGGCGGTGGCTGAACTCGGCGTGGATCTGTTGGGCCTGGAAGGCGTGCGCTGGCGCGACGAGGCCAGCGTCACGCCGTATGCCGACCATGCTGACGGCGCACTGGTCGGCATCCTGCTGCCCGAGTTCCTCAACAGCCGCGCCTATACGATTTTTGGCGGTGCGGCCGAAGTGCAACTGGGCATCATCGCCAAGACCGCTCTGGCGCTTTGACGACCCCGCCAGCCACGTGCGGCGATTGCCGAACTCCATGCGAGTGACGGCGCCCCGCACGATGGCCTGCGACGATAGCGACGTCTGCGAGATATCTATCGAAGCTCGTTGTTCAAATAACGCGGACGGCTGTGAAGCGATCAATTAGTTGCGGATACAGCGCTTGAGTAGTTCCGAATACAAGCTGCGACGGCGACCCGCAAAGCCTTATGGGGCAAGGCGTATCCGGAACTAATCGGCGGAGGGGAAAAAATGCGGGACCAAGCCCTTGCTGCAACACAGCATTTGAATGCCAACCTCCTTGCTGATCCCCCTCTCGAGACCAACTCAATCGGTTGCGGCTGAATCAATTGCTGGTACGGGAACCGGGGACGCACCCGCTCCGCTGCTTCACGTGGGCGGCGGACGATGGTTTTGGCGGCGACGGCGACGTGGGCTCACCTCAATGCTTTGCCGTTGCCGGCTCGCCATGCCCGCTCTGCGCCGCGATATGGTCTGCGGCGTCTTTCAAGCGCCGGCGCATGCCTTCAGGCGCCGCCGGGCCAGGCGCGATGACATAGCGCGCGAAGTCCAGCGGCTTGCCGCTCTTTGCATCCACCAGCAGGGGCTCGGCGCGTTTGCGCGTTTCACGATCCACGACCTGGGCACTGATGCCTTCGGGTGCAAAGTGCTTATTCCCCCAGGCCAGCAAGGACAGCAAAACGGGTAGGAAATCGCGTCCGCATTCGGTCAGCATGTATTCGAAACGCGGCGGTTTCTCCAAATACTGACGACGCTCCAGCAGGCCCTCTTCTACCAGCCCATTGAGGCGACGCGTCAGCATGTTGGGTGCAATATCCAGATTCTTCTGGAACGTATCGAAGCGCGTCGCCCCATAGAACGCTTCGCGCAGGATCAGGATGCTCCACCACTCTCCGACCCGCTCAAGGCCGCGCGCAATCGGGCATGGCATATCGCGAAAGGTCTTTCTTTGCATGGCATATCCTTGGTCGATGTCACTATCATTGTGCTAGCGGCACACGCACAATTCAAGTGATCAAAGGGTTTCAATCGCTAGCGCGATGCCTTGTCCGCCACCAATGCACAAGGTCACGATGCCGCGTTTGATGCCGTCTGCCCGCATCGAGTACAGAAGCCGAGTCGTCAGAACAGCGCCGGTCGCACCGATGGGGTGACCGTGTGCGATGGCCCCGCCGTCCACATTGATGATGTCGTGCGGCAACCCGAGTTCGGCAGCCACCGCCAATGGGACGGCCGCAAATGCCTCGTTGATTTCGATACGCTCGATATCGCCCAGCGCCCACTGCGCACGCTGCAGCGCTTGGCGTACGGCAGGCACGGGACCGATGCCAAACAAGCCCGGCTCAACCGCTCCGACACCATAGGCCACCAGCCTCGCCATTGGCACCAAACCATGGCGCTCGGCAAACGCGCGCTCTGCCACCAGCATGGCCGCTGCCCCGCTGTTGATACCCGGTGCATTGCCAGCCGTGATGGTGCCGTCCTGGCGGAATGCCGGCTTCAGGCGGCTGAGCGCTTCCAGCGTTGTATCGGGCCGGTTGGCCTCGTCAACGTTGAACGCGGCCGAGCCACTCTTGACTTTCACCGGCACGTCGACGATCTGCTCGACAAACCGGCCCTGTTGCTGCGCGCGGGCAAAACGGCTTTGCGAGCGCTCTGCCCAACGATCCTGGTCCTCCCGACTCAGCGTGTAACGGGTGACGAGGTCCTCCGTGTGCCAGCCGGAATGCGCCCCGGAGAAGGCATCCACCAGCCCGTCCAGCAGCATGCTGTCGTGGAGTGCAGCATCACCCATACGGTTGCCCCAACGGCCAGACGGCAGCAGATAGGGCGCGCGGTCCATGTTTTCCATGCCGCCGGCGATGGCCACGTCAGCGTAGCCGAGGCGGATTTCGTCAGCGGCTCTCGCGATGGCCTGGGCGCCGGACCCACACACCCGATTGACGGTCATGGCCGGCACCGATACCGGCAGCCCTGCCCCAATTGCCGCCTGACGCGCCGGGTTCATCTTGTTGCCGGCTTGAACGACGTTGCCAAAAATGACTCAGCCGATCAGACCGGCATCCACGCCTGAGCGGCACAACGATTCGGCAATCACCGCCGCCCCCAGATCGACCGCAGGCGTGGCTTTGAGCGAGCCGTTAAACGCGCCGATGGCGGTGCGGACCGGATGACACAACACTACGTCTCTCGTGCTCATGATTTCTGCCCTCCTAACGGGCGTCGTAACAACTGCGTTGAAATAGGCCCAGGGGCCATCCATCGCCAATGCATGAACGATTCATGAAGAAAGACCCTCCGCCTTCGAGGGGGCAGACGCTTCCTCCAGCAGATCAATCGCCCGTTCCATCAACCCGGCGAGGACCTTGATCCGCCGATCTCCCAAAGCCGTGGCGACCACTAGGCTAGGCCGCCAACGCCGCACATTCACTGTGGAAAGTCCAACAGGAACGACAACGCCGCCCTCTCCCAGCGCCTCGCTGATCAGCTTGCGATCCAGGACCTGATGGCACGTTAGATAACCCTCCAGCAGGCTGCGATGAAAAGAGACTGCTGCCATCAGGATTCAGGATCGCCAGGTTGTAGCTCCCCAGGGCGTTCTGGCTCGTTGTCAAATTGATCTTCTGGCCAGCCGTCCCACTGAAGGTCAGGCTGCCGTTCTGCCCCGGAGCTGTCGTAGTCAGTGTTACCGTAGGGCCGTCAATCGCGATTGCCCCCGTCACGTCTGGTAGTACGTTATATAGCGTGAAGATGAGGCTCGTTCGTAAGCGACCAGCGAGTCGAACCCTGCGTAGCAGTCAGTTGACGTAGCGATAGCCTTGCTGGGTCGCCGTTACCGCAGAGTCACCGTCGACAAGACGACGACCGACGAGCGGATGGTCTGGTAGTAACTGGCCGACAAACTCCCATCTGCCTTCCCCTCCAGCAAAGCCACGCGTCGACATGGTAGTCCCAGCTGGAAACCACTCCGCGATCGAATACGCGCGCACAACCACACCATCAGCGATTCCCAGGGCTGTTGAATATGGAGGAGTGCCAGACTCGTCGGGTGTGCGACGGCGGGCGCCCACGTTGGACCAGAACTGGCGCACACAGTCATAGATTTCGATTTCAGGCATCGTCGGCGAGTAAGTCCGGTTGATGAAGAAGAGCATCAACCGCTCACTAATATCTGCGACGTCGATCGGTTTAGAGCCATAAAGCCGCTCAACTTCCGCAGCAGTTTGGCGGCCGCGCTCGATGCCGTGACCTCGAACACTGTTCGTAAGGTTTTCGAGGCCAAGCGTATCAATAATGGCGGCTTCGACTTCGAAGCACGCCTCTTTTGTGTCGAGCCCGTACCGAAGGATATCAACCAGCGGTTCCGCGCCGGCTTCCCGGATCTCTTTGATGCGTCGGTTTTTTGAAGTCTCGCTCGTTTCCGATTTGAGGTGGTCATAAGCCCGATTGTTGCCGCTTGCTTTGCCCACGTAAAAAATCGCATCGTCGCGTGGATCGACAAGGGCATAGACGTAGTGACCAAGATGCCTTTTTGTCTGAGAAGAAAAGCGGATGCGAGTCATTTCCCAAAGAACGGAAGTTATGGAATTAGGATAGTACTCGCGTGAGTGCGGAGCGCCAGGTGGCTTTGTGTGATCGATCAATCCGACCATCACCCACCCACGTACCCGCTCATAGATCTCGAGCTCAGATCCATGGCGCGGCTTCCCACTCAAGAACCCACACGAACGCGGCACCTTTCTGCATGGCACGATCGGGTAAGGAGAGGACGAGCGATGGCCACTTTGAACACCGAAAGGGCCGCGCATCGATGCATACTGACCTGAAGGCCCGTGGCAGCAGCGACCGGTCAGATTGGCTTGGGCGGACTCAATATCAACAAGCGCATTCAGCGCTGAAATGGGAGGGGTATGGCAGAAAGAAGCTTCCAGGCGGAGCATTGGTTTCACCCAGTTGGCCAGGGACTGTTCAGTTCAGGGAACTTGGCTGAACTTGGTGAATGGTATCTCCCCGGCTTTCGCTGGGTTGACCTGCCCCTGGTTTTAGTACGAGTCGCACGTAGAGTCCGGGGTTAAAAACTCATTCTGCTCGTGCCCCTGCGCAAACCGCGCCGGGGTCAGATAGCCGAGCGAACTGTGAGGCCGCTCGGTGTTGTACTCGATACGCCATTCCTCAATCAGCTGCCTGGCGTGGCGCATTGAGACGAACCAGTGCTCGTTCAGGCATTCATCGCGGAAACGCCCGTTGAAGCTCTCGATGTAGGCGTTCTCCACTGGCTTGCCCGGCCGGATGAACGACAGCGTGACGCCCGCTTCGTAGGCCCATGCATCGAGCACCTTACCAGCGAACTCCGGACCGTTGTGGGATAGGTACCAATTGACAAGAAATGCGCCGTCTTGTAAGCATCGCCCACTACGTAGCGGGTGCCGCGGACAGTCCACGTTTTCTCTGTGGCATATAACCCATTTGCGCGCTGCGATTTTCGTCCGGCAATAGCCAAGTTGGTCCGTGGAGCGGCGGCCAAGATGACCTGGCATGGATAGCGTGTTGCGTTCAGGCTCAAACAGGCAACACATTCGACAAGGATATGCATTTATTCGCATTCTTCATGGAATGAAGTCAATAATCCATAAGATCGAGATGCGAAAAATCCTCCCTCGGCTGGGTGCAGCACCCTTCAGGGGTGATCAATCTTAATCGGCGAAGTCATTATCGGCCTCGTATGACTCAGCCTTGTTGCCGACCACTCAAATTCACCTAAGGTCACAGCCCCCCCTTTCCACAGAGGGATTGACAGTCCTTTGTTTTCGTCTATTTTCGCAACCTGGGGAGGAGTGGACATGAGAGCTGAATATCAAAAGCTGCGCCGGCGCCTCAATTTTTCTCGGTGCCTCCGCGCTCTATGTGTCACCGCAACCTTCTGGGTATTCGGCTATCAAGTCTGCTTCGCGCAAGTCTATGGTTGGAGCATTCAGTTGCCCACAGGTATCTCCAAGCAGGATGCTGCCATTGCTCTGAAGCTGACTGAACGCTTCGCCACTGCGACCACATACCCGCTGACAATAAATCGCGTTGATGGAGCGGCACCGCCAGCTGATCTCATCAGGCGTGTACAGCACGGAGATATTCAACTTGCGGTTGTTCCACTGGATGAGCTATCTGAGTCAAAGGCAGACTTTGGGGTCTTCAATTCGCTCTTTCTATTTAGAGATTTGGACGCTGTGGAGCGCTACCAGCGCAGCAGAGATGGTGCACATCTACTGAAGGAGTTGGAGCGAGGAGGCCTCGTTGGGCTGGCTACACAGTGCTGTTCTGGGGAAATCATCTGCGCACAGAATTGCTTCCGCGCACCGCCCATCTCGCGACAAAAGTGATTTGCCGGCAACTTTTATCGCGCCGGCTCAGTTTTTTTTGTAACTAAGCGAGCCTAGTTAATATACCGACTTGCAATTCTCTTTTGCCGTGTTATTACGTCAAGATATCGCGTGATCGAACGCGAAACATTCCGCATTCAATTTGATAGCGGAGTGCAGTCTTAT
This sequence comes from Ralstonia insidiosa, assembly GCF_008801405.1. NCBI lineage: Bacteria > Pseudomonadati > Pseudomonadota > Betaproteobacteria > Burkholderiales > Burkholderiaceae > Ralstonia > Ralstonia insidiosa. The sequence goes on along the minus strand of NZ_VZPV01000003.1, from coordinate 423,871 downwards.
TCCAATTTGCGGCGCCACTATTTAGTGAAAGGCGTAAATATTTATTTTTATTCAAATTCTGGAAATGCGAAATATTCGGCGTCTATATTTAAATAATATCGATAATATTCCCATGTAAAAAGCCAAGTCGATTGGGAATCCTGTAAGAAATTTGACTTAATAAATAGAAGGCATTTCAACGGCGGTAATTTTTTCTCGAGCAATAAAAAAGCGAAGCACTAAATCACATCCGTCTGTTCGCGTGGTAGGTCATCATGCCCCTTCAAGTGCAGCAACCGGAAATTCCGCAGCGTCTGCATGGTGCGATGCTGGTGGACCGCTGTGGGATGCCGCGGTACTGGGCCAGCGTCTGGGCTCAATTCGAGCTGGCGAATCTGGCCGAATTGACGTGCCTGGGCAAGCTGTACGCGGTTGAGCGCCTGTACTCGTATGCCGACAAGTTGTTTGGGGTTGGTGCCTTGGACGACGCGTTGTTCAGCTTGGACGAAGCGCGTTTGGGCTCCATCCTTGAGGGCTGGTTCGTGTCGATCCGTAATCAGCCTCAGATCACGGGTTCAGATCAGAAGCGCTGGCGTGCCGGGCTGGACTTCGTCGTGATGGTGTCGACCTGGCTGGGACATGCCACGCAGCATGAAAACCAGTTAGCGCGGCTCGATGCGCGTTGGCAGCGCCTGAACCTGCGGTACGGCCAACTGCAGGTTCAGCGCCAATTCCGTACCAACATTCTGCGTGCACTTCCGGCCGTGGTCGTCGAGGCGATGTATGCGCTTCTGGATCCTGAATCCGGCACGAACCCCTTTAAGGGCGTGCGCACGCGCTGGCGCGTCTTTACCGCGTTTGTGTTGATGTTGCACCAGGGGTTGCGCCGCGGCGAATTGCTGCTGTTGAACGCGAATGCCATCAAGTCCGGGTTGGATGCGCGACAGCAGCGCCGCCGCTACTGGATCAATGTCAGCGAACAAGGGCGTGTCGACACCGATACCCGCTACTCCCGGCCGGGTATCAAGACCGCCGATTCGATCCGGCAGGTCCCCGTCAGCGAACTGACCTCCAGCCTGGTGCAATGCTATGTCGACAATTACCGCGGACGGCCTGATCATCCCTATCTGCTGAACGCGCAGACCAATACCCCGCTGTCGACGGAATCCCTGACCACGCTCTTTGCGCGCATCTCCAGGGCCTTGCCTGCCGCTGCGCTGGCGGAGTTGGAGGACCGAACCGGAAAGACGAGCATTACGCCGCATGATCTGCGCCATACCTGTGCGGTGGTGCGGCTCAATCAATTGCTGAGCCAGGGCGACTCGATGGATGAGGCGCTGCAAAAAATGCGCACCTTTTTCGGTTGGTCTCGCACGTCCGACCAGCCCGCAAACTATGCGCGGGCCGTGTTCGAGGACCGCCTTGCGGCGGTCTGGAACAACGTCTTCGATGATCAGGTCGCGGTGCTGCGCGCCCTACCTGCCGGGGGGCGCGATGCCGGTTCAACCCGATGACCGACAACAATGGACAGTGAAGGACGCCGATGACTGGTTGGACCAGATCGTGCGGCAACTGCCTGATCTACCGCCCCTTCTGCGCTATTACGACGACTTCGATGACACGACGCGCGTAATCGAAGCACCGGCCAGCGCGACAGTCTTCCCCATTCATGCCAATGGCCGCATCGAGTATCTCGACTTCTCTGCCTATGGTAGTGGCTACGGGATGCTGCTGCGCCATCTGTTTGCGCATCTGTTGACCGAAAGCCTGCACGTATCGACGGTAGCCGATTACATCGGAGGGGCCCGGTACTTTAGCCACGCGGAGGTTATGGGCTTACTGGTGGTAGGGCCAGAAGGAAGCATCCCCAGATGGATGGCGTTACGGGCATTGGATAGGCCAGTCAGGGCCTACGGATTCGCCAAGGGGCTGCTGCGCATGCTCTGCCACTATCGTTTGTGCGGCTGGGCCCCGGGGTATCTCGAGTTCGTCAGCGTTGCCCTGCCCTGGCCGGCTAACGATAAATATGCTGGCGTGCGCACGGGCGAAGTCTTCCTGTCCGTCGAGGAGGAGGCGGTGATTATTCGTTACCTGGACGAGACCTCGCAGACTGTGCAAGCCGGCTCAGAAATAGACCTTGCGGATCTGTGCGACGCCGTGATGCTGCTGAGTGCCTATCAGTTTGGCATGCGACCGATCCAGATTGCGATGCTGACCTTGCGTGACGTGCGCGTCTGGCAGGATGCCAGCGATGTGTCTCCTTCTGTGCACTTGACGTTCCGCATGGCGAAGCAGCGGCGCAGTAGGGTGATCAAGCCCTTACCACGGCGTGTCAAGCGGGAGTGGGCGGCACTTCCTGCACAACTCGAGCAGGCGCATCGAGCCCAGCAGCATACTGGTGCCCAGCGTTTCTGCTGCGTGGGCTCAGCCTCGGACGCATCGACGCGGATTGCAGAACTGACGGAGCGCTTGCTCGGCGCGCGGGCCACGGCCACGGATCTGCGGCACACGGCAGCGCAACGGCTGGTGGACGCGGGGGCTAACCAGGAAGAGCTGGCCGCATTCCTGGGGCATGCCGACTTGGCGACGGGGCTGGTGTACTTCGACGGCTCACCCAACCAGGCCGAGCGTGTTAATCGCGCGATGGGGCTGTCGCCGGTCTATCAGCGGGTGGCCCGCATTGCGCATGCGCGCTTTGTCAGCTCGGAAGAATTGAGTTCGCTCAAGGGCGAACAGCAGATCGCCGGCGTGCCGCACGGGCTGCCGATTGCGGGCATTGGTGGCTGCACCAGCGGACAACCTGCGTGTCCGTTTAACCCGATTACATCGTGTTATGGCTGCCATCGGTTCATGCCGGTGCGTGACGCTAGCCTGCATCGCGAAGTGCTGGCAGGCCTGCGTGGCGTGGTGCGCCTCTTCCATGATGCCTCGCGAGGCGAGGCATCCTCTCCCGCCTACCTGCAATTACAGCATGCCATTGCTGGTGTGCAAGCAATCCTCGCTGAACTGGAGGGCGAGGCCAAATGAACGCGGGTTACCGTGCCTACGTGGACTTGGGCCACACGCTGGCGGAACAGCGGGGTCTGTGTTGGTTGCTGCCGCTTGAGCCGGACGGGCGCGTGACCGAGGGGCATGCCTGGAACCTCAACGAACTCGCCGGCGATGTACTACCACCCAAGTACTACCTGAGCCATCTCGGCCGCGACCCCCAGATGTTGCAAACGATGGCTTTGCAGTCGCCGGCGCTCTCGGCGGCCCCTCTGTCGGTGGCTTGGCAGGATCTGATCAAGGCGGCAACCTTGGAGCATTTGCTGGTCAAGCGCAACACCACGGGGTATATCGCTGGAAGCATCGTGCGCCCCTTGCGGGTGCTGGCTACATGCGTGTCGGACAAGGAGCCCTGGCAATTGACGGTCGAGGACGGCAGTCGTGCTATCCAGCTGGCAAGCGGCTTGCAGGCGAGCGGTAAGCTGGGCGCGTTGGTGGAAAGCGTTTTACGTAACCTGTTCGATGTGCACCAGCTCGCGGATGCGGGACCGGTGTATTGCGGCGTGCTTCAACCGCGCTCCCCTTTGACGCGCCGCCGCGCCGCCTTCCTGAAATCCCAGGACGAGTTGAGCGACAGTCTTGAGCAGCGCAAGCGCTCTGAACGCTTGCCGGAGCGGCGTGCCTTCTGGGAGTTGGTGCGGATCGTGATGACCGAGCCACCGCGCAGCTACATCGACACGCTACGCTTCCTGTGCCTGCGCATGATGATCGTGACGGGCCTGCGTATTGGGGAGGCCGTGCTGCTGCCGGCGGACTGGCAGCGCACCCGGGTTTACTACGACCGGCAAGGTCGGCCCGCTGGAGTACAGGGAGGCTATGCGGATGCCTTAATGCTGCGCCACTTCGCGGAAAAACAACAGACTAAAGAGAGTGACAGCCGGGTGCTGTTCGAAAAGGCCCAGTATGTACCTGAGATGTTTCGCGAGTTGCTCACGGAGACTCTGCAGCGCAGCTTGGATCTGACCGAGCCATTGCGCCGAACGCTGCGACTGCAAACTGAGATGGGGCGCTTACTGCCCTGGTATGCAGAGCATGAGGTCGTTCCCGCCACACAGTTGTATCCGCATCTGACGGGCAATCCATTCTGGGCCGCCATGGACAGCGATCGGCGAGCCGAATTGATGGAGCGCTATCGTGTCCGGTTCGATGCAGCCGTGTTCCGGGATATCCAGGAGCAGCAACGGGCTAGCTACGCACAGCGGGCCAGCCTGGATATGGCGGCATATGTGTACCTGAACCGCCTTGAGGAAACGATGCACCAGGGCAGCCATACGCTCTCGTTCAGGCTTCCGGACGGCAGCGTAGTCCCGCCAGGTCGCCGCATCGCGTGGGAACAAACTTACCTGCATGTGGGGGAGCTCGAGGCGTATCTGCGTGTTGCCGTACCGACCAAGCTCTCGGATACGGAAGCGTTGCCGCTGGCGACGGGCACGCTGCAGAGCTGGGAGTTGTTGTTCCTGACGCCAAAACGCTCGCTGGTGGAGGAGCGCGCCGATGGTCTCTGCGATGTGACGCGCGTAATGGCAGTGAACCGGCCGGATGGAAAGCTAGTGGCGAACGCGATTGGACAGCCCCCGACGTCGGCGTCCCTGTTCCGACGCTATGGGCAAAGCCCGGAAGACAAGCAGTTGAGTATCGAGTCGCACATGCTGCGGCACTTGCAGAACACCGAGTTGTTCCGGCTCGGAGTCGCCGACACGATCATCTCCAAGCGCTTTAATCGGCGTAGCGTGGCCCAGAGCTACGAGTATGACCATCGCAGCCTGGCCGAGCAGTTGGATCAGATTGAGCTGCCGCTAGAAGTGGAACTGTCGTTGGGGGAAAAAGCCTCCACGGTGGCCAAGATGATCTTGGGCGGCAAAGCCAGCGGCCCCATCGTCGCCTCGTTCCTGCGCATCCAAGCTGACGAGGGTGATGAGGCCGCCTTCGCTTATCTGCGTGCCGAAGCCGATGGCTTCCACGCGACACCCTATGGGCACTGCTTAAACAGCTTCACGGTCGACCCGTGCCCCAAGCATCTGGAATGCTTTGCAGGTTGTCGCCACCTGTCTGCCACCAACTTGCCGGAAAACCATGCGCATCTGATTCGGCTCGAGGGCAAGCTTGTAGCCGCACTTGAGCACGCGCAGGCGCGGCCTGCTACAACGCCAGGGCGTGACAACCAGATTTCTCATGCGCGGGTCAGATTGGACGGCGTGCGCAAGCTGCTGGCCACCGCCGACGGAGAGCGTCCGTTCCCTGATGGACCAGACCTGTCAGTGCCGTCGCCACGCGGTGTGCTCGATGACTGAAGCCGAGAGACAGAAACGGGCTCTTGACGATCCAGACCTGCAGCGCGTTCTGGAGGAACTGCTGGCCCGCGACGAGAACATTACCGCGCGAGCGGTGACCCGGCACCACCCTACCCTCAAGGCCGCGTCCTCGATCACCCGCAGCCCGGCACGCAGCGCGTTGCTTACGCAATACCAGCAACGCCAAGCCGAGTTTCGCCGCTGGCAACGCCGCCTATCACACCAGGCCGTCGCGAAAACTGCGGCAGCACTTGCGGACAAGGATCTGCGCATCACTACACTCGAGAACCAGGTGAAGCTGTTGGCGTCCTCTCATCTGGCCATGATCAAGGTGGTGGGGGAGCTCGGTGGCTTCAGCAAGTGGGCCGCCTTCTACGAGCACTACTCTGCCGCACGTAAACAACTCGAGGCCCTCGGCGCGCTCCAGGCAGCCAGCATCAAGCCCCTGCCTCCGAACTCACCGCCACCCGCCGAGCCATAGCCGCGAGGCACCTAGTTGCGCCTAGTGGTGTTGCGTGGATCGACACTGGAAAACGCAACAATGTGATCGGAAGCAGTTACGCAACAGAGCCTGTGGATAACTTGCCCTAAATGTAATGTAAGGCAGTGAAAGGCCCGCGCAACAGAAGTACCGACATACCAAGTCTGCGCATAATTCAGAGGGAACCAAGCGCTAAAGTCTGGTTCCCACCACAAGGTCATGTCATACGCATTCAACGATGGAAAACCTTCACGCTTACCTTGATCCCATCCTTTGGGGCACCTTCAGCCGCTTCGCAATCAGCCTGTGTACTGCGCTGCTGATTCTTCTCGGCGGCTGGTGGTTGTCAAAACTCACCGGCCGTTGGCTGAGCCGGCTGATGAACCGCCAGGCCAAGCTTGATGCCACGCTTGCGCCCATCCTCTGCGACATCAGCGTCTGGGGCATCCGCATTCTGGCCGTCATCGGAGCGCTGTCCCGGCTCGGTATTGAAACGACTAGCATTATTGCGGTGCTGGGCGCAGCGGGTCTTGCCATTGGCCTGGCCTTGCAAGGCACGCTTCAGAACATTGCCGCGGGCATCATGCTGCTGGCGCTGCGCCCGTTTCGGGTGGATGACTACATTGAAGGCGGTGGTGGCCAGGTGGCCGGTACTGTGGAAGAAGTCGGCCTGTTCATGACCCGTCTGGCCAAGCCGGATGGCATTTGCGAATACGTGCCAAACAGCGCGCTGTGGAGCAACTCGGTGCGCAATTACACGCGCAACCCGACTCGCCGGCTGGACCTGGAAACCGAGGTGTCGCTGCACGACGACATTGCAGGCGCGATCGAGGCGCTCAAGGCGCTGGCCGCCAGCGAGCCGCTGGTGCTGCCGGATCCCGCCCCCATGGCGATGGTCATGCGCTTTGACGACAGCGTGGCGGTGCTGAACTTGCGCGTCTGGGCCAAGACGGAGCACTTCTGGGACATGCGCTGGAAGCTGGCGCAGCAAGTTCGTACGACCCTGAAGGACGCGCGCTGCACCCTGCCCGTCCGCATGCGCGAGCTCCATATCGTGCATGACGCAACGCAAGACGCCGGCAAGACGCCCACCCCGCGCAACGGTGAGGCCTTGGCGCAGCGATAAGCCGCTGCGTCGCGGGAGTGCCCAGGGTGTGCCAACGCGCAACACTTTTCCTGTGCATTCCCAACCGCATTGCCTAGACTCATTTTCCAGATATTCCCTCTACGGGTAACGCATCATGTGTCGCTGGCTGGCCTACTCTGGCAACCCCATTCAGATGGAGACGGTGCTGTTTCGACCAACGCATTCGCTGATCGACCAAAGCCTGCGATCTCGTCTGGGACATACCACCACCAACGGTGACGGATTCGGCATTGGTTGGTACGGCGGCCATTCCGAGGTGCCGTTCCGGTATCGGTGCCTGCACCCTGCCTGGAACGACACAAACCTGCGCGAAGCTGCCCGCGCCATCCGGTCGCCGCTGTTCGTCGCCCATGTGCGCGCGGCCACGGACACCCCCACGCAGGAAACCAACTGTCACCCGTTCCGATACGGCCGATGGCTGTTTGCCCACAACGGCCTGATCCGCGACTACCCGACGCTGCGGCGCGACCTGATGATGGAAGTCGCGCCAGAGCTGTTTCGCTGGATCGAGGGGTCGACGGATTCCGAGGTCATGTTCTTCCTCGCGCTCACGTTCGGGCTGCAGCGGGAGCCGCGCAGCGCCCTGGAGCAGATGGTGGGACTGATCGAGCACGTCGGCCACCGGCACGGCATCGAGCACCCGCTGAACATGACCGTCTGCGTGACCGACGGTGAACAGATCATCGCAGCACGCTATTCCAGCGAGCGCGATTCGCGCTCCCTCTTCCACAGCACGTCCTTCCGGCATCTGCACGAGCTTTATCCGGACAACTCCCGGATCACGGACGCGGGCGACGATGCCGTACTTGTGCTGTCCGAACCTTTGGTCGACTTGGCCGACGCCTGGGAGGAAATTCCGGAAGAGACGCTTGTCTTCGTCAAGGGTGGTGTTGTGGAGCACCACCGGTTCACCCCCCGACTGCCCGTATCGGAAGTGTCGGGCAAGCAACAATCCTCCTACGGACTCGCTGCCGGCTGATCGGCCGCCCTCCTCCGCCCGCCATCCCTCCCTTTCCCACTGAAGGCTCCTGACAAAACGTTGTCAGGAGCCTTGCGTTACTCTCGCGCCCGCGTCTCGTAACGTAAATGAACCGATTTTTCAGAATCCGCTACAGTTTACGGCCCGCATTCTGATTGCCGACCGGCGCCCGTCTGGCTAGCCGTGCCGGCATTCCTCACGTTTTCCAAGGACCACCCCTCATGTCTTCCGGTGTCATTCGCCTGCGCGGAGCCCGTCAGCACAATCTCAAGAACCTCGATCTGGACCTGCGCACGGGCGAGATGACCGTGGTGACCGGCCCGTCTGGTTCTGGCAAGTCGAGCCTGGTATTCGACACCCTCTATGCCGAGGGCCAGCGCCGCTACGTTGAGACCTTCAGCGCCTACGCCCGCCAGTTCCTGGACCGCATGGACCGCCCCCAGGTCGATCATGTGGAGGGTGTGCCGCCGGCCATCGCTATCGACCAAACCAACCCGGTACGCAGCTCGCGCTCCACGGTCGGCACGATGACGGAGCTGAACGATCACCTCAAGCTGCTGTTTGCGCGCGCAGCGCAGTTGTTCGATCGCGATACCGCGCTGCCGGTGCGCCACGACACGCCGGAGACCATCTACAGCGAACTGCTGGCACGCACGCGCGAGGCCGATCCGCGCCTGGTGGTGACCTTTCCGGTGGAGCTGCCGGCCAATACGAGCGCGGAAGAAGTCGCGCAGTGGCTGTCTGTCAGCGGCTATACGCGGGTGCAGGCTGAGCGCGAGGTGATGACACCTTCGGGCGAGCGCAAGTTGCTCGACGTGGTGGCAGACCGCTTCCGCCTGCAGGGCACCGAGCGTGTCCGTGCGCTGGAGGCCATCGAGTCGTCGCTCAAGCGCGGCGGCGGTCGCGTCAATGTGTACGTGCTGCCCGCAGACGAGGCTGCCGAGCCTGAAATCTGGCGCTTCTCCACCGGCCTGCACTGCCCGGAGAGCGACCTGCGCTACGCCGACCCGCAACCGGCCCTCTTCTCGTTCAATTCCGCCTATGGCGCGTGCGATGCGTGCCGTGGCTTTGGCCGCGTGATCGGCGTCGACCTCGGCCTGGTGATTCCGGACGAGCGCAAGACACTGCGTGAAGGTGCCATCAAACCGATGCAAACCCCGGCCTGGAAGGAATGCCAGGACGACCTGATGCGCTATTCGGCGGCGGCCGGCATCCCGCGAGATACGCCTTGGGCAGAGATGACCGAAGCCCAGCGCGACTGGGTCGTCAACGGCGATCCGACGTTCAAGCGCGGCGGCTGGAACAAGCAGTGGTATGGCGTGCGCCGCTTCTTCGACTACCTGGAGTCGAAGGCGTACAAGATGCACATCCGCGTGTTGCTGTCGAAATACCGCAGCTATACGACGTGCGAGATCTGCGGCGGTGCGCGCCTGAAAACCGAATCCATGCAATGGCGCCTCGGCAGCAAGGAAAACGCCGACGCCGTGCTCGCACCCGAACACCGCTTCATGCCCCGTGGCGTGAAATGGAGCCGCGCCCAGCTTGAAGCCCTGCCCGGCCTGACCGTGCACGACGTGATGCTGCTGCCCATCGAGCGCATCCGCCGTTTCTTCGATGCACTGACGTTGCCTTCCTCGCTGCTCGACGATGCGCTCAAGCTGCTGCTGGACGAGGTGCGCACGCGCCTGGCCTACCTGTGCGACGTCGGCATCGGTTACCTGACGCTGGACCGCCAGAGCCGCACGCTGTCTGGCGGTGAGGTCCAGCGGATCAACCTGACGACCGCGCTGGGCACCTCGCTCGTCAACACGCTATTCGTGCTGGACGAGCCCAGCATCGGTTTGCACCCGCGCGATCTGGACCGCATTGTCGAAGCCATGCAACGCCTGCGCGATGCAGGCAACACGCTGGTTGTCGTGGAGCACGATCCGTCCGTCATGCTGGCTGCCGATCGCCTGATCGACATGGGCCCCGGCCCCGGCGAGCGTGGCGGCACCATCGTCTTCGACGGTACGCCCGCGGCCATCCGAAAAGCCGACACGCTTACAGGTGCCTATCTCTCCGGGCAGCGCCGCGTGGCCAATGCAACCGACTGGCAGGCGCGCCCTATCAACGGTGCGCCGCGTCTCGTGCTGGAAGGCGCGAGCCAGCACAACCTGCAGGACGTGACGATCGAAGTGCCGCTGCAACGCCTGGTGTGCGTAACGGGCGTATCCGGCTCCGGCAAGTCGACACTGATTCAGGACGTACTCCACCCTGCCCTGGCGCGCCATTTCGGCAAGGCGACGGAATCGCCCGGCGCGTTTCGTGCGTTGCGCGGTGCGGACCAGATCAGCGACGTGGTCTTTGTTGACCAATCGCCCATCGGCAAGACCGCGCGTTCGAATCCGGCCAGCTACGTGGGCGCGTTTGATGAGATCCGCAAGCTGTTTGCCAAGGTGCCGATGGCGCTGCAACGCGGCTACACGGCTGGCACATTCAGTTTCAACTCCGGCGATGGGCGCTGCCCGACCTGCGGCGGCTCGGGCTTCGAGCACGTCGAGATGCAGTTCCTCAGCGACATCTACCTGCGCTGTCCGGATTGCGACGGCACGCGCTATCGCGCGGAAATCCTCGAAGTGAAGCTGGAACGCGGCGCGCACAAGCTGTCGGTGGCCGATGTGCTGGAACTGACGGTGAGCGAAGCCGCCACCGTGTTTGCCAACGACGCCGACGTGTTGCGCGTGCTGCAACCCATCGTCGATGTGGGTCTGGAATACGTGAAGCTGGGCCAACCGGTGCCGACGTTGTCCGGTGGCGAAGCGCAGCGCCTGAAACTCGCGGGCTTCCTGGCCGAAGCTGCGCAAGCGGCTCAAGCCGCTGCACGCAAACGCGTCAAACAAGACGTGCCTGCCAACGCCGGCCGCCTGTTCATGTTCGACGAGCCGACCACCGGCCTGCACTTTGACGACATCGCCAAGTTGATGCGCGCGTTCGGCAAGCTGCTCGATGCCGGACATTCGCTGATCGTGATCGAGCACAACTTGGACGTGATCCGCGCCGCCGACTGGATCATCGACCTCGGCCCCGAGGGCGGCGATGCGGGCGGTCTGCTGGTCTGCGCCGGCACGACCGAGCAGGTGAAGGCATGCGCCGCCTCGCATACGGGCGCTGCGCTCAAGCAGTACGAGGCGAGCATTGGGCAACCCCAAGCCGCCGATGATGGCGTGCCGCTGCAAAGCGCGCTGGCCGCCCGCCGCGCACAGCGCGCCGCCGTGGCGGAAGTCCAGGGCGAGAACGTGGTGCGCATCGTCAACGCGCACGAGCACAACCTGAAAGCGATGAACGTCGATATCCCGCACGGCAAGTTCAACGTCGTGACGGGGGTGTCCGGTTCGGGCAAATCGACGCTGGCGTTCGACATCCTGTTCCACGAAGGGCAGCGCCGGTATCTCGAATCGCTCAACGCCTATGCGCGTTCGATCGTGCAACCGGCGGGCCGGCCGGAGGTGGATGCGGTGTATGGCATTCCGCCCACGGTGGCGATCGAGCAGCGCCTGTCGCGCGGAGGCCGCAAGAGCACGGTGGCGACCACGTCCGAGGTGTGGCACTTCCTGCGCCTGCTGTATGTGAAGCTGGGCGTGCAGCACTGCATTCACGATGGCACGCCTGTGTCGGCGCAGAGCCCCGAGGCCATCTTCGCCCAGCTCATGCGTGACCACCGTGGTGAGCACATCGGCCTGCTCGCCCCGCTGGTGGTGAACCGCAAGGGCGTGTACACCGACCTGGCCAAATGGGCCAAGGCGCGTGGCTATACGCACCTACGCGTCGATGGCGAATTCCTGACGGTCGACCCGTGGCCACGTCTGGACCGCTTCCGCGAGCACACGCTGGAGCTGCCGGTGGGCGACATCGTGGTCTCCCCGGAAAACGAAGCTGCGCTGCGCACGTTGATGGAACAGGCGCTGGAATACGGCAAGGGCATCATGCATGTGCTGGCCCCGCTCGATGGCCTGCAAAACGCCATGCACAGCGGTGGCACGGCACACGTGGGCAACGTGAAGGTGTTCTCCACCAAACGCGCATGCTCCACCTGCGGCACCAGCTACCCCGAGTTGGACCCACGCATGTTCTCGTACAACAGCAAGCACGGCTGGTGCCCGAGCTGTGTCGGTACGGGCCTGGCGCTCACGCGCGAGCAACGCGCTGCGTTTGACGACACGGTACTCGGCGGTGATGACCGCGGCCGCGAGCAGACGCTGCCTTCGGAGGAAGTCGATCCGGACGGCATGACCGATCTGCCCTGCCCCGACTGCCACGGCACGCGACTGAACCCGACGGCACGCGCGGTGACGTTCTCCGACAAGCCCATCGTCGACATTGCGCAATGGACCGTGAGCCAGACGCGCCGCTGGATCGAAGGGCTGGACCTTGTCGGCCGCGAAGCTGATATCGCGCGTGATGTGGTGGCCGAGATCCACAGCCGCCTGTCGTTCCTGGAAGAAGTCGGCCTGGGCTACCTGAGCCTGGACCGCGCCGCACCCAGCCTGTCAGGCGGTGAGGCACAGCGTATCCGGCTGGCCGCGCAGCTCGGCAGCAACCTGCAGGGCGTGTGCTACGTGCTGGATGAGCCGACCATCGGCCTACATCCGCGTGACAACCAGATCCTGCTCGACGCCCTGCGCAAGCTTGGCGACAAGGGCAATACGCTGGTGGTGGTGGAGCACGATGAAGATACCATCCGCCGCGCCGACCACATCATCGACATCGGCCCCGGCGCCGGTAAGCGTGGCGGCACGCTCGTCGCACAAGGCGGTGTGCAGGATCTGGCGTCTCAGCCGGATTCGCTGACGGGGCGTTTCCTGGCACAGCCGATCGAGCACCCGCTGCAGCCGCGCCGTGAAGTGGTGGCGCCAACGAATCGTGGATCGGGCACGCAGGCGGTGCCCGAGCAATGGCTGACGGTGCACGGCGCCAAGCTCCACAACCTGCGCAACGTCACGGCTACGATGCCGTTGTCGCGTCTGGTGGCGATTACGGGCGTCTCCGGTTCGGGCAAATCGACGCTGGCGCGCGACGTGCTCATGACCAATCTGCTGGATGCGGTGGGCCGTTCTGTGCTGTCTTCACCGGCTACGCGCCGTGCACGCAAGGCCGCGCAGGCAGAGGTGCCGGATGCGAAGGCACCGCGCAAGCTTGATGTCAAACACGACTGGCATGGCTGCGACGGCGTGACCGGCTGGGAAGCGATCGACCGCGTGCTGGAAGTCGACCAGACCCCGATCGGCAAGACCCCGCGCTCGTGCCCGGCCACCTACATCGGCGTGTGGGACACCATCCGCAAGCTCTTTGCCGACACGCTGGAAGCCCGCGCACGCGGCTACACTGCCTCGCGCTTCTCGTTCAACACCGGCGACGGCCGCTGCCCCGCCTGCGAGGGCCAGGGCGTGCGCACCATCGCCATGAGCTTCCTGCCCGATGTGAAGGTGGCCTGCGACGTGTGCCACGGCCAGCGCTTCAATCCCGAGACACTGGCCGTTACCTGGCGCGGCAAGAACATCGGCGAAGTGCTGACCATGGAGATCGACGAAGCGGTGGAGTTTTTCAGTGCGATGAACAGCATCGCCCACCCGCTGCAGTTGATGAAGGACGTCGGCCTGGGTTACCTCACGCTGGGGCAGCCCTCGCCCACGCTGTCGGGCGGCGAGGCGCAGCGCATCAAGCTCGTCACTGAACTCTCCAAGGTGCGCGACGACATTACGCGCCGCGGCCAGAAGGCACCGCACACGCTGTACGTGCTGGACGAGCCCACCGTGGGCCTGCACATGGCCGACGTGGCCAAGCTGATCCGCGTGCTGCATCGCCTGGCAGACGGCGGCCACAGCGTGATCGTGATTGAGCACGATCTTGACGTGATTGCCGAGGCCGACTGGATTCTCGATCTGGGCCCCGAAGGCGGCGATGAAGGCGGCACGATTGTTGCCGCATGCGGGCCGGAGGCGCTGGCGCAGGTCAAGGCCAGCCATACCGGGGCGGCGCTGGTGCCGGTGTTGGCGCGTGGCAAGCAGGTCGATCAGCGCAAGACGGGCGAGACGGTGTAACGCTGCGCGCGACGGTCTCCGTGCAATGGAGGCCGTCAGCGCGGCGCCGTGTCCTGCGTTGCGCCGATCGCCCCGGTGGCGAGCGCCAGCGTAGCCGCAGCAGTACGCGCACCGCTGTAGGTGTCGACGTAGGCGTTCTTGGCCAGCAGCAACTGGTTTTGTGCCAGCAGCACGTCCGTGATCGACCCGACGCCGTGGCGGTATGCCGCCAGCGCTGCGTCGTAGGTCGTCTGGGCGGCGGCCACCAGCGCCTGCGCCGCTTCATGCGAGGTCAGGCTGGTCTGCAGCGTGTTTTGTCCGGCAACGATCTGGCGCACGGCCTCCTGCGTCGTGCGCAAGCGCTTGGCGGATGCACTTTCGGCATCGTTGCGCGCTTGTGCCAACACGGCGGAGCGCAAACCACCGTCATACAGCGGAATGGTCACGCCCACAAAGGCCCCCACGCCATAACGCGTGCCGTTGAGGTTCACAGTTGGCGCCTGCTGGCCGACCGGCGGGATAGCCGTGACGGCCGCACGGCCCGAGTTGTACGACGTCGAGGCGGATACAAACACCTTGGGCATGAACTCCGATTCCGCTGCCTGAATGCGCGACTGGCTGGCCTTTTCAGCCGCATAGGCAGTCAGCACATCAGGACGCCGGGCGATGGCATCGGCAACGATCTGGTCGACCGGGGTGCGCAACGCCGGGTTCAGCGTGCGGATCGGCAGGTCGGCAATCTTCGGCTTCGACAGCGGCGAGATGCCCACCGCAGAAAGCAACGCCAGATACCGGTCGCTCTCTGCCCCCTGCGCCTGCACTTGCGCCAGGTTGGCCTGCGCACGGTTTTGCGTGGCCTGCGCGACTTCGACCACGGTGCCGATTCCCTGCTTGTAGCGTGCCTTGGCGGCCACCAGGATCGCCTCGGCGTTGCTCAGCCCTTGCGCAGCTGTCACGGTGCGGGCGCGTGCCGCTTCATAGGCGTAGAACGCAACCGTCACGTCATAGATCACTTGCTGATGCACCGCAGTGAAACCGATGTTGGCTACCACCGATAGCTGCTCGGCGGCATCCAAACGCGCGGCGCGACCGCCAAAGTCGAACAACAGCCATTGCAGCGACAGCACCGACACCGTTCCGTGCACCGTGGTATCGGTGCTGGCGGTACCCAGCGGTGTCGACGATGAGCCATGCCCCGTCTGATACCCAGCCATGGCCGTGGCAGAGAGATACGGCAGATAGGCGCTCTTTGCGATGCCTGCCAAAAGCGCGGCATTACGGGCATCGTTCCATGCAACGCGCGTCAACGGATTGTTCGATTCGGCAACGTCGATCAGCTCGGGCAGCGCGTAGGCGTGTGCGGGGTCGAATGTGGCTGCAGGTGGAATTACCGCCGCAGCGGTGTTGGCCGGCAATATGTAGCCGCCCCGTCCCTCGTTCGGTGACGTGGGCAGTGATCGCGCACCTGGGATGATCTCGCCAGTGTCAGTCGTGCGTGGCTGCCACGGGCGATCGGGGCGATCCGGCGCCATGTCCAGTGCGGACGTCGCACACCCGGCCGTGACGGTAACGGCCAGGCTGAGGAAAACAGCCAACAGATCAGGCTGGCGCATGCGTCAGCGACTCCTTCGGTACGGCATCGGGGATCTCCCGCGCGATTCTTGCGAGGCGCTCGTCGGCCAACGCCAACAGCGCATCACGCGTGGTATCGGGTGTGGTGAGGGCTCCAGTGTCGATCGCAAACCCGCTCACGCCGGCACGCTCGGCCACACCGCGCAATCGCGCTTGCGAGGGGGCATCATCGGGCGTGTGCTCGGCGATCAGGAACAACGGGCCTTCGAGCGCTTCCAATTCGACCAGCGCGCGGCGGCGCTGCGCAATCCATTCCGATTCGGGGCGCACCCAGGTCGGTTCATACCGCAGCAGCGCGACGTTTGCTTCCAGCGCGCCTTGTTGCGCCATGGCCTGTGCAGCCAGCATGCGCCTTGGTGCAGTGCGTGCGGTGCGCAGGACGGTCTCCCACTGGCGCAGCAGTGCCGCCAATGCAGCATCCACCTGTCCGGCAATGCTCACCGGCCAGACCCGCGTGAACATCAGGTACACGACCACATTGCCCAGCAGGACGCCGATGATGCGGTCCCGCGCGATGGTCAGGTCAAATGCCGGCGCCGCGCCCTGCAGCACGCACAACAGAAAGGCAAAAGCGATCTGGAAGCCCGCATACGCAATACGCGGCGAGCCCTGCGCGACCCACGCCGCCAGCCATATGCCGACAAAGATCAGCGCCATCAGCTCGGTGACGGACGTCATGGCCGGCAGCACCCACACGATCGTCGCAATCCCCAACGCCGCCCCCACCAGACAGCCGGCGATGCGCAGTGTCAGCTTCTCAACCGTCTCCGCTGCGCTGCTCAGCGACACCACGTAGCACGTGATGAAGCAGGTGTGGATGCCGGACCAGTCGAGCTGCATGTACAGCAGGTAGCAGAACATCGCTGCGGCGGTGGTCTTCAGGGCGTAGCGCAGGTGGGCCGGGTTGGTGCGTGCGTCTGGCAGGAGGAAGCCACCACGCGCTTTGGGCGGTGCCGGTTCTGCGGCGGGCTCGTTGTCCACGACTGCAAAGTGGACGATGGCGGATTGCAATTCCGTCGCCACCGCACTTGCCAGCGGCGGCAGCGCAACGCCAGCGGGCAGCCTCAGCTCGATATCGACCGGATAGCCGCCCTGCTCCAGCATGTGCGCCATGGCGTGCAGTGTTTCGATGATCGGCGTGGCAACTGATTCAGGCAAGCGTGCCTGCGGTTCGCTGGCTGCCAGGTCCACCGCCATCAAAATGGCCGTGGTGGATGCCACCGCCTGCTGCAGCGCCGCCAAGTCGGTCGCCGAGGTCGACCCCTCTACCTTCGACAGACGTAACCACGTGGCAATTTGCTGGCTGCCTTCGCGCAGGCACGCGGTGAGCTCGGCAGGATCGGTGCCCGCCTCGCCCAGCTGTTGCGCTGCCAGGCGCAAGCGCCGGGCCAACGCCTGGCAAGCCAGCTTGCGTGGTGAGGGCCCCATCAGCAGGTTCACAACAATCACCACCCCAACCGGAATCGCCACCATCAGCCACGCATAGAGCAGCGCCCGCGTTGCCAGTTCACCCACCGGCGCAATCCCAAGTTCGTCCAGCCCGTACCCGACAATCATGGCCAGGATGGCCCCGACCGGGCGGAGCTTGCTGGCCGACGTCAAAAACAGCAAACCGACCGACAGCACGACCATCCACACCACGCGCCACATCGGTTCATCGATACAGAAGATGGCGATGACGATGATCAGCCCGAGCACCACCGTCACCAGCAGCAACATGGCGATCGACAGCACGATGCTCGTCACGCGGTCGGGGCGGATCATGAAGAACACCACGTAGGCCGAGATGGCGGCAAAGGGCGTGCCGTACATGCTCGTGACCAGCGTCGTCAGCGCGCAGATCAGGGCGATGCGGGTGGTGGCTTCCAACCTGCCCGGCGCGGGCGCCAGCAGCCGCAGCACCTCGCCGGGGCGAGGCCACGGCCCGCGTGCGATGTCACCGGCAGGCTGCGCCATGCTTGATCTCGACAATCGCGCTGGCACCTACCCGGACCAGATGGTCGGCCGGTTCCTCCAGGCGGATGCGCACCGGGAAGCGCTGCGCCACCCGCACCCAGTTCACCGACGGCTGGACGATGGGTAGCGTGCGCGGCAGGTTCACCCGATCCGCACCGGAAATGCCGGCACCGATGCCGTCCACCTTGCCGTGGATGGCCTGGCTGCGGTCGATCATGGAATACACCGTGGCGCAGTCGCCCACCTGGATGGCGGAGAGCGTGGTCTCGCGGAAGTTGGCGACGGCAAACCACTCGCCGGAGTGGATGAGCGTGAAGATCGACTGGTTGGGCGCGACCGTCTCGCCTGCCAGCACGGATAGGCCGGTGACCCAGCCATCGTGCGGTGCGCGCACCACGGTGTCTTCCAGCGCGTGCTGGGCGCGGGCCAGCGCAGCTTCGCGGGCGTGCAGCATGGCGATGGCATCGGCCTCGTCGCCAATGGTCTGCGCGCTGGCGCGCTTCTGCTCGTTGGCCTGCTGCAGCGAAATGGCGGCGTCACGCTGCGCCACCTGCGCTTGGTCCAGTTGCTGGGTGGGGACGTATCCCTGGGCGGCCAGCGGGGCCAGCCGATTGACGGTGCGTGAGGCCAGCTCGTAGTTGTAGGCGGCGCGGCTGCTTTGGTCAGACGCAATGCTGGCTTTGGAGCGCTCGCCGATCAGCGACCGACGCCGCGTATCGAGCGAGGCCTGGGCCAGTTCCAGATCGGCTTGGGCCTGTGCAACCGTCAGGCGATACGGTACGGGGTCGATTTCAAACAGCAGGTCGCCCTTCTTGACGTGCTGGTTCTCGGTCACGGCCAGTTTGACGATGCGACCGCCCACCGGCGTGGCAACGTGCACGACATCGGCGTCGATGGTCGCGTCGTCGGTGGAGGGGTAGCGCGAGGTGTGGACGTAGGCATAGACCGCCACTGCCACGCCGATCAGGATGATCGCCAGCGCGATCAGGTAACCGCGCAGTGCGGGTTTGTGCAGGCCGGCCATTTTCATAGGAGATGCCCCGAGCCAGACAGCCAGACGATCACGGCAATCACAACCCCGATCGCCACGCAGACAGAGAGCTGGAGCGGTATCCAGCTTGCCCACCCGGTCATGACCAGAACCCGATGCGCAATCAGCGCCCCCGCGGCGCCAATCAACCCGCTCAACAGCCAGAGCGGAAAATACGCACCAAAGATTGGATACGAAGGCGCGCTATGCGCGCTGCAGCCTTGAAGCGCAAACCCCAGGCCCGCCAGGGCAGGAGCCAGCAAGACGCGCGTCGGAATGGGCAGGTTTCGGCGTGGCATCAATGTCTCGGCGCCGCCCGCCAGCACGGCGCTGACTGGCTCGACGATGGATCAGGGCCGAGTCACTTTATCAGCACACCTTGCGCTTGACCAGTCGTAACAAACCAGGCCGCTGCGCCTGGGGCCGGAAGCCGATTCGCCCTATTTCTGCAGTTGCGCAGTGGTTGGTGCGGCAATGGCATTGGCGACGGGGGTGTCGTCCTTCAGATCGATGCCACTACGGCCAAGCGCTTGGGCCCCTTTGAGCAGAAAGACGAGTTTGTCCGCGGCTTGGTCATAGCCAAGCCCTGCGGGGCGAACGTTCGAGATGCAGTTGCGTTCGGCATCCGTGCGGCCAACGCGTGGCGCATGCGTGAGGTAGATCCCGAGGCTGTCCGGTGAACTCAGCCCAGGGCGTTCGCCGATAAGCATGACCACCTGCCGTGCACCCAGCAGTTCGCCAATCTCATCACCCAGCGCCACGCGGGACTGTTCTGCGATGACGACGGGGCCAATCGACCAGTCTGCTGGCAAGCGCTCGCGCACGCTGCGCAGGAGCAGCACGCCGTGGCTCTGTGCGGCGAGTGCGGAGAGACCATCGGCAATCACGAAAGCGGTATCGAACGGTTTGGCTGGTCGCGCCGCAGCAAGGCTGGCGCGGCTGGCGTCGCTCAGCCGGCGGCCGAGATCGGGCCGGCGCAGATACTGGGCCCGGTCTACGGCTGCGCTATGCACGACCAGGCTGGCGAAGCCCGCTTGTGCAAGCGCAGCTGCCACGGCTGGGCTGTCGAGTGGCTGGTGCACGGCATCGCGGGCTTGCGCGTGTGCCAGGCCAAAGGCGAGCACGGCATCGGTGGTCTGGCTGTTGCCGACCCGGCCCAGCGCGATGCGCGCATCGGTCAACGCACGCAAGTGCGCCCAAGGGTTGAGCTGAACGAGATTTCGCGTCGACATGGCGGCATTTACAGCGTGTGAGCCAGCTGCAGCAGCGGCTGGCGTGCGGTGGCGTCTTGCAGGCGGCCGGCCATGTCGACAATGCCCATGCCTTGCAGCCAGGCCTCGAACTCCGGTGCGGGCCGCAAGCCCAGCGTATCGCGCAGGTAGAGCGCATCATGAAACGACGTGCTCTGGTAGTTCAGCATGATGTCGTCCGCGCCCGGTACGCCCATGATGAAATGAATGCCCGCCACGCCAAACAACGTCAGCAGCGTATCCATGTCGTCCTGGTCGGCTTCAGCGTGGTTGGTGTAGCAGACGTCGCAACCCATCGGCAGCCCCAACAGCTTGCCGCAGAAGTGGTCTTCCAGCCCGGCACGGATGATCTGCTTGCCGTCATATAGATACTCCGGGCCGATGAAGCCCACTACCGTATTGACCAACAGCGGCGAGAACGCCCGCGCCACCGCGTACGCCCGCGCCTCCATGGTCTGCTGGTCGACACCGTGGTGTGCGTTGGCCGACAGCGCGCTGCCCTGCCCGGTTTCGAAGTACATCACGTTGTTGCCGACGGTTCCGCGTGCCAGGCTCTGCGCAGCGTCGTGCGCCTCCGTCAGCAGCGTCAGGTTGATGCCAAACCCCGCGTTGGCCTGCTCGCTGCCTGCAATGGACTGGAACACCAGATCCACCGGTGCCCCCTGCGCGATGGCACGCATCGTATTGGTTACGTGGGTCAGCACACAGGATTGCGTGGGAATGGCATAGCGCCCGCGCAACTCATCGACCAGTTGCAGCAGGGAGATGATGGCCCCCAAGTTGTCGCTGGCTGGGTTGATGCCGATGGTGGCGTCGCCGCAGCCATAGAGCAGCCCATCGATGATCGATGCGGCAATCCCCTTGGGGTCATCCGTCGGGTGATTGGGCTGCAGCCGGACAGATAAGCGACCGGGCAAGCCAATGGTGTTGCGAAAGCGCGTGACCACACGGCACTTGCGGGCCACCGCAATCAGGTCCTGATTGCGCATCAGCTTGCTGACCGCCGCTGCCATCTCCGGCGTAATACCGGGTGCCACCTTTGCCAGGGCCGCACTGTCGGTCTCATGCAGGAGAAGCCAGTTGCGGAATTCCCCCACCGTGAGTGACGCGACGGGTTTGAAAGCCTGGAGGTTGTGGCTGTCCAGAATCAGGCGCGTGACCTCGTCATGCTCATAAGGCACGAGCGCTTCATTCAGGAAAGTCGACAGCGGCACGTCGGCCAGGGCCATGCGCGCGGCCATGCGTTCGGCCTCGCTGGTGGCGGCCAGGCCGGCAAGGTAATCGCCCGAGCGCGCCGGGCTGGCCTTGGCCAGCAGCGTCTTGAGATCGTCGAACACATGGCGCTGTGCGCCGACGGTGTGGGAAAAGTGCATGATGGGATACACGCTTGATCAGTGCAGCGTTGTAACGTCTACCGTCTCACTTTAAGCGCCGGCAGCCCTGATGCCTATTCACACTGCGGGGTTGGTTCGCCTAGTGTTTGGAACGGCCACACTCCCCTCCCGGCCGCCCTCCTCCCCGCATTCTTTCGGTTTCCTGACAAAACCCGCCTAAAAAAGCCTGCCTAGACAGGGTTGGCCCTAAAGAAGTGCGCTTGGCTGCCGTCACATTGTGAAGAAACAACCGTTTGCGCGCGCGCGTTCTCACCCATGGCGACGACCAGCAGCACTTATATCCCACCGATTTCCATCCCTGGCATCGGTACAAGCATCGACGTCAACACCCTGGTCACCAAGCTGATGCAGGCTGAAGGCAAGGGGATGACGGTTCGTCAGAACCAGCAGAAGGTCTTCCAGGCTCAGCTTTCCGCCGTGGGTTCGCTCAAGGGCGCACTGTCGACCTTTCAGACGGCGATGGCCAACCTGACCAACGCCGATACCTTCAGCGGCATGAAGGCCAGCGGGCACGACACGTCGATCCTGAACGTCAACGTTGGCAGCACGGCGCCGTCGGGCACGTACAACGTCAAGGTGACGCAGCTTGCGCAGGCGCAGGTGCTGAGCGCGCAGGGTCAGGCATCCAATAAGGTGCCTGTCGGCAGCGGCACGCCCACCACGATTTCGTTCTCGTTCGGCACGGTATCGGGCGGCACCTTCACCAACGGCAAGTACGCCGGCGCCACGTTCACGCAGAACGGCAATCTGGCGGGCGGCTCCATCAAGATCGATGCGTCCAACAACACGTTGTCGGGCATTCGAGACGCCATCAACTCGGCCAACCTGGGCGTGTCGGCCAGCATCGTCAATGACGGCAGCGGCAATCCGTACCGCCTGGTGCTGACCTCCACCGCCGGCGGCGCCAATTCGGAGATGAAGATTTCGGTGTCGGGCGATTCGACGCTGCAATCGCTGCTGTCACACGATCCGGCCGGCACGCAAAACATGACCGAAGTGGCGACGGGCCAGAACGCCCTGGCCAACGTCAACGGCATCAATGTGCAAAGCCCCACCAACACCCTTACGGATGTGGTGGATGGCACGTCGTTCACACTGTCCAAGACCGGCAGCACAACAGTGACGGTCGGCAACGATGCGGGTCAGGCCAGCCAGTCGGTGCTGAACTTCGTCAAGGCTTACAACGCGCTGCGTATCCAGCTCAACGCGCTGACCAAGTTTGATACCGCCAACGCCGCCAACAACGGCGCGCTGGCGGGGGATGTCAGCACCAAGGCGCTCATCAACCAGTTAACGGACGTGCTGGGCCAGGGGATCGGCAACGGCGCGTTCCAATCGCTGGGCAGCATTGGCGTGACGATGGACAAAGAGGGCACGCTGTCGATCGACGACAGCAAGCTCACCGCGGCCCTCAAAAAATCGCCCGGCCAAGTGGCCGCCCTGTTTGCGGGCACCGGCACGGCAACGGACTCGATGCTCAAGGTCGCGGCGTTCTCCAAGACCACGCAGGCGGGCAACTACGCCATCAACGTCACGCAACTGGCCACGCAGGGTTCGCTCCAGGGCTCGGCGCCGGCCAATACGACCATCCAGAGCGGCGTGAACGACAGCCTGTCGGTCACGCTCAGCGGCATCACCACCAGCATCAAGGTGCCGGCCGGCAGCTATACGCCGCAGAGCCTGGCTGCTCAGGTGCAGAGCCAGATCAACGCATCGCCTGACCTGCAGAGGGCCAAGGTGGATGTGTCGATTGCGGCGGATGCCAACGGCGTGCTGACCTTCACTGACCGGCAATACGGCTCGATTTCAACTGTGTCGGTGTCGGGTAATGGCGCGGCGTCGCTGTTGGGCGGCAGCCCGACTGCAACGGCTGGGCGCGACGTGCAAGGCACCATCAACGGCGTGGCTGCTGCCAGCTCTGGGCAGAACCTGTACGGCGCCAACGGCTCTGCAGCCGACGGCCTGACCGTGCAGGTAGTGGGTGGCGCGTTGGGCGACCGTGGCAGCGTGACGGTCCAGCGTGGTTACGCAGCACAACTGCACACCGTATCGACCAACCTGCTGGCCGACAAAGGCATGGTGCAGAACGCCACCGACGCCATCAACAGCTCGCTGACGTCGCTGTCCAACCAGATGACGCAGATGCAGCGCCAGTTGGACGCCAAGCAGGCGCTCTACTACGCGCAGTTCAACGCGCTGTCGAAAGTCGTTGCCGGCATGACGAACACCAGTAACTACCTGACGCAGCAATTGGCGATACTGCAGAAGCAGCGTACGGGCGGCTGACGCGTCAACTAAGCCGTGCGTTGCGCGGCGCCCGCATGACCGATGCGGGCCAGCACCACTTTCAGCTCCGGCGGTGGCGTGAGTTGGGCCAGCAGCCATTGCACAGCGTCGGCCAGCTCATCTCGGTTGTAATCAGCGGCAAAGCTGTGCAGCGTTGCGCCATGCAGGAACAGGCGCAGCGCCAGCAATTCGGGTTGCGGCGGGCCATTCGGGTCTTGCCCGAACAGCCGCTCCGGCACGGTCGCCAGCAGGGGCCCGACGGCCTGGGCCAGCCGCTCGTCGCCGCGCGACGCCATCCACACCTCCAGAATCGCCAGTGACGTATGCCGCTGGCGCCGCTGCACCAGCATGTGCAACATCAGGTGCATCCGCACACTGGCCGATAGCGGCCCCAGCGCCGCCAGCTGCGCCACCTCCCGATCCAGCAGCGATGCCACCATCGCAGGAAGCAAGTCGTATCGCCCTTCTGGAAATTGATGCCGCAGCGAACCACGGCTGATGCCGGCGAGTTCACACACCCGCGCCTCGCCAAAGGCTGCGTAGCCCTGCTCGATCAGCAATTGGGTGGAGGCATCGATCAGCGCCTGCCTCGTGGCGGTGGTGCGTTCTGCTTGGGTGGCCATGGGCGCAATTGTAAATAAGTCCGCGCGTGATACCGCTTATTACGGGGTGCACACGGCGTTTTTGTCACAAAACAAACATACAAGTTTGTTTATATCTGGCGCGCGCCGGCGTACCGAGCCAAAGCGCCGGCGCGCCATACCCACAAGATAAGGACAATCTCGATGTTCAAGCTTCCCCGAGCGGGCTGGCTGGTGGCCTCATGCGCGGCCGTTGCCACCGCACTCCTCGTTGCGGCATGCGGTACCGGCGATGGTGGCAACACCAGCACCACTGCCGCTGTCCCCGCGCCTACCCCGGCGGCGCCTGCCCCCAAGACCATCCAGTCGATCAAGCACGTGTTTGTGATCACGCTGGAAAACCAGAACTATGCGACCACGTTTGCCGCCAACTCCAAGGCGCCTTACCTGTCGCAAACGCTGGTGAGCCAGGGCGCGCACCTGCAGCAGTACTACGGCACCACGCACGTAAGCCTGGGCAACTACGTTGCCATGCTGAGCGGCCAGGCTGTTACGCCGGATACGCAGATGGACTGCCAGGTCTACAAGGACTTCGCCCTCTCGGGCATGGCTGACCATGGCCAGGCTATCGGCACGGGCTGCGTGTACCCCACCTCCATCAAGACCCTGCCTGATCAGCTCAAGGCCGTGGGCCTGACTTGGAAGGGCTACATGGAAGACATGGGCAACGACCCCACGCGTGAGTCCGCCACCTGCGGCCACCCGACGCTGAACACGCAGGACAAGACGCAGTCGGCACAGGCCGCGACGGCTGGCGGTACGCCGGCCGACATGTACGCCACGCGCCACAACCCGTTTGCGTACTTCCACTCGATCATCGACTCGCCGGACTGCGCGACCAATGTGGTCAACCTGAACGGCCTGGCGACGGATCTGCAGTCGATCAACACCACCGCCAACTTCACCTTCATCACGCCCAACCTGTGCAACGACGGCCACGATTCGCCATGCGTGACGGGTGCGCCGGGCGGGCTGGTGTCGGCCGATGCCTTCCTGCAGAAGTGGGTGCCGCTGATCATGGCTTCGCCGGCGTACCAGCAAGACGGTCTGCTCATCATCAACTTTGATGAAAGCGCCTATGCGTCGCAGACGATGGATACGACCACCACGCCGCCCACGCTCACCATGACCTTCACCGGCCAGACCTGCTGTAACCAGCAGCCGGGCCCGAACGTGACGTTCCCGATCACGCAGAGCTTCCCGGCATCGGTGTCGCACTACCCGTACAACATCAACCTGGTGACACAGAGCCACGGTGGCGACCGCACGGGTGCAGTACTGCTCTCGCCGTTCATCAAGCCGGGCACGGTGTCGACCACGCAATACAACCACTACGCATTGCTCAAGACGCTGGAAGACATCTTCCAGGTGGGCGGCTACCTCGGCTATGCGAGCCAGGAAGGCCTGCAGTCGATGGGCAGCGACGTGTTCACCAACCTTAACTAACCTTTGGTCTGCGGCGGTTTTGCCGCTACGCAGATATGACCGCCGGGGTTCGCGCTCCGGCGGTTTGTCGTTTCCATGACAGACTTCATTGCACGTTCCAAGCGCTTGGGCATGGTGGCCGGCGCCCTACTCCTGGCCCTGTTGGCTGGTTGCCAACAGAAAGATGCCCCCTCCGCCAACACTGCGCAGGCCGTCCGTATGCCGGATGCCGCCACGCTGGCGCAGTTGGGCAAAGCGATGTTCTTCGACCGCGCGCTGTCGGCGTCGGGCCGGCAATCCTGCGCAAGCTGCCACGACCCTGCCCACGGGTACGGGCCGCCCAATGCACTGGCGGTGCAGCTTGGCGGGCCGAACCTTGACCGCCAGGGCAAGCGCGCCACGCCCAACCTGACCTATACGCTCAACCAGACACCGATCTGGCACAAGGTGCAGGCCGCCAGCCTGACCGAGCGATTGACCGAAACCGACAGCCCGCCCACCGGCGGCCTGATGTGGGATGGCCGCTTCAATTCACTGCGCGATCAGGCCGCCGGCCCAATGCTCGACCCGGACGAGATGGCCAACGAGAGCCGTGCTGCCGTGGTGGAAAAGCTCAAGCGCGCACCCTACGCCGACGCATTCCGCGCAGCGTTCGGCGCCAGCGCATTCGACAACCCGGATCAAGCGTTCGACCACGCCATGCGTGCACTGGAACGCTTCGAACTGGACGACCCCAGCTTCCACCGCTACGACAGCAAGTTCGACGCATACCTGGATGGCAAGGGAACGCTGAGCGCCGCCGAGCAACGTGGCCTCCAGCTCTTCGCCAACCCCGACAAGGGCAACTGCGCGTCATGCCACCTGATCAGCAAGGGGGCTGATGGCTCGCATCCGCTGCTGACTGACTACCAGTTCGCCGTGCTTGCCGTGCCGCGCAACCCGGAGATTGGCGCCAATGCCGATCCGGCCTACTACGACCTCGGCCTGTGTGGCCCGAAGCGACAGGACCAGGCACATCAGACTGCTTACTGCGGCATGTTCAAGACACCCAGCCTGCGCAACACTGCCAAGCGCGGCGCGTGGTTCCACAACGGGCGGATGCACAGTCTGGAAGATGCGGTGCGCTTCTATGTGGAGCGCGACCTGAAACCCGCGAAGTGGTACAGCCGCGATGCCCGCGGCAAGACCGTCGCCTATGACGATCTGCCCCCCGCCCTGCGCGGCAACATCGACGATGTGGACCCGCCGTTCAACCGCCGTGCAGGGGAAAAACCTGCGTTGAACGACCAAGAGATCCGCGACGTGGTGGCTTTCCTGAAAACACTGAACGACGGTTATCCGCCATAACTGCGACGGGTTGAGGAGGTATTCGGGAGCATCGTCGCGCCTATCAGGTCAGTCGATGTCACATTCGTGATGGCCAATCCGTCATCAGGGTGTCGTGTCGCCAGTGGCACGGCAAGCGAAGATGCGGCCGGCCAGAGGCATGTGGTTGGTCGCATCACGTCAACCAACCTGATCCGCCTGTCCCGATGACCTTCTTCCTCGACTCTTCCTCCACGTCTGCGCGCCGGTGGTCAACCAGCCTGCGCATCGCCGTTGCCACGCTGGGCAGTCTGATCGCGCTTGCCGCAGGCGGCTGCGCTTGGCAGTACCAGCAGGAGGCCGCCACTGCGCGCACGGCCCCCGGCCAACGCGTGCTGATTGGTGACCGGCATCTGCATTTGTACTGCACCGGCCAGGGTGCACCGACGCTGGTGCTCGAAGCCGGCATGGCGGGTTGGTCACAGGATTGGGCCTGGGTGCAGGACGGCCTGGCAGCCGGCGGGCGAGTCTGCAGCTATGACCGTGCCGGCTATGGCTGGTCGGACGCAGCACCCGCACCGCGCCTCGGCATGCAGGCGGTCGACGATTTGCGGCGTGCGCTGCTTGCTGCGGGCGAAGCGCCACCCTGGCTGCTGGCGGGTCACTCGATGGGCGGTCTGTTGGTCGGCATGCACGCGCGCGCCTACCCGGCAGATGTAGCAGGCCTGGCCTTTATCGACGCGGTCGGGCGCGACTATGCCGCGCAGTTCCCTCCCGATCGTTACGCCCGCTTCCGGAAAGACCTCGGTCGCCTGCTTGCACTCAGCGATACGCTGGCGCCGCTGGGGGTACTGCGATTGGTTAACCAGCCGGCCTCGCTCATTGCCCAGCGCCTGCCGGATGCGCAGCGTGCCAGCGCGGTTGACTGGTCATTTTCTGCGCGCCACTACCGAACCCTGCGAGATGAGAATGCCGGCTTCGATGCCGTATTGGAGCAGGCACGTGCACTGCCGGCCCTGCCGCCGGTACCGACCGTGGTACTCAGCAGCGCGGTGATGCGCGACTTCCCGGCGGGCCTGGAAGACGAGACCATGCACGCCGCCTGGCAGGGCAACCAGCAGAGCATTGCGCGGGAGGCTGGCGTCTCGCCCGAGGTGTTGGCCGGCAGTGGCCATTACCTGCACGTCGACCAACCTGACCGTGTGGTAGCGTTGCTTTCGACTTGGCGCGAAACGGCGCGCCACCGATTGGAGACCACCCGATGAGCGGCTCCCAAGCCGATGCCAAGCCAGCCGAGGGCGCGCATCTGCGCATCTTCGAAGACCAGCGCCCACGCCTGCTGGCATTGGCGTGGCGCATGCTAGGCGCGCGCAGCGAGGCGCAGGACCTGGTGCAGGCGCTCTGGCTGCAATGGCAGGACACGCCCTTGGTCGGCCTGCACGAACCCGCAGCCTACCTGACCCGCATGGCCACCCATGCCTGTATCGATCAGCTACGAAGCGCGCAGCGCCAGCGCGAGCACTATGTCGGCATATGGCTGCCCGAGCCCGTGCTTGAGCAGAGCGGCATGGCGGCGGCGACTGAACATCGCGGTGCCGATCCGCTGGCCCACCTGTCCCATGCCGAGGATGTCTCCACGGCGTTCCTGCTTGCGCTTGAGCGCCTGACACCGCTCGAGCGCGCCGCCTTCCTGCTGCACGATGTGTTTGAGTTGCCCTTCGATGAGGTGGCGGCGCGTCTCGGCCGCGATACCGCTGCCTGCCGGCAACTGGCCGCGCGGGCCCGGGGGCATGTGCGGCGCGAATACGTACGTTGCGAGCTTGACCAGACCCAGGTCGATGCGCTGCTGCAGGCCTTTGAGACGTCACTGCAGGCGGGCGACCCGGACGCGCTGGCAGCGCTGCTGTGTGACGAGGCCACCTTGATGAGCGACGGTGGAGGTCGCGTGGCAGC
This sequence comes from Ralstonia insidiosa, assembly GCF_008801405.1. Taxonomy (NCBI): domain Bacteria; kingdom Pseudomonadati; phylum Pseudomonadota; class Betaproteobacteria; order Burkholderiales; family Burkholderiaceae; genus Ralstonia; species Ralstonia insidiosa. Next base: position 395,015 of record NZ_VZPV01000003.1, on the reverse strand, counting down.
CATTCCGCGTCCGGTGCGCGGCAATGCTGCGGTCGCCCGGGTGCTGTGCGGACTGGTCGAGAGTTGGCGCCGCCGCGAGCCGGGAGGCGACCTGCGGCGCGCCCGGATTAACGGCCAGCCTGGCTACTTGCTGTACGACACCAGCGGCCGCCTGGAGCTTGCCGCCACACTGCACTGGCAGGCAGATGGCCGTGTGGCCAGCATCCATCTGGTGCGCAATCCCGACAAGCTGGGCGCCAGCCTGCACGCTTGATGGAAGCGCGCAGGGAAGTCGTTTCCGTTCAGCCAGCGCCGTAGTGCACGGCCAGCCAGACGGTCGGTCGGCTGGTATCAGTCCACGCTACCCGGTGCCGGCAATGCGCGGGCAGGTGCAGCCAAGCACCCCGCCTTAACAAGCGCGGTTCCGTTTCGCCCTCAATCTGCACCGCCGCACTGCCCTCCAGCAGCAGTACCCATTCTTCCTGGGCACTGTCGTACCAGAAGCTGGGCGGGCTGGCCTGCCCATTGGAGACGATGCGCTCGATCTTCAGCCCGGGGCGCTCCAGCAGCGCGGTGAAGACCTCTTCGGGAGCACCGGTCGGTACATCAGTGAAGAGATTGCCCTGGTTCTCGCCCATCGCTTGTCTCCATGCGGTGGCGGCGCTTAATCGCCACCGCCCGGGGCCAGCACTTCGCGTTGACCGTTGCGACCCATCGGCGACACCAGCCCTGCGGCTTCCATCTGCTCGATGAGCCGCGCGGCGCGGTTGTAGCCGATGCGCAGCTGCCGCTGCACGGAAGAAATCGAAGCGCGACGCGTGTTCAGCACAAACGCAGCGGCTTCGTCGTAGAGCGGGTCAGCTTCCACGTCGCCGCTTTCGCCACCGAACAGGTCGCCGCTCGCGGCAGCTTCGCCCGGGTCGCCGGCCAGGATGGCTTCGTCGTACTCGGGCTCGCCGAACTGCTTCCAGTGCTCGACCACGCGGTGAACTTCTTCATCGGCGACAAACGCACCGTGCACGCGCTGCGGATAGCCGGTGCCCGGCGGCAGGAACAGCATGTCGCCCTGGCCGAGCAGCGATTCGGCGCCCATCTGGTCGAGAATCGTGCGCGAGTCGATCTTGGACGACACTTGGAACGCCACGCGCGTCGGGATATTGGCCTTGATCAGGCCGGTGATGACGTCCACCGACGGCCGCTGGGTTGCCAGAATCAGGTGGATGCCGGCCGCGCGCGCTTTTTGCGCCAGCCGCGCAATCAGCTCTTCGATCTTCTTGCCAGCCACCATCATCAGGTCAGCCAGCTCGTCGATCACCACCACGATCAACGGCAGCGTGGAGAGCGGCTCCGGCGCTTCAGGCGTCAGCGAGAACGGGTTCGGCACCTTGCGGCCGGCCTGCTCGGCGGCGCGGATCTTCTGGTTATAGCCGGCCAGGTTGCGCACGCCCAGCGCGGACATCAGGCGGTAGCGCTTCTCCATCTCGCCCACGCACCAGTTGAGCGCGTGCGCGGCCTGCTTCATGTCGGTCACGACCGGCGCCAGCAGATGCGGGATGCCCTCGTACACCGAAAGCTCCAGCATCTTCGGGTCGATCATGATCATGCGCACGTCGTCGGGCGTAGCCTTGTACAGCATCGACAGGATCATCGCGTTGACGGCCACCGACTTGCCCGAGCCCGTCGTGCCGGCCACCAGCAGGTGCGGCGCGCGTGCCAGGTCCGTCACCACCGGGTTGCCGGTGATGTCCTTGCCCATGGCCAGCACCAAGTGCGAGGCGTGCGACTGGAAATCCGCCGCGTTCACGACTTCCGACAGGCGGATCATTTCGCGGCGGGCGTTGGGCAGCTCCAGGCCCATGCAGGTCTTGCCGGGGATGGTTTCAACCACGCGGATGGAGGTCACGCCCAGCGCGCGCGCCAGATCCTTCATCAACCCCACCACCTGCGCACCGCGCACACCGATGGCCGGGTCGACCTCAAAACGCGTGATGACCGGGCCAGCCGAGGCACCGACCACGGTCACCGGCACCTTGAACTCGGCCAGGCGCTGGGTGATCAGGTTGCTGGTTTCGTCCAGGTGTTCGGGGGAGACGGCCTCGGTGTTGGCGGAAGCGGCCGTCAACAGAGCGACGCCCGGCAGCCGGTAGTCCACATGGCGCGGCACGACAGGGGCCGGCGCAGGCACGGGGGCAGCCACGGCAGCGGCCTGCGGCGCCGCGCGCGAGACCACGTTGCCCACCACAGCGGGCAGAACGATGCGCGGCTTGGTGGCCGGTGCTGCAACGGGCGATGGCTCCAGCTCTTCCAGCGATGGCTCGGGAACGGCGGCCTCAGGCATCGGCAACGCCTCGACAATCGGCTCCGGTTCGGTGGCTTCGATTTCGACTTCGGCGTCGACTCCAGCTTCGACAGCGATCGGTGCCAGCTCGGGCGTCGCAGGCGCAGGTGCAGGTGTGATCAGCTCGCGCAGTTCCGCCAGCAGTGCTTCGGCTTCCTGGCGCACCGCCTCCAGATCCACCGTCTGCACCTCGGGTGCCGCTTCCTGTGTCTCAACGGTCTCCACTTCCGGATGGTCTGTCATGACTGCTTCGACAACAGGTTCATCGGCGGCCTTGGGTGGCTCGGGAGGTGGTTCGACTTGCGCGGTGGCAGGCGCCGGTTGCATTTGCTGGCGCAGTCCCAGCTGAGGCTGATGGAACGGGCTACTGACGATCGTGGCACGCGGCTTGGGGCGAGCCGGGGCGGATGCAGGCGCAGGCGCCGGTGAAGGTGTCGCTAAAGGTGTCGAGGTCGCGGCCGCTTTTGTGTCGACGGCAGGATTGGCAGACGCAGCCTTCTGCGCATCGAGCAGCGGCCAGATCTCACCAGGCTGCGGCGGCGACGGACGCGTGCGAGGGGGTGGTTGCCACGTCGGCTGGCGGCGGGCAGAAACGGCTTCGATGCCACGGTGGCGTACGGTCGGCTGCGCAGGGCCGGCGTTGCCGGTCCAATGGGCTTGCGCAGCGCCGCCCAGGCCAAGCGCAGTCGGCTTCAGGCTCTCGTCGTGCGGTTCTTCATGATCCGGGGCGGGCTCGTCGAGTGCGTCTTCCTGCACGGCGCGGCTACGGTTGAACAGCTGCCGCCACGATCGTCCAAACACCATGGGTGCCACCCAGACCAGCACGCCGAGCATCAGCAGGAAGGCGCCAGTCCAGCCCAGCATGTGGGAGAACAGCGCCGACAGCGCGCGCCCTGCCGCTCCACCGGCCTTGTCCTGCGGATCGGCGCCCGAGGTGAGCGCTTCGAGCGTTGCGCTGGTGCACAGCGCCACAACCGTGACCAGCCAGAGCCGCACGGTGCCCCGGCCCTTGAGAAAGCCGCGCTCCCCCGCCAGTGCCCGCGTCGCATACCGCCACACCATCGGCAGCAGCCACACGGTAGAAATGCCAAACCAGCCAAGCCCCATTTCGAAATGCCATCTGCGAATCCAAGCCCGCGATTGTAGCGGGCGGGCGCGGGCAAAATGAAAACGCCCAGCCAAAAAATACATGGCTGGGCGCTTCGTGTGGCGGTGTCGACGTCAGCGCGTACCGCTGGGTGTGGCTGAGCGCATGCCAACTGCCCAGCGCACCTGCGGCAGAACACGGGGCGTTGCGCTGTGTGGGGCGGTACTGCGGTTAGCAGTGCATGGCAGGTTCCGGTAGTCCTGTCACGCCCGGGCGCACGGCAAACGTGGCGCCCGAGAGCGGGTCGTTGTCGATACGGATCGACGTGACGAACAGGGTGTCCAGCCCCGGCCCGCCAAAGGCACACATGGCGGGTTTGGCGGCGGGAATGGCAATGCTGCGATCGAGTCGGCCGTCCGGCGTAAAACGGTGGACGAGTCCGGCGTCGTTGCCGCAGATCCAGTAGCAACCGTCGGCATCCACGGCGGCGCCATCGGGGCGACCGGGGTGGGCGCGCATGTCGATGAAGACGCGGCGGTTATGCGGCGTGCCGGTGTCGATATCGTAGTCGAATGCCCAGACGGTCTGGCGGCTGGCGTGTGAATCCGACAGGTACATCGTGCCGCCATCGGGGCTGAAGGCCAGGCCGTTCGGGACAATCAGGTCATCGATGACGGCGTCCACACGGCGCGCGGCGGCATCGAAGCGATACAGCTTGCCGGCGGGCACACCCAACGCGGTGTCGAACACCATCGTGCCCGCCCAGAGGCGGCCTTGACGGTCGCATCGGCCATCGTTGAAGCGCATGTCGGGGCGCGCATGTTCCACCGTGGCGAGGCGCTCCAGCGGTGCAAGCGCAACGTCTGCTTTCGGCTGCTGCGCGCGGAAGATGCCGGTCTCCATGGCCAGGGCCCAGCCGCCGGAGGTCATGGCGATGCAGCCTGCCATTTCGGGCAACGTCCATGCGTCGCAATGGCCTGTGGATGCGCTCCAGCGCCACAGCGTGCGTCCGGGAATGTCTGTCCAATACAGCGCCTGCTCGCCGGCATGCCACACCGGGCTCTCGCCGACACCGCAGTGCATCGTGCCGATGCGTTCTACATTTGCATGCATCGGGTCAGTCTCCGAACGGGCCGGCTTTGACGAAAGCGCCGCCCTGATACAGCGCCGCCGGGTCGTCCGCGGGCAGCGGTGGTTGTGCCTCTACCTGTGCGCGGAAGATCTCGCTGGTCTCGGTGGGTACATAGCCGAGGTGGGCAGCGTTGCGATTGTCCCACCAGCGGTCTCGGTTGGCCGACATGCCGTAGACCACCGTAAAACCAACCTTTGGCACAAATACGGCGCGGCGGATCAGTTGCTCCAGATCGTCGTAGCCCAGCCACGTGACCAGCATGCGACGGTCCTGGGGCTCGGCAAACGACGAGCCAATACGGATGGCCACCGTCTCAATGCCATAGCGGTTGAAATAGAAGCTGGCGAGCTGTTCGCCAAAGACCTTGCTCAAACCGTAGTAGCCATCGGGCTTGGTCGGCACCGTGTTGTCGATGACCTCGCCCTGCTTGTAGAAGCCGATGGTGTGATTGGAGCTGGCGAACACGATGCGGCGCACACCGTGACGGCGTGCGGCCTCGTACAGGTTGTAGACGCCCTGGATGTTGGCCGGCAGGATCTCTTCAAATGGGCGCTCGACCGAGATGCCGCCCAGATGAACGATGGCATCCGTGCCTGCTACGAGTGCGTCAACTGCGTGCGGATCGGCCAGGTTGCAAGGGATGACCTCCTCGCCCTTGCGCGCGGCGCCCAGGTCTGAGATGTCGGAAATGCGCAGCACGTCAGCGTACTTCGGCAGGCGCTCGCGCAGCACCTTGCCCAGATTGCCGCCCGCGCCCGTCAGCAGCAGACGATGGCAGCGAGTGGTGATGCCTGCCAGCGGATCGGCTTGTACAGGCGTGTCGGTATGGGTCACAGTCATAGTTCAGGTTACGGGAGCGGGGTTGAACAGCGCGAGCGCATTATGCAAGCCAAGCTTGTCTGCGCAGACCTGCTTGCGGCCGCTGGCCACGTCGAGGATCAGGTGGAATAGCTCCCAGCCGATGTCGGCAATGCTGGCTTCACCCGTGGCGATGCGGCCTGCATCGAGGTCAATCAGGTCATGCCAGCGCTCAGACAGCGCCTTGCGCGTCGACACCTTGATGACGGGCGCCATGGCCAGGCCGTACGGCGTGCCGCGTCCGGTGGTGAACGCCTGCAGGTTCATGCCCGAGGCGAGCTGCAGCGTGCCGCACACAAAGTCGCTGGCCGGCGTGGCCGCAAAGATCAGGCCCTTGCGGCGTACTTTCTCGCCGGGGCCGAGTACGTCGACGATGGGCGTGCTGCCGGACTTGACGATCGAGCCCAGCGCCTTTTCCACCACGTTGGACAGGCCGCCCTTCTTGTTGCCCGGCGACGGGTTGGCGCTGCGATCGGTCTGGCCGCCGCTCAGGTAGTCGTCGTACCACGCCATTTCGCGCAGCAATGCGCGGCCGACGTCTTCGTTGATGGCGCGCGGCGTGAGCAGGTGGATGGCGTCCCGCACTTCGGTCACTTCCGAGAACATCACCGTACCGCCCGCGCGCACGATCAAGTCTGCCGCAAAGCCAACGGCCGGGTTGGCCGTCACACCGGAAAACGCATCGCTGCCACCGCATTGCACGCCCACCACCAGATCGGAGGCGGGACAGGTTTCGCGCCGGCGCTTGTTGAGGTGTTCCAGTCGGCGTTCTGCCATCTCCATGATGGCATCGGTCATGCCGATGAAGCCGTCGAATGCTTCGTCCTGCAGGCGCAGCACGGGGGAGTCTGCCGTGCCAGCAACCTCGGTGGGAATGCGCCCGCCGGGGGCGAGCTTTTCCGGCACGAGGCGCTCGGGCACGAGCTTCTCGCAGCCCAGGCCGATCACCATGATCTCGCCGCCAAAGTTCGGGTTGAGGGCAAGGTTTTGCAGCGTGCGGATCGGCACGATGGCTGTCGGCGCGTTGATGGCCACGCCGCAGCCGTACACATGGTTGAGCGCAACTACGTCATCGACGTTCGGGTAGCGCGGCAACAGTTCACGCTTGATGCGGCCGACCACGTAGTCCGTCACACCGGCCACGCACTGCACGCTGGTCATGATGCCGAGCACGTTCTTCGTGCCGACCGTGCCGTCTGCGTTCCGGTAACCCTCGAAGGTGTAGCCCTCGAGTTTTGCCAGTTTTGGATCGGGGCGTGCGGCCAGGGGCAGTTCATCGAGCGCCGGCGCGGACGGTAGTTTCACCGCATGCTCGTTGATCCAGCTGCCGCGCGGCAGCGGCTTGACGGCATAGCCGATGACCTCGCCGTAGCGGATGACGGCATCGCCTTCTGCAAGGTCGGCCAATGCCACCTTATGCCCTTGCGGTACGCCTTCGACCAGCACGGTGCCATCGGCCAGCGCTGTCCCTGCCGGCAAGCCGCGCGCGTTGACGACGATGGCGACGTTGTCACCGTCATGCACGCGGATCGTCAGCGCTTTCTCGGTTTCAGTGCCAGCCTCGGTGGCCAGCGTGGATTCGGACATCACAAGCTCCGGAATTGGGTGGTGCAACTCAAGCGGTCTCGCGGGTCAGCGCCCCAGGCTCGGGCGCTTGGGGTCATACGTCCAGCCTGGCACGAGGTATTGCATGGCCATCGCGTCGTCGCGTGCGCCTGGGCCCAGAGTCTTGTACAGCGCATGGGCCGCCATGACGCGGTCCATGTCGATCTCGATGCCCAGACCCGGGCGGTCCGGCACGGCCACGTGACCGCCCTCAATGCGCAGCGGCTCGCGTGTCAGGCGCTCTTCGGCTTCCTGCCAGATCCAGTGGGTATCGATGGCGGTGATGTTGCCCGGTGCGGCGGCGGCCACATGCGTGAACATCGCCAGCGAGACATCGAAATGGTTATTGGAATGCGAGCCCCACGTGAGGCCCCATTCATCACACAGTTGCGCAACGCGCACGGACCCCTGCATGGTCCAGAAGTGCGGATCAGCCAGTGGAATATCCACGGCGTGCAGCGGGATCGCGTGACCCATCTGGCGCCAGTCGGTGGCGATCATGTTGGTGGCGGTCGGGATGCCGGTGGCGCGCTTGAACTCGGCCATGATCTCGCGCCCCGAGTAGCCGGCTTCCGGGCCGCAGGGGTCTTCGGCATAGGCCAGCAGGTGGCCCTGTCCTTTGCACAGTGCGATGGCATCGTTCAGCGACCAGGCACCGTTCGGGTCCAGCGTGACACGTGCGTGTGGGAAGCGCGCCTTGATGGCGGCAATCGCCTCCATCTCTTCCGCGCCGCGCATCACACCGCCCTTGAGCTTGAAGTCAGCAAAGCCATAGCGCTCGGTGGCAGCTTCCGCCAGGCGGGCGATGGCCTCAGGGGTCATGGCGGCTTCGTGGCGCAAACGCAGCCAATCATCCGCACCGTTTTTCCCGTCCAGATACGGCAGATCCGTCTTGCGGCGGTCGCCCACGTAGAACAGGTAAGCAAGCATCGGGGCCGAGTCGCGCTGCTGTCCGGCGCCCAGCAGTTCCGCTACAGGCTCTTCCAGAAACTGGCCAAGCAGGTCCAGCAGCGCGGCTTCCACTGCCGTGATGACGTTGTCCATGCGCAGGTTGATCTCGTGCGGCTGCCGCAGCACAGCGGCTTCCGAGGCGGACGTCACCTGATGCACCGTTGCCTGATGTGCAGCGTTGCCACCGCCTGCCAGCGCGCGACGAATGCTGTTCAGCACGCCGTTGGTGCGGCCGATGGATTGCCCGACCACCAGCGGAATCACGCGCTCCAGCGCCTGGCGGATGCCCTCCCCGCCCGGCACCTCGCCCACGCCGGTGCGCCCGGCGTTGTCCTTCAGGATGACGAGGTTGCGGGTGAAGAATGGGGCATGCGCGCCACACAGGTTCAACAGCATGCTGTCTCGCCCTGCAACGGGAATCACCTGCATCTCCGTCACACGCGGCGTCTGCGTTGCAGCCGTGCGTGCGCCGGATTCGATCGATTGCAACGTCATAACGGCGTCTCCTGTCGGCTTACAGCGGCTTGAGTTCGACGCGTTTGATCTCGCCCACCATGACCAGGTAGCAGAGGATGGCCACGGCAGCATGGATACCCACGTACACCAACGCCCCGTTGAAAGAGCCCGTGGTATTGACGATGTAGCCGATGGCGATGGGTGTCGTGATGCTCGACAGGTTGCCGAAGGTATTCATCAGCGCGCCCGACAGCCCGGCAATCTGCTTGGGTGCTGTGTCGGAGTTGACGGCCCAGCCCAGCGCGCCCAGACCCTTGCCGAAGAACGACAGCGCCATCACCGCCACCACGATGGTCTGTGCATCGACGTAGTTGCAGATCACCATGCTCATCGAGAGCAGCATGCCCAGCACGATCGGCACCTTGCGCGCCACCGACAGCGATGCCCCCTTGCGCAGCAGCGCATCGGAAATGATCCCGCCCAGAATGCCGCCCAGGAAGCCGCACACCGCCGGAATCGACGCCACAAAGCCCGCCTTCAGGATCGACATGCCACGCGCCTGCACCAGGTACACCGGAAACCACGTGATGAAGAAGTACGTGAGCGCGTTGATGCAGTACTGCGCGATATACACACCCATCAGCATGCGGTTGCCAAGCAGTTGCTTGACGTAGCCGAGGTTCGGCCCTTCGGTCTTGGCCACGCCGGCGCGGTCCATGTTGACCAAACCACCGCCGGCTTCGATGTAGTCGATCTCGGCGCGGTTGATGCCGGGGTGGTCCTTCGGGTCGTGCACGAAGGTCTTCCACACGATCGCCATGGCAATGCCGATCACGCCCATCACGACAAACACGTGATGCCAGCCGAACTCGTGCACCAGCCATGCCATCAACGGGGCAAACACCACCGTGGCCGCGTACTGCGCCGAATTGAAGATGGCGGATGCCGTGCCCCGTTCATTGGCCGGGAACCATGCCGCGACGATGCGGCTGTTGGCTGGGAAGGACGGCGCCTCTGCTGCCCCCACCAGAAAGCGCAGGCAGAACACCATGGTGATGGCCGCCGCGCCCGTAAAGAAGCCGACCGCGCCCTGCGCCAGGGTGAACAGCGACCACAGCAGGATGCTGAACGTGTACACGCGCTTGGAACCGAAACGGTCGAGCAGCCAGCCGCCGGGGATTTGCGCAATCACATAGGCCCAGCCGAAGGCCGAGAAGATGTAGCCGAGCGACACAGCATCGATGCCGAGCTCCTTCTGCATGGCTGAGCCAGCAATGGAGATGGTCGCGCGATCGGCGTAGTTGATGGTCGTCACGATGAACAGCATCGCGAGGATCACAAAGCGCATGCGGGTCATGCGTTCTGTGCGCGGCACGCTCTGCGCTCCCACAGCTGGGGCTTTGATATCCATGGTCTCCTCCATCGTCCGGCGCCAGATGCGCCGGGGTTGAAGCTGCCGGGTCCTGTGCGGCCCGGCTTTTTATTTGCTTGCTGACTGCTTGGTTACTGCCACTGTCCGTCGACCAGACGGCGCAGCTTGAGCGGGTTCGCGTCTTGCAGCGCCTGCGGCAGCAGTTCTGCCGGCAGGTCCTGGTAGCACACCGGACGCAAGAAGCGCTCGATGGCTGCTGTGCCGACCGAGGTCGTGCGCGAATCCGTCGTGGCGGGCCACGGGCCGCCGTGCACCATGGCTTGGCACACCTCAACGCCGGTCGGCCAGCCATTGGCCAGGATGCGGCCCGCCTTGCGCTCCAGGATCGGCAGCAGCGAACGGGCGATCGCCGTATCGCCAGCATCCAGATGCAGCGTGGCGGTCAACTGGCCTTCCAGCGATTCAGCCAGCGCACACAGCTCTTCCGCATCGCGGCAACGTACGACCAGACCGGTCGCGCCGAAGACCTCGTCGTGCAGCGTCGGTTGTGCCTGGAAGCTCTTGGCATCCGTGGTGTAGAAGCCGGCCTGCCCGCGGTTGGGCTGGTCGCTGCCTTGCCCGCGTGCGACGCAACGCACGTTGGCCTCGCCGGCCAGCTTATCGACACCGCGCGTGTACGCAGCGTGAATACCGGCGGTGAGCATCGGTTGTGCAGCGGCCCCGGCCATGGCGGTAGCGGCAGCCGCTTCAAACGCGTCGAGGTCCGGCCCATCAATGGCCAGCAGCAAGCCCGGGTTCGTACAGAACTGGCCAGCGCCCATCGTGAGGGACGCCACGTACTGCTGCCCCAGCGCAGCGGCACGCTTGGCCAGCGCGTCCGGTAGCAGGAAGACGGGGTTGATGGCACTCAGTTCGCCATACACGGGAATCGGTTGCGGACGTGCCTGCGCAATGCGCAGCAGTGCCTGACCACCCGCGCGCGAACCGGTAAAGCCCACCGCCTGGATGCGCGGATCGGCCACCAGGGCACCTGCCACATCGTTGTCGGCCAGGATGAGCGAGAACACGCCTTCCGGCAGGCCGCACTGGGCAACCGCAGCCTGAATGGCGCGGCCCACCAGCTCGGACGTCCCCGGATGCGCCGGGTGTGCCTTCACGACGACCGGGCAACCGGCTGCCAGCGCCGATGCGGTATCACCGCCCGCCACCGAAAACGCCAGCGGGAAGTTGCTCGCGCCAAACACGGCCACCGGGCCCAGCGCGATACGGCGCAGGCGCAGGTCGGAACGCGGTAGCGGCTTACGTTCGGGTAGTGCCGAATCGAGGCGTGCGCCCACGGCATCGCCGGCTCGTACCACGTTTGCAAACAGGCGGAGTTGGCCGCAGGTGCGGCCGCGCTCGCCTTCCAGACGGGCACGCGGCAGTGCGGATTCGGCCATAGCACGCTCGATCAGCGCATCGCCCAGCGCTTCGATCTGGCTGGCGATGGCTTCGAGGAAGGCGGCGCGCGCTTCCGGCGCAGTCTCGCGGTAAACGTCAAAAGCCGCGGCGGCCAGTTCAGCGGCACGCGCGGCATCGGCCTTGGAGGCCAGGGTGAATTCGGGTTCGAGCCATTCCCCGGTGGCGGGGTTCATGGCGCGAACCGTGCCGGCACCGCCCGCAACGCGGGCAGCACCCAGCAGCAGTTCGCCGCTCAGAGTCATGTTGGGTTCCTTCGGAAGCGTTGTTCAGGTTGCGCTCGGGCAACCAATTCAAGCAGCCAGTTTTTCGACTTCGGCCACACGCGACACCAGAGCCGACAGTTCGGCCAGTTCTGCGTCCGTCAGGTCCGTCAGCGGCGCACGCACCGGGCCCGCGCTGCGGCCAACCACCTTCATGCCGGCCTTGACGATCGACACTGCGTAGCCACGCTTGCGATTGCGCAGCTGGATGTATGGCAGCACGAAGTCGTTGAGCATCTTGTAGACCTTGGCGTTGTCGTACGCACGCACGGCAGCGTAGAACTCCAGGGCGAACTTCGGCACGAAGTTGAAGATGGCCGACGAATACGTCGTCACGCCCATCGTCAGGTACGGCAGCGCGAAAGTCTCGGCGGTGGGCAGGCCACCGATGTACGTGAAGCGGTCGCCCAGGCGGGCATAGATGCGCGTCATCAGTTCCAGATCGCCCACGCCGTCCTTGAAGCCGACGAGGTTCGGGCAGCGGTCTGCCAGGCGCTCGAGGTGATCGGCGTCGAGGATCTGGTTGGCGCGGTTGTAGATGATCACGCCCAGCTTGGTCGACTTGCAAACCTGCTCCACGTGCGCGGCTACGCCATCGGCGGAAGCTTCGGTCAAGTACGGGGGCAGCAGCAGGATGCCGTCTGCGCCGGCGGCTTCCGCGGCCTTGCAGTACTCGATCGATTCAGCGGTGCCACGGCCTGCCGGGGCGATCACCGGAATCTTGCCGCCCGTCTCGGCCACGGCAGCGCGCACGACGCGGTCCGTTTCCGTAGCGGTGAGCGAGAAGAACTCACCCGTACCCCCTGCGGCAAACAGGCCGGCAGCCTCGTGGCTGAACAGCCAAGCCAGGTTCTTGCGGTAGGCCTCTTCGTCAAACGACAGGTCGGACGCCTTGAAGTGCGTAACCGGGAAGGACAGCAGACCGGAGCCGATCTGTTGGGCAAATTCTTTAGGGGTATATCGGGACATGTCTCGCTCTGCATGGAGACCACCGCGGGGCAGTGGTCACGTGTTGTTGGTGAGCGGATTCTTGCATCGGGAACGATTCAAGTCCAAAACAACTTCTGACTCGATTGATACACGGTTTGTATTGATACAGGGTGTTCCCTTGGTCGCCGGGCCGGATGCTGCAAATGCACATGAAGCGACCGCCACCTGGCGCCCAGACACACTATCGCGCCATGCAGGAAGGTGTTTGTGCCGCATGGTGGGCGCTGTCCGGGGACTGCCGAGCGGGCCAATTCTTGCGCTGCGCATCATTCCAATTCAAGATAGTCATGAACGTCAATCCATACCTGTCTTGAATCAATGTTCGAGCTGAGCCAACTCCGTTGTTTTGTCGCCGTGGCCGAAGCATTGCACTTCGGGCGTGCCGCTGAGCGCCTGCACATGACGCAGCCGCCGCTGTCGCGCCAGGTGCGTTTGCTGGAGCACCAAGTGGGCACTGAACTGCTTGAGCGCAACAGCCGCTCCGTCAGATTGACCGCTGCCGGGCGCAGCTTTTTGCCGGATGCCGCGCGCATCCTGCGGCTGGCCGATGAGGCGGCGGCCACGGCACGGCGCGTTGCCACGGGTGCCGCCGGTTCATTGGCGATCGGCTTTACGGCAACGGTCGGCTATGGGCAGTTGCCCGCATTGGTGAGTGCCGTGCGAGCGGCGTCCCCTGGGGTGCGGTTGACGTTGAAGGAGATGGTGAGCGGCGCACAGCTCGCTGCGCTCGATGCGCGCGAGATTGACGTTGGCCTGTTGCGCCCGCCCGTGGAACATGGCGAACTGATCGCCGTGCCGTGCTCGCAAGAGCCGCTCGTACTGGCGCTGCCCGAAGCGGTGGCCGACACCTGGCCGCAGCGCCCCAGCCTGCGCGATTGCGAGGGCAAACCGCTGCTCATGTATTCGCCTTATGAGGCGCGCTACTTCCACCAGTTGGTGAGTGTTCTGCTCGAACGTGCCGAGGTGTTGCCCGACATCGTCGAGTACGTCAGCCAGATTCACTCAATGCTGGCACTGGTGCGCGCGGGGATTGGCGTGGCGCTGATTCCCGCTGCGGCATCGATGTTGCATTTTGAAGGCGTGGTCTACCGCCCCGTGCGCACCACCCCCGCGAAGCCGGTGGAGCTATGGCTGGCCTATCGTAAGGACAACGACAACCCAGCGTTTCAGGTCTTGAAAGACACGTTGCGCCAGTCACTCACGAGTGGCCGCTGATGGCGTCAGAGGACAGCACGGGCGCCCAGCAGCGCGCCGGCCATATTCAGCACCACACCCATCCCATTGATAAGAATGGCGGCCACCCAGGCAACCGCTGACCGATAGGCCTGCGTCGGCCCGCGACGCAGATGGGCGAGCACGCCACCGGCGCCGAGCACCAGCACGAAGCACAGCATCGCCGCGCGGTACGCCGTATCGAACCCGGCATGCCCCGACCACAGCGTCAGCGCATACAGCGCGAACACGCCGGTGGCGGCAACGAGGTTGGTGGGCGCCAGCGGCTTGCTACCCGCCAGCGCCAGACCGGCGCTCAGCGCGTTGAAGCCCAGCGCGATACACAGGTACGCAATTTGCAGCAGCACAATCCGCATGGCCGTTCACAGGTTCAGCGCGTTGCGGATCAGGCGGCGCTGCAAGCGGTGGCGCAACCCGGGGCGTCCGAGCACAAGCTCATTCAGCCGTATTGGTGCCTTGGTCAAACAGCGGTAGCCATTGGCGGTGACGAGTACGGTATCGGAGTGACGGTATCCGCCCTCGCCCGCCAGGTAGATGCCGGGCTCGATGGAGATCACCATGTTCTCCTGCAGCACGTGTTCACTGCCTTCGGCAATCCACGGTGGTTCGTGATTGCCCAGGCCGAAGCCGTGTCCGCAGCGGTGCAATCGCACGCTGTCGCCGGCATAGCCGCAACCGGCCAGGAAGCGGTTGACCTGCCAGTCCAGCTCTGCGCAGTGCATGCCAGGCCGCACGAGTGAGAACGCCCGCTCGCGCGCTGCCTCCAGCAGGTGAAACAGTTCGCGCGCACGTGGGTCCGGGCGTGTGGTGAAGAACGTGCGCTCGCTCTCCGCCGCGTAGCCGTTGACGCGGGTCAGCACCATTGCCACATGTGGGCCTTCACCCAGCGTCATGTCCAGGCGCGGAATGGCGTGCGGCTCCGCGCTCAGCGGCGCCGGCCACGCCCCGCAGATGACGCGCGTGGCGACCGGGTCCCAATCGGGGGTCTCGCGGATGATCTTGCGCGAGAGCGCCTGCCCCGGCGTAAACGTTTCGGCCACCAGCGCACCCTCCGAGGCATTGCGCAGGATCTGCCGGACGCCCCAGTCCGCATAGTGTGCGGCGCGCTCGATGGCGGCAATCTCCCAGGCAGATTTGATGATGCGGATGCCTTCCATCAGCTCGTGCGGCTCGCCACCGGCATCCAGCAACACCCGCGCCATTGACATCGGCAGGCTGGGTTCAAACGCGAAACCCGGTTGCAACAGCCCTTTTCCAAGCAATGCGTCATGCCAGGTCTCTCCGGCCGGTGCCGGGTACTCGCGATAGGTCGAGACACGGTCTTGCGCGCCCCACGCCTTGCCCAGGTGGTCGAGTTCAAGCGCCGGCACCACCAGTTGCCGCCCGCCATCTGCATCAAGGATCAGGAAGAACGGCCGCTCCAGCGCATCGAAGGTGGCGCCGGTCAGGTAGAACAGGTTGTCAGTGTCGGTCAGCACCAGTTGCCGCAGGCCCGCCGCGCGCATGGCAGCACACACCGCATCGGCACGCCTCTGGAATTCCTGGCCCTGCTCAGGGGTAAACGCTGCTTTCATGGCGATCCTGCATCAGTTCAAAATTAAAACGTACCGAATGGTACACATGCAATCCGATCAGGACAACTAGGGAATCTCGCAGATATAAAAACCACGGCTTAGTCGCATGATGTACGTTGCACAGAGTCATTCAAAGGGCTCTTACGCACATGACGTACCAATTGGTACGCATTAAAGAGAAGCCAGAGAACAGAACCAGGAGGAAGACAGCGATGGGAATTGCAGGCGGCATCCGCGCGGCCGGCGTGATTGGCCTTTCCGTGATGGGCTCGGCGTATGCCCAGTCCAACGTCACGCTGTACGGCACGGTTGAGAATGCCTTGTCCTACACCACGCACGTCAACGCGGCGGGCGACAGCCTGTCGGGCATGTCGGCGGGCATTCTCACCACCAGCCGCTGGGGCATGCGCGGCCGGGAAGACCTTGGGCAAGGCTGGGGCGCCGTTTTCGACCTGGAGCAAGGGTTTTCTCCGGCCAACGGTGCCACGCAGCAACAGGCCTGGTCGCGCGAATCGTGGGTCGGGCTGGAAGGGCCGTATGGCCGCGTGACGCTGGGCCGGACCTACGCCCCCATTCTGGAAGCCGCCTATATGGCCGACCCGCTGCGCGAAGGTACCGGCACGGCTTCGGTGGTGGCGCTCGGGCAGTTGAGTGTGCTGGCGCCCGGCAACGGCTACCGGCTCGACAAGACGATCCGGTACACCACGCCGGCATCATGGGGGCCAATCTCGGGCAGCATGCTCTACGCGTTCGGCTCTCCGGGGAGCAATGTGCAGAAGAGCGACTTCGGTGCGCACCTCATGTACGGCTCGCCTTCGCTCACGCTGGTGGCCGGCTACAACCGCGAAGACAACCCGTGGGATGCCTCAGGCTCGATGATCAACGCCGTGGCAGCCGGCACACCGCGCCCGCCCATCGCCAGCCCTGCCTATCTGAACGACTGGAAGCGCGAGACCTGGATGCTCGGCGCCAACTACACCATCGACAAGCTCAACCTCTACGCCGGCTACTCGCACGACAGCGATCGCCCCTCTTCCGGCACCGCGCGGCGCGCCTACACCACGCACCTGTACTGGGCCGGCGCAGCCTACTGGCTGACCAGCAATGCGGACGTGCGCGTCGGCTTCTACAAGCTGCGGGTGGAAGACACCAACATCCACCCGTATCTGGTGGGCGCGCAGCTCGACTATTACCTGTCGAAGAACGTGGATGTGTATCTGCTTGGCGCGTTTGTCCATAACCAGGGCGGCGCGGGCACGAGCTATCCGGTGGTGGCGTTTGGTACGTCGGCGGCCGCGTCCGCCTATGGCGCCAATACGCTGGCGCAGTCGCTCGGCACCACCAGCAGCGTCACGCCGGGCACGAATCAGTTTCAGGCGGCGGTGGGCGTGCGTTACCGCTTCTAACCCCGGAGGCACACGACATGACAACC
Organism: Ralstonia insidiosa; assembly: GCF_008801405.1. Taxonomy (NCBI): domain Bacteria; kingdom Pseudomonadati; phylum Pseudomonadota; class Betaproteobacteria; order Burkholderiales; family Burkholderiaceae; genus Ralstonia; species Ralstonia insidiosa. The sequence goes on along the minus strand of NZ_VZPV01000003.1, from coordinate 378,287 downwards.
CTTCGCCACAACCTGGTCGGCGCGGCCGTCGGCAACTTCTTCGAATGGCTCGACTTCACCCTGTACGGCTACTTTGCGCTGGCCATTGCGCGCAACTTCTTTCCAGCAGGCAACGAGGTGCTTTCTACGCTGGCCGCCGTCACCGCGTTCGCCGCCGGCTTTGTCGTGCGTCCGTTCGGCGCCTGGTGCATCGGTCGCTACGCTGACCGGCGCGGTCGCAAGGCGGCGATGGTGGCAACCGTCCTGCTGATGGGCGCAGGCACGCTGCTGATTGCGATCGCCCCGCCCTATCAGACCGCCGGGTTTCTGGGGACCGCCATGGTGGTCATCGGCAGGTTGTTGTCCGGTTTTGCCGCTTCGGGCGAAAGCGGGGCCGCTGGCGCGCTGGTGATCGAGTCCTGCCCGCCACACCGGCGCGGCTGGTATGGCGCCGTGTTCAGTGCCTCCACCTACCTGGCGCTGGCAGCCGGGTCCGGATTGGCCCTGCTGGTGTTCGGCACACTGGGCGTGGAACGCACGCTGGACTGGGGCTGGCGCATCGGTTTTGTCGTGGGACTGTGCGTGATTCCAGTGGGGGCCTACCTGCGCCGGCATATGAACGAAAGCCTGCACCCCGGCGCCATGCAAGCCAGCGGCACGGAGGCACGCACGCTGCCCGCCCGTACGCTGGCCGCGCAGATCATCATGGTGTCGGCATTGACGGGTTTCGGCTCGGCGGTGGTCTACCTGGCCATTGTCTTCATGCCGGCATTTGCCACACAGGCGCTCAAGATCGGGCAGACCACCGGGGCCATCGGGTCAACGCTGGCGGCGCTCGCCATCATTGCCGGTTCGCTCATCGGCGGGCCCTGGTCGGACCGGCGTGGGCGCAGCGGCATCATGTTGTTCGGCATTGTGCTGGCGCTGGGCATCGGCACACCGCTCTATGAGCACCTGCTCGCCAGCCCCACGCCCGGGGCGCTGTTTGCTTTTCAGGGCGCCTGTGCGTTTGGGTTCGGCCTGTTCCTGGGCGGCAGCTTTCCGTTCTTTGCAGAGCGTTTTCCACCGGGACAGCGGGCGCTGGGCATTGGCCTTGGCTACAACATCGGTGTGATGCTGTTTGGCGCGGCGTCTCCCGTGGTGTCCACCTATGCGCTCTCGCAAGGCATCGTCCGGGCGCCGCTCTACTACCTGCTGGCAGCGGCAGTGGTGTCGGTGGTGGCCATCCTTTGCATGCGCAAGCCGCCGGTGTGGCAGCGCCCATTGATCGCGTAGACTGGCGGGCAGTCCAAGCATCGAGCTGTATCCCATGGCCACCACCGCAGCACCGCGCAAAAAGCGCACCGAAACACCGTTTACACCCAGCGAATCCGCCGTCAAGTCACTGGATGCGGCGGTGCGCTATGTGCTCGACAACGGTATCGGCGACATGTCGTTGCGGCGCGTGGCCGAGGCCATCGGCACGAGCCACCGCATGCTGATCTACCACTTCGGCTCCGCCGACGAGTTCTGGGAGATCGTGCTGCGCGAGATCCGCCACCGCGAGCAGCTCGCGCGCGTGCGCGTCCAGAACGACATCGCCGACCCCGTGGCCGCCATTGAAGCCGCGTGGGAGCGCTACGCGTCAGACGCCTACCTGCCCATCATCCGGCTGCTGTTTGAGCTGTACGCACGTGCCATTCGCGAGCCCGAGCGCTTTCATGATTTTCTCGGCGATGTGGTGGACAGCTGGCTAGCGCCCGTTGCCGCGCTGTTTGAAGCCCAGCTTGGCTTAGCGCCTGCAGAAGCCCGCGCCCGTGCCCGTATTCAGGTGGCGACGATGCGCGGCCTGCTGCTCGACCTCGTGACCACGGGCGATCGCAAAGGCACCACTGCCGCATTGAAGCGCTTTGCGCGGATGATCACCGCGCCCTGAGCGCTCAGGCCGTCAGCGGAAAGTTGGCATCGAAGGTCGATGCCACGTCCAGCCTTTGCCTGAGCAGGCCCGACTTCAGATAGAAATCCGCTGTGCGCTGCTGCTCGGCAATGAGTTGCGCGTCAATCGGCCGCCACACCGTCTGGCGCCGCGCGAACTGCAGCCGCGCCGCCTCGGGCGCAATGCCGATGATGCGCGCCAGCGTGGCCGAATAGCTGTCGACATGCTGGTAAGACCAGACCTGTGCACGCACCACACGCTGCAGGAAATCGCGCAGAACATCGTGCTTGGCAGCCAATGCTGCGTCCGTGGCGGCCAGGTAGCTCAGGCCCGACCACAGCCCGCGCCCGCTCACCAGCACGCGCGCATGCCCGGCGGTTTCGGCCATCGCCGTATAGGGTTCCCATGTCGACCATGCATCAATGGAGCCGTTGACCAGGGCGAGCTTGGCATCGGCCGGCGGCAGAAAGCGGAAGTTGGCATCCTGGGGCCCGAGCCCAGCAGACTCCAGCGCCTTGAGTGCCACCAGATGCCCAATCGAACCCCGGTTGGTGCCGATGGCTTTGCCCTTCAGGTCCGCCGCCGTCTTCAGCGGGGAATCCAGACGCACCAGCACTGCCGTGCCGTAGGGGTCGGACCGGTTCGCGCCGATCAGCTTGATACGTGTGCCGGCTGCCAGCGCGAAGATGGCTGGCGCATCGCCAATCGGCCCCAGATCCACCGCGCCCGCGTTGAGTGCCTCGGCCAGCGGCGCCGCAGCGGGAAACTCTGTCCACTGAATGTCGTAAGGCACGCCTTTGAGCGCGTCTGCTGCCTCCAGGAGCGCACGTAGCCCGCCCTTCTGGTCGCCGGCCTTGAGCACGGGGCGTGCCTGTGCAAAGGACAAGGCCGGCGCAGCCGCCAGCATCAGCGCAGATTGTGCAAAACGTCGTCGAGAGATCGTCATGGTGGTCAATGGATGAAGCCGCCCTTCACATAGCGCACCGGCTCGGTGTCCATGCGGGCGATAAGGGTGTCGAGCCCCGCGGCGCGCGGCGTTTCAGAGGCGCGTGAGGCGGAGGTGCAAAGAAAATCGGCGTCGGACCAGGTGGTTCCCGGTTCGCCACGTGCACGCAGCCAGCCATTGCGATCCGCCAGCAGTTGCGTGCCCGAGAACGTTTGTGGCGTGGTGCCGGCAAGCGCAGCAAAGATGGGCCAGGCATCGCGGCCCGACACCACGCAGCGCGCTCGCATGGGCAGTGTGGGAGACGGCAGCGTGCCGTCCGGCGTAACAAGCAGGGTCTGGAAGCGCGGGTCTTCAAAGGGCACCTGCTCTGCCGAGCCAGCATCGATGGCGACGACGCGCACGCGCTGCCTATCACGCCAGGCATTGAGCGGTTCGAGGGCGGCATCGCCGCAACGCACGGACAACGCTGGCAGCGCCACCGGCAACGGCCAGCCCCCCGCGCGCACGCCACCGCTGGCGGCCAGCACTTTCATGTAGTCGAGCACCGCCCAGATGTCGTTGTCGCTCAGCCGGTTGGCGAAGGCGGGCATGGTGGCCACGCCTTGCGCGTCCCGCATGCCGTGCGCGATGTGCCAGAACAGTTCGCCATCCGCATGGCGGCCAAGCAGCGGGCCGACAACGGTGGGCGGCCAGCGCGTGAGCGTGGCGGCCAGCGGGCCCTCGCCGCGGCCATCTGCGCCGTGGCAGCTTGCGCAGGCTGCGTTGTACACACGGCCCCCGTTGGCAATGGAGGCCAGGGAGAACGCAGTCGGGCTCGCATGAAAGCTGGTCGGCACGGCGGAGGACAGCACCACCGCCGACGGCCACGGCGCCACCACCAGCAAGCCCGCCGCCACACCCAGCGCCACCGCACGCCAACGACGCACCAGTATCGCCACCAGCACCGCCAGCACCGTCAACGCCACCGCGATGAGCGTGATGCCCAGTTGCCTTGCCTGCCCGAGATCGATCAGCAGCGTTTCACCGGCAATGCGTGTTCCCCAGGGCCATGCTGCCTGGCCGTGCACATCTCTCGTCAGGCCCAGCGTGTGCAACAACGTCAGCAAACCTTGCTGCGCCCATTGCAGGAAGCCGAGCAACGTATTGAGCCAGGCCGTCGGTGGAGGGCCGCTCATGACTGCACTTTCATCGTGGAATGTCCTGCGCGCGCCCTACCAGGTCTGGCCCAGGCCAAGGTGGCCAAGCGCCTCGTGCCGCAGGGCATTCAGGCGTGGGTCACCGCGATGGCGTGGATAAGGCAGGTCGACCGTCAACTCCGCTGCAATGCGCGCCGGGCGCGGGCTGAAGATGATCACGCGCTGGGCCAGGAACAATGCCTCTTCCACATCGTGCGTGACCAGCACCGTAGAGAAACGCGCACGCTGCCACAACGCCACCAGTTCACTCTGCATGGCCAGCCGCGTGAGGGAATCAAGCTTGCCCAGCGGTTCGTCCAGCACCAGCAGTTGCGGATCGTTGACCAGCGCACGCGCCAGCGCCACACGCTGCGCCATGCCGCCCGACAGCTCGTGCGGGAACGCGCGATGAAAGCCCTTGAGGCCGACACGCTCCAGCGCATCGTCTACGCGGTCGCGCTCCGCCTTGAGCACGCCGCGCGCCTGCAGGCCGAGAGCGACGTTGTCCCACACGCGGCGCCACGGATACAGCGTTGGGTCTTGAAACACGACAACGCGCGACGGATTGGGCTCGGTGATGGGCGCATCGTCCTGCAGAATGCGGCCGCGCGTGGGCGCTTCCAGCCCGGCAATCAGGCGCAGCAAGGTGGATTTCCCGCAGCCGCTGGGGCCTAGCAGTGCGACGAACTCGCCGGGCTGTATGGCCAGGTCAACGTTGTCGAGCACCTGCAGCGGGTTGGCGCGGCTGCCAAACCAGTGGCTCACGCCCTGCACGTCAATGCGCGCGCCCGTGGTGGCAGGCGTGACGGGTGCGGCCGCGTCAACCGGCGCTTCGCGTTCAAGCACGGCTACCATTTCAGCGTCCCCTTCTGCCAGACCAGCGCGCGGTCACGCACCTTGAACAGCAGCGTGATGATGCTGGAGAACAGTAGCGCCATCACGATCAGCGCCGCATACATGTTCACGTAGGAGGCCCAGCCCTGGGCCCACGTCAGATACCACCCGAGGCCCGATTTCACGCCCATCATCTCGGCCGTCACCAGCACCGTAAACGATGCGCCCAGCCCCATGAACAACCCGACGAATACCTGCGGCAATGCAGCCGGAATTGCCACACGCAGCACCAGGAAGGCGTTGGAGGCACCGAGCGTACGGGCCACGTCGTAGTAGCTCTTGTTCACGCCAGCCACACCGGACCACGTGAGCACCGCCACCGGAAAGCCCGACGCCAGCGCAATCAGAAAGGCCGCCGCCGAATAGCTCGACGGGAAGAAGTAGAAGGTGATCGGCAGCAGCGCCGTGGCGGGCAACGGGCCCAGAATGCGCAGCACCGGATGCACCCAGTACCCCACGGCACGCGACCAGCCGATCGACACGCCCACCAGGAAGCCCGTCAGCGCGCCAAAGAAGTAGCCCAGCCCCAGCAGCTTGAGCGTGTTGATGACGCTGCCGCCCAGGCGCGCCCAGTCTTCGGTGTAGACCTCGATCAACGCCTGCGGCGGCGCAAAGAACGGCGTCGGCAGGAAACCAGACTTGGCTGTTAGCACTTCCCATGCGCCCAGCACGACCGGCACGGCAATGAGCCACGGCCCAAGAGGCAGTAGCGTTTCCTGCACGGCACGCAGGGGTGCCACGTACGCACCCACCAGCGCCAGAATGAACAGCGCAACGCCCACCAGCAATGCCGCGATACCGAGTTCTGCTGTGAAGGCCCAATCGCTGAAGCCGATCACATGGTTGGGCCAGCGCCACGTCAGCAACCCGAAGGCGGCCCACGCCAGCCCGGCCACCGTGCCAGAGCGCCATACGCGCGCATTGGTAATCGCGCCGCCAAAGGGGTTGGACAGCGCGGCAGGCGCCTCCAGCGTTTGTGGGGCGGTAGTCGTAGTCATGTCGATGCTCTCCTCATGTCGCGTGCCCTACGCCAGCACGTTCACGTAGACGTGCTGCGCCAGGCGCTGCGGGTCGGTCGTCTTCTTGATGACGCCGATGCGGCGGAAGTCCTCCGCATAGAAGGCGATCTCGTCGCGCAGGTCGACACCCGTCGGGTGGTGCGTATAGGTGAGCGTGGCGTAGAGCTTGCGCAGATCGTCCACTGCCACCTTGGGCGAATACTTGGCAAACACCTTGGCGGCTTCGTTCGGGTTCTCGTTGACGAAGTCCGTCGCCTGCACAATGGCGCGTGCCAGGCCGGAGGCGGCCTGGCGGTCATTGCGCACGAGTTCGCCACGCGCGCCGATCACGCAGCAGACTTTGCGCGCGTACTCGCCAGTGAGGTTGGTCGCCAGTTCCACATAGGCGCCGTTGGTGCGCTTTTCCAGCAGGTAGAGGTTCGGGTCGCCGTCGGCAATGGCCTGGATCTCGCCCTTGTCCACCGCCACGCCCAGCAGGTCGGCCGGGTACTGGCGCCAGGTGATGTCGCGGTCGGGGTCGATACCGTGCTTGGCCAGCAGGATGGTGAAGAAGTGTTTGCCCGGCGCGGCCAGATCACTCACGCCCACCGTCTTGCCCTTGAGTGCGGCCAGATTGGTCACGCCCGCCGCTTTGGAGCCCACCAGCCGTACGCAGCCACCATGCGAACTGCCGATGATCTTCACATCAAAGCCGGCCTCCAGTGGCTTGAGCCAACGGTGGATCATCCCCACCGCGGCATCGGCTTTGCCGGTGGCGATGGATTCGAGCAGTTGGTCGGTCGATCCGCTGTAGTTGATCAGGTCGACCTGTAGACCGTTCTTCTCGAAAAAACCGCGCTCCTGCGCCACCACGATGGGCGTCAGGCAGAACGAATTCTGGTTCCACGCAAACGTCAGCTTGCGCTGCTGCGAATAGGCCTTGCGACCCAGGATCAGGGCCGGTGCGGCCAGCGCCGTGGCAGCCGCCGCGTGCAGTACCTTGCGGCGTGAGATACCCGAATTGTCTTGGCTCATGGAATGCTCCCCGTATGGTGTGCGTTGGATGTGTTCTGTGCTCTACGATCTGTTTGGTTCTGATTAAGCTCAGTCCAGCACGTCCGGCTCGGCGGCAATCAGGCCCGCGTACAGGCTCTCGAACGCATGCAGCGAGCCTTCTGGCCCACCCACCTGGCTATGCGTGTGGCGCGCGGTGGCGGCGTCAATCAGCTGCGGCGTGCCCGCCGCTTCAGCCAGAAGTTGCGTGTGCGCGGCGTTGTCCAGCGCGATGTACCACCACGCGGCGGCCTCCACGGTGGGGCCGGCGGTGAGGATGCCGTGGTTCTTCAGGATCACACCCTTGTGCGTGCCGCCGCCCGGTTTGGTCAGTGCGCGCGCAATGCGTTCGCCCTCGCTGGCGTCGACCACCATGCCGGTGAAGTCGTCAAACAGGGCATGGTCTTCATAGAACGAGCACGCATCCTGCGTGAGTGGATCGAGCGGCCGGCCCAGCGTCGACCACGCTTTGCCGTACGTCGAATGCGTATGCGCCGCCGCCACGATGTGCGGGTGCGCCTCGTGAATCGCCGCATGAATGGCGAACGCCGCCTTGTTGAGCGGCTGGTTGCCGATGACCGTCTCACCACGCGCGTTGACAAGCAGTAGGTCCGACACCTTGATGCGCGAGAAATGCACGCCCAGCGGGTTCACCCAGAAGTGGTCGAGCAGTTCTGGATCGCGTGCGGTGATATGCCCGGCCAGCCCAAGGTCAAAGCCATGCCGCGCAAAGATGCGGAAAGCTGCTGCCAGGCGCTCTTGCCGATGGCGCCGTTCTGCCTCAACGGACGTGCGCGCCGCCGGCGGATCGAACCAGAACTTCTGCTGTGGCTGCGGGTTGAGCCGGAGCGAGGTAGACGCCGGGCGCTCGATGGAGATGACTGCGCTCATGCCCGCCCCTCACGCTGCCTTGCGCTGTGCATCGCGCTGGGCCACCAGCTCACGCACACGCGGGATGAGTGTGCGGCCGTAGTCGACCACATCTTCCAGCGGATCGAAGCCGCGGATCAGGAAGGTCGTGACGCCCAGGTCGTAGTAGTCGAGCAGCGCATCGGCCACCTGCTCCGGCGTGCCGACCAGCGCGGTGGAATTGGAGCGCGCCCCGGTTTCCTTGGCGATGGCTGTCCACAAACGTTTGTCGACGCGCTCGCCCTGCTCGGCAGCGGCCAGCAGGCGACGTGCACCTTCGCTCTGCTGCGGGCCGCCACGGCTGTAGCCTTGCTCCAGGCGCAGCGCGCGGGTGCGTTCAAGAATGCGCTCGGCGCGGGCCCAGGCGGCCTCTTCCGTATCCGCCAGAATCGGCCGGAACGATACCGAGAAGCGGATGCTGCGGCCGTGCTTGGCGGCTTCTGCACGCACACGCGTGGTCAGTTCACGCACCTGGTCGAGCGACTCCCCCCACAGGGCGTATACATCGGCGTGCTTGCCCGCCACCTCTACCGCCACGTCCGACGCGCCGCCAAAGTAGATCGGCACATGCGGCTTCTGCGCGGGTTTCACCTCCGAGAAACCCTGCTCGAAACGGTAGAATTCGCCCTCGTGATCGAACGGTTTGGCCTCGGTCCAGATGCGGCGCAGGATGCTGAGGTATTCATCGGTGCGTGCGTAGCGCTGGTCGTGGTCGAGATAGTCGCCATCGCGGCGCTGCTCGCTGTCGGAGCCGCCCGAGATGAAGTGCACCCCCAGGCGCCCACCCGTGAACTGATCCAGCGTCGCAATCTGGCGTGCGGCCAGCGTCGGGTTGGTAAAGCCTGGGCGATGCGCCAGCATGAAGTGGATGCGTTCGGTCAGCGCCGCCGCATACGAGATCGTCAACGTGGCCGACGGGCCGGTCGAATGGTGCGGCACCAGAATGCGGTCGAAGCCGGCCTGCTCGTGGGCCTGCGCAAAGGCACGCACGTAGTCGCGGTCGATCACCGGTCCATTCGGATCAGGCGGATGGATTTCCGACTGCTTCTGGCTCTGGATCATGCCGATGAAATCGACGCTCATGATGGCTCGCTCCGCATATCGTTAGAAGATCGGCGAGGCTGTATTTGCTGCGCTGCACCTCGCCATGAATGCGAATGAAGTTACGTCACCACCAGCGTTGCACTAACGAATAAATTCAATGCTGCATATTCGGCATGGGTCGTTCGCTGTGCGCGGCAACACGGCTACGCTGTGCGGCAACATCACTTGCCTCGTGCGCCGCTTCGCCATGTCGTCCATCCCCCTGCATCGCCTGCCCACGGCACCCGAACGGCTTGCCGAGGTGCTGGCCGCCATCACGCCGCAACTGGCGGCTACCGCTGCGGAGCACGATGCGCACGGCACATTTGCGCACGAGAACTTTGCCCTGCTACATACTTCCGGATTGACCGCGCAAGTCATTCCGCACGCACATGGCGGCGGTGGCGCAAACCTGGCCACGGCGCGCCGCATCATCGCGTCGGTTGCGTATGGTGATGCCGCGACTGCACTCGTGCTGACGATGACGTATCTGCAGCATCGCGCGTTAGGCCGCGCAGATACGCGTTGGCCCGCGCACCTACGGCAGCAGGTGTTTTCCACGGCATTGAATGAAGGTGCCCTCATCAACGCATTGCGCGTGGAGCCAGACTTGGGCACACCGGCACGCGGCGGCCTGCCAGGCACGATCGCTACGCGCGTTGGCGACCACTGGCGCATTCACGGCCGCAAGCTCTACAGCACCGGCAGTCCGGCGCTGCGCTGGCTGGCGGTGTGGGCGCGCACCGATGAAGCGGAGCCGCGTGTCGGCATCTTCCTCGTCCCGCGCCCGCTGCCAGACACGCCCGGCATCCGCATCGAACCCACCTGGAACCACCTGGGCCTGCGCGCTTCCGGTAGCCACGACGTTGTGCTGGAAGACGTGGTCATTCCGCTCGACCACGCCGTTGACATCCGGCCTGCCGCTGAGTGGGCAGATAGCGGCGCGCATGTCGATCAGCAAGCCTGGATGGCCGTCCTGCTCGGCAGCCTGTACGACGCCGTGGCGCAGGCCGCGCGCGATTGGCTCGTGCAGTTCCTGAACACGCGTGCGCCTGCCAACCTCGGTGCGCCGCTGGCAACGCTGCCGCGCATGCAGGAGGCGGCCGGCGAAATTGCGGCCGCGCTGCGCACCAATCGCGTGCTGCTCGACCACGCTGCCGAGGCAGCCGATGCCGGCACACCGCTCTCCACGACCGATAGCGGGCTGCTCAAATACACCGTTACCGGCAATGCCATCCGCGCGGTGGAACTGGCGCTGCAGCTCTCGGGCAACCACGGCCTGTCGCGCCACAACCCGCTTGAGCGCCACTACCGCGATGTGCTCTGCAGCCGCATCCACACGCCGCAGAACGATTCGATCCTGCTGGCCGCCGGCCGCACTGCGCTTGGGGTTTAGCTGGACGCCAGAACCCGAGTCCAGCAAGATGAGCCGAAACCCCCACATCAGGAACCTGCCGATGAGCACGCCTGCCCTCGCTACCGCACCTGCACAAACGCAATCCCCGCAATCCATCGTGCCGCTGCGCGATTTCGTGACCGCACTGTCCCGCCTGCTTGATCAGCAGCCGACGGAGGCGGAGATCCTCTCGCGTGCCGGCGCGCTGCTCGGCGCACTCGTCGCGCAAGACAACTGGCTGCCTGCCGAATACGCCCAGCCGCACCCCGAGCACTTCCAGCAGTACCTGCTGCATGTCGATTCCGGCGAGCGCTTCTCCATCGTCAGCTTTGTCTGGGGCCCGGGCCAGCGCACGCCCATCCATGACCACACCACGTGGGGCCTGATCGGCATGTTGCGCGGCGCCGAGTATTCGCAGCCGTTCAAGCTTGCTGCCGATGGGCGCCCGCAGCCCGATGGTGCGGCCATCCGTCTGGAGCCGGGCCAGGTCGAGCGCGTCTCGCCGCGCGTGGGTGACATCCACCGCGTGCACAACGCGTTTGACGATCGCACGTCGATCAGCATCCACGTGTACGGCGGCAACATCGGCGGCATCCACCGCTCGGTCTATACGGAAGACGGCGAGCGCAAGCCGTTCATCTCCGGTTATTCGAATACCCACCTGCCCAATCTCTGGGACCGTTCCAAGGACACGTCTGCCTCATGAGTACCGTCATCGATACCCTCGAAGTCACCGACTCGCCGGTCGCCGCACCACTGGCCGAGACCCACGTTCCCACGCTCACTTATGCTGACGTGCGCGCCGCATTGCTGGCCCGCAAGGAAATCGCCCTGGTCGATGTGCGTGAGGAAGACCCCTACGCGCAGGCGCACCCGCTGTGGGCAGCCAACCTGCCGCTCTCGCGGCTGGAGCTGGAGGCGTGGTCGCGCATTCCGCGCCGGGATACGTTGATTGTTCTGTATGGCGTGCACGACGGTGCGGACCTTGCCCCGCGCGCTGCCGCCAAGTTGACCGAGCTCGGCTACACGCGTGTCTATCTGCTGGAAGGCGGTCTGGATGGCTGGCGCGCAGCCGGTGGCGAGGTCTTCCAGGACGTGAACGTCCCCAGCAAAGCCTTTGGCGAATACGTGGAGGCACAACGCCACACGCCCTCGTTCAGCGCGCAGGAAGTCAAGGCGCTGCTCGATGCCAAACGCGACGTCGTGATCGTCGATGCGCGCCGCTATGACGAATTCCAGACCATGAGCATCCCCACGGCGACCAGCGTGCCGGGGGCGGAGCTTGTGCTGCGCATCCGCGAACTGGCGCCGGACCCGACCACGCAGGTCATCGTCAACTGCGCAGGGCGCACGCGCAGCATCATCGGCACGCAATCGCTCGTGAATGCCGGCATTCCCAACCCGGTGGCGGCGCTGCGCAACGGCACCATCGGCTGGCTGCTGGCCGATCAGGTGCTGGACCACGGCATCAACCGCCGCCACCCGGAAGCCGTGTCCGCACAGACCCGTGCCCAGGCCCAGGCCGATGCCCGCGCCGTGGCGGAACGCGCCAATGTGCCCCGCATTGCCCTGGCCGACGTTGCCAAGCTGGAAACCCCGGACCGCACGCTCTACAAGCTGGACGTACGCACGCCCGAGGAATACGCCGCCGGCCACCTGCCCGGCTTTGCCAGCGCCCCGGGCGGGCAGCTCGTGCAGGAGACTGACCACACCGCCGCCGTGCGCGGTGCCCGCATTGTGCTGACCGACGACGACGGCGTACGTGCGGATATGACCGCCTCGTGGCTCGCGCAGATGGGCTGGGAGGTATACGTGACCGATCCGGTCGACGCCAGCGCGCGCAGCGCGACCGGCCCGTGGCACGCCCCCACCGCCGACACGCCCGCCGTGCGCACGGTCGATGCCCGCGCCCTGGCCGGTTGGCTGGAAGCCGGCGACACCGCCGTCATCGACGTCACCCGCAGCGCCAACTACGTGGCGCGGCACATTCCGGGCGCCTGGTTTGCCGTGCGTTCCGACCTGGCCGGCGCGCTCCAGCGCATCCCGCCGGCCCGCCGCTACGTGCTGACTTGCGGCTCCAGCCTGCTTGCCCGCTTTGCCGCTGTGGATCTGGCTAAGCTCACGCACGCCGAGGTCTGGGTGCTCGACGGCGGCACAGCCGCCTGGGTGGCCGCGGGTCTGCCGGTGGAATCCGGCGAAACGCACCTCGCCTCCGACCGGATCGACCGCTACCGCCGCCCGTACGAAGGCACCAACGCTCCGCGTGCGGCCATGCAAGGCTATCTGGACTGGGAGTTCGGTCTGGTCGCCCAACTCGGGCGCGATGGCACGCACGGCTTCCGGGTCATCTGATCGACCGGCTGAGGTTCTGATCTCCGCCCTTGAGGTTTTGACCGCCGCATCCGACGTTCTGAACCTCAGGGTGCCGGGTTCAGAACCCGCCCCTCCGGGTTCTGAACGCCCTCGTTGAAGTCCGGAACGCCAACGATGGCCTTTGGAGCGCGAAAGGCGGCGTTCCGAACGCGTCAGCCCCTCCAACTCACTTGCTTGCTAACGCCGCTAACAACGAGCGATAACAAAACTCGTTTTGCGCATAAGCCCACCTTGAGTAGCATCGGGACTTCCTCGCCGAGGTCTCGACATGTCTCCGTTCATCGCGGTCTGCCTGCTCATCACTTACGTGGTGTGGGGCACGACTTATCTGGCCATCCGTTTTGCGCTGACCGACCTGCCGCCCTTCCTGATGATGGGTTCGCGGTTTCTGGTGGCGGCAGCGCTGCTCGCCCCCCTGATCCTCCTGCGCCAGCGTGAGCGTGAGCGGCCGAGCTGGCGCCAGGTGCGCAATTGCGCGCTGATTGGCGGCTTCATGCTGGTGGGCGGCATGGGCATGACGGCAGTGGCCGAGCAGACCATCTCATCGGGCGCCACCACGGTGATGATCGCGTCGATGCCGCTGTTCTCCACCCTGTGGACGCTGCTGGCCGGCGGCCGTCTGCGGGCATATGAGATTGGCGCAATTGCGCTGGGCAGCATCGGCATTGCGGTGCTGTTTCACGGTGCGGAGTTCCAGGCCAGCACTGCCGGCGTGCTGGCACTGACCACGGCCATTGCGTCGTGGTCGTTCGGCTCGCAGCTCTCCAAGCGCATCGACATGCCCAAGGGCACGACGGCCTTTGTGCTGGAGATGGCCTTTGGCGGCGTGGCGCTGGTGTTGCTCAGCCTGATCGTGGGTGAAAAGTGGCCGCACAGCATCGGGTTGCACTCGGCGCTGGCGTGGGGCTATCTGGTGGTGTTCGGTTCGGCCATTGCGTTCACGGCTTACATGGCGCTGGTGGAGCGCGTGTCCACCGTCATGGCGACGAGCTATGTCTACGTGAACCCGCCCATCGCCCTGCTCATGGGCGCATGGCTGGCCGATGAGCAGGTCGCGCCGCAAACACTGAGCGCCACGGGCATCATCCTGGCGGCCGTGGTGGTGCTGACCGCAGGTGCCACGCGTGCCGCGCGGCGAGCGGCGGCCTGAGCATGCCTTCGTGCAACGCGCCACCTGCGCGATCACAAAATGCATCACGTACATCGCGTGACCTTGCGTAGCATCGAAGGCTTCCGCTTCGAGGCAGCACCATGTCCCCTTTTGTCGCGCTTTGCCTGCTCATCACCTACGTGGTGTGGGGCACCACCTATTTGGCTGCCCGCTTTGCGGTAGTCGATTTGCCGCCCTTCCTGATGATGGGTACGCGCTTTCTGGCGGCGGCCGCGCTGCTCAGCCCCTTGGCGATCTTGCGCCCGCGTGCACGCTTAAGTTGGCGTCAGGCGCGAAACTGCGCACTAATCAGTGTGTTCCTGCTGGTCGGCGGCATGGGGATGGCGGCGGTGGGCGCGCAAACCATTTCAGCCGGTGCGGGCACGGTCATGTTTGCCACAGTTCCGATGTTCGCGACGCTGTGGACCGTGTTGATGGGCGGACGATTGCGCAGCTATGAGGCCGGCGCCATCGCCTTGGGCAGTGTTGGCATTGCCGTACTGGTGCAAAGCGCGGAGTTCAGCACCAACCCCGGCGGGCTTTTGGCATTGGCCACGGCCATCACGTCATGGTCATTCGGCACGCAGCTCTCCAAGCGTATCGATTTGCCGCGCGGTCTGATGGGCTTCGTGCTGCAAATGGCCTTTGGCGGCGTGCTACTGATGCTGGTTAGCTTCGTGCTGGGCGAAGCCTGGCCACGCTATGTCGGCCTGCCCTCGGCGTTTGCCTGGGGTTATCTGGTTGTCTTCGGTTCAGCGATTGGCTTTTCGGCCTATTTGGCATTGGTCGAACGGGTTTCCAGCGTGATGGCAACCAGTTACGCCTACGTCAACCCACTCGTGGGGCTGCTGATGGGCTCCTGGCTGGCCAATGAACGGGTTGCGCCGCAAACGTTGTGGGCCACGGCGATCATCCTCGGAGCCGTGGTGGTGCTGACGGTCGGCGCCACGCTTGCCGCGCGGGGAGCGGCGGCCTGAACGTTATCCCGCAAGCGACGAGGGCAAGGAGCCGACGGGCTCGGCTTCTCTCTCCGGCGCATCGCTTGGCGTGCCGGCTTCACTGCCATCCAGCCGTTGGAGCCATGCCATCAACGGCTGGGCCTGTAGCGGGCGCGAGAACAAGTAGCCCTGTCCCAAGTCACAGCCCGCCTTGCGCAGCAGCGCGAGTTGCTCGGCGTCTTCCACCCCTTCAGCCACCACTTCCATCTTCAGGCTGTGCGCCATGGCGATGACCGCGCCGGCAATCGCCTCGCCATCGCCGGGCATGCGCTGCACAAAGCTGCGGTCAATCTTGAGCTTCTGGATGGGGAAGCGCTGCAGATACGCCAGCGATGAATAGCCCGTGCCGAAGTCATCAATCGACAGGCTGATACCCGCCAGGTGTAGTGCCTCAAGCAATGCGATGTTGGCTTCGATGTCTTCCATCAGCACGCTTTCGGTAATTTCCAGTTCCAGCATGTGCGGCGGCAGGCCCGTCTCGGCCAGCACGTTGAGCACGTTCTGCACGAGGGCCGGATCGCGCGCCTGCCGTCCAGAGAGATTGACCGACACGCGCAGTGCGACACCGTCTTCACGCATCCAGCGCGCGGCCTGTTTGCACGCGGTGCGCAGCACCCATAGGCCCAGCGGCACGATCAGGCCGGTTTCTTCCGCCACGGCAATGAACTCGCCGGGGCCGATCACGCCAATCTCCGGGTGGCGCCAGCGCACCAGGGCTTCCACGCCGTGCACGTGCGAGGTGGGAACCACTGCACCGTCCGTATCCAGCCCTTGCAGGTGGACCTGCGGCTGATACGCCAGCAGCAACTCTTCGCGGTCGAGCGCACGGCGCAGGTCGGCTTCCACGCGCAGGCGCCGGCGGGCCTGCTGGTCCATCTCGGAGGTGAAGCTGGCAGCGGCGTTCTTGCCGCGGTTCTTGGCGTAATACATCGCCGTATCGGCATTGCGCGTGAGCGCCTGCACGTCGCGGGCGTCATGCGGATACAGGCTCACCCCCACGCTGGCCGTTGCGTAAATCTGGTGCAAGTCCAGCGCAAACGGCGCGGCGAGCGCGGCGAGAATGCGCTTGGCCAGGCCATCGGCAAGCTCGGCAGCGTCCGACGGGGTGATCGATGCGCGCCCGGACAGTTCGGCAATGATGGCGAACTCGTCTCCGCCAATGCGGCACAGCACGGCGCGCAGGTTGGCTTGCTCAATCACCTCGTTCAGGCGGCGCGCCACCTGGCGCAGCAGGCGGTCGCCATTGTTGTGGCCCAAGGTGTCGTTGACCACCTTGAAGTTGTCGAGATCCAGCAGCAACAGGCCAACCGCCCCCGCCTGCCCCGCACGCTTGAGCGAGACCTGCAGCCGCTCGTTGAAGGCGTGCCGGTTCGGCAGCTCCGTCACCGAATCGATGTGGGCGAGATAGTCGAGGTGCGCTTCGGCCTGCAGCACCGCGTGGCGCATGCGGGCACACACCAGATAGGCGACGCCCATCGCGCCAATGCCCACCGACACCGTCAGCACGGCAAAGCCCAGCAACTGCATGTACAGGTCGGCCAGGCTGGAGCGGATCACCACGTAGCCGATCACGCGGCGCTCGGACTCCACCGGTTCCACCACCTCCAGCGTGGTCAGCGTGGAGACGTTTTCTTCGCGCAGCATGGCGGCATCGGGCGCTCGCACGGGGGCGGCCTCGCCATGCTGGTACAGCGCCAGCGGTTTGCGCAGCGCCGTGAAGATGCCCGCGGCGCGCAACGGCGGGGATGCACCCAGCGCGCCCAGCGTTTCTTCTGCCGCGTGGCGGTCGTTGAACAACAGCGCCGCCACACTGTTGGCGCCAATGATGCGCGCCTGCACGTGCACGTCACGCACCAGTGCCGCACGCAGGGCGATGAACTGGAACACGATCAGCAGGACGCCGGCGATGGTCAACGCTGCACCGGCACCAGCCATGTTTGCCCGCACCACGGTGTGCCCCAGACGGGGCCGTTGTGTCATCAGGGCCAGGTTCATTGCACGCTCCTCGCCAGACGCAGCAACTGCGAGCTGAGTTGCAAGCCGGCCTGCCGTGCCGCGCCCGCGTCGATGTCGAATACGACCCGCTTGTCCTGCAGCGCCAGCGCAATCATCGGCGCCAGCGCACTATTGCGGCCATCGCCCACCGTGAGCACGGGGGTGGCCGGGTTCAGGCGGACGCCGGCAGCCGATCGTGCATCCAGCACCAGCACATGGCAGCCGCCCACGGCGCCATCGTTGATCTTTCGGATTTCCAGCCGGTGTCCGCGCACGGGTTTTCCTGTCAGTTGTTCCAAGGCCGCTAGCAGAGGTTGCTCGGCGGCCACGCACAGCACCATGGGGGCGTCTGCCAGCATCGCGTCAGTCGGCCAGGTGGTGAACAGTGCAAAGTTGTAGATGAAGGCCGCCTTGATCTGGACTTCGCTGGCCTGCATCTGCGCATAGGTGGCCCGCATCCAAGCCACCGTTGCCAGCACCATGGCCAACACCGCGCACAGCCGACGCAGGCGCAGGCGCTGGCGCGTGGCACGACGGAGGTAGGCGCACAGTGCGTTCATCGGAAGGTGTAGGTGAGCTTCAGGCGAAACGTGCGGCCGTCCTGCCGGATGGCAGGCATCTCCACCTCTGGCCCGGCCGGATCGGCATAGCGCCGGTCGAACAGGTTGTAGAGGCTGGCCGACATCTCCAGATTGGGTGCCAGCCGCGTCGCCAGCAAGGTCAGGTTGGCAATCCAGTAGCCGCCCACGCTGCCCGATGTCGTCAAGCGGTTACTGATGTATTGCGCTTCCAGCCCGGCTCTCCAGTCGCTGCGCCACAGCGGCGTGCTGGCGTTGAGCTTGAGCATGTGGCGCGGGGAGTCGCTCAGTGTCTGGCCGGTGGCGCCGTCTTCTGAATGCTGGAAGCTGTAGCTCGCGCGCAGGCGGGTGCCACCAGGCCAGTTCTGCTGGTAGCCGAGTTCTGCGCCGCGTGTGCGCACACGCGACACGTTGCTGAAATACAGAAGCCCGGTGTTGGGGTCTTCACTCTGGCTGATCAGGTTGGAGACGTTGTTCTGAAACACCGACAGCGTGGCCTTGCCACCGGCGCTGACCTGCTGCTCCAGCACGGCTTCATACGTCCGGATGCGCTCGGCAACCAGGCCCGTGTTGACCTGCTGGCCACCCGGCGCGACGGTCTGGTAGTTCAGCTCGTAATCGTTGGGCGCACGGTAGGCCATTCCGTAGATCGCCTTGACGGTCGTGGTGGGCGCGGCGTGCCAGATCAGGCCCACGCGCGGGCTGAAGATGCCCGGCGAAAAGGTGGTGTGGTCGTACCGCAGGCCGGTGTCGAGCACCCAGTTCTGGCTGATGGCGAACTGGTCTTGCACGTAGATGCCCACGCGGGTGTTGTTGCGGTGGTCGTCCAGGTAGCTGAAGTACGGGGTGACATCAAAGTTGCGCATCGCGTCGCGGTAGTCGCGCTGCAGTTCGGTGCCGATCGCGAGCGTGTGCTGGTCAAGGCGCCGCGTGACGAGCTTAAACTCGGCGCCGTACCAGGCGGAGTCGTACCAGTCGTGGTTCTCGGTCACGGGTGGATAGTTGTAGACGTAGTGGCCCTGCGATACGTAGCGGCCCCAGTACAGCCGCGCCGAGACATCGGTGGCATCGTCCAGCGCGTGCTGCCACGTGCCATTGAGCATCTGGCGGGTATCAATGGTGCGCGAGCGCGGGTCATTGAAGAGCTGGTCGTACGGCGCGGTGGGTGTGCCCTTGGTGCGGTCTGCATAGCCGAAGGTCAGGCCAAACTCGCCGAAGCTGCCCTTGGCGAACAGGCGCTTGCCGCGGTCGAAATCCATGCCGCGCGCAACACCGTCGCTCACACCGGGCTGGTTGAACTGCGGGAAGTACTGGTCACGGCCGGGCGCGTCGTTCACGCTGGCCGAGAGCAGCCATTCGGCGCCGTTGTCTGCGCGGTTGCCCCAGGTCACCCGCCCATCACGCGCATTGGCGCTGCCGGTGGCACCGCTGACCTGCACACCGCCGATGTCCCGCCCGCGCTTGGTGATGATGTTGATCACCCCAAACAGCGCGTTCGAGCCGTACACGGCAGAGCCCGCTCCGGGCACGTATTCGATACGCTCGATCAGGTCCACATCGAGCATCGCATCGGTGCCGACTGCAGCTTCGTCAAAGACAGAGTCGTTGGTCCGGTAACCGTCGATCAGCAGCAGGAAGCGCGTGTCATAATCGCCCGGGCGCAGAAAACCACGAGCGCCCAGCGAGGCGTAATTACGGTCGTAGTTGGTATACAGCCCCAGCAGGCTGCCCAGGATGTCGGCCAAGGTGCGCCAGCCGTACGTCTTGATATCTTCGGCGGTGATCACCTGCACGTTGGCGGGTGCTTCATTGGCCGCCTCGGCGTACTTGGATGCCCCGGTCACCACCTGCACCAGCATCAATTGTTCGATGGGCAGTTCGGTCAGATCGTTCACGTCGGCTCCCGCATAGACGACGGCCGGCACCAGCAGAAATGCCAGCGCAAACATTTGCGCATTGCCAATCCGCCCGAAATTCCGCAAAAGCAGGTGCGGCAACAACCCAAACGGAACCATGGCACGCACGTGCTTTCGTGGGCCGTGGAAGACACGGCGTACGAGCGCACGCGCAATCACAACAAGGGGCGACATCGGCAGACCAGCAGAACCGATCACGTCTCTGAAGGACGTTCAACGGGATTTCAATCGTTCTGCTCTAAAACGGAGAGCGGAGGCGGTTCTTTACCCCTCCGTGGGCGGGACGACACAATGTCGCGCTTGTGGTGCGCGTTAGACGCGCGTTAGGTGCGCGCCAGGTGCGGTAAGCGGGGGAAACCTCAGCGGCGGCGCTTGCGCAGGCGCTCGATGGCAGCCAGTTGGGCCACGGCTTCTGTCAGTTCCGCCTGGGCACGGGCATAGTCGATCTTGCTGTGGCTGTTCTGCATGAGCTCTTCAGCGGCCTTGCGTGCTTGCTGGGCTTTGACCTCGTCCAGATCACGCGCGCGCACGGCGGTGTCGGCCAGCACGATCACCTGTTCGGGTTGCACATCGACAAAGCCGCCGGCCACGAACAGGATCACTTCTTCGTCGTTCTCGAGGGTGACGCGCACGGTGCCGGGGCGCAGGCGCGTGAGCAGGCGCTCGTGACCGGGCAGGATGCCCAGTTCGCCCTCGGTGCCGGGGATGACCACGAACTTGGCTGTGCCTTCGTACAACCGTTCTTCCGCCGTCACGACATCGACCTTCAGCACCGGCATGGCGTCTCCTGTTCCTGTGTTGCGCGCACTGGTTCACAAGGTAGCACGATGTGCGCCCAGCGCCCTACCCTCTATCACGCGGTGTTTGACTGGCACAGCCCACCGCCTTGCCCTGCCCCGCCGCTTCGTAAGGTTTCACAGTGTGAAGCGTCATAAAGGCACCCTACACTCTGTCGCCATCATCCGAATGAAATGCAGAGGAAACACAAGCATGCTGGGCGATCTGTTGATGTCGTTCTTCGAGGTGGCCCGCCAGGGCAGCGTGACGGGCGCGGCCAAGCGCCTGCGCCTGTCGCAGCCCACCGTGACGGGTCGCATCCGCCAGCTGGAAGAGATGTACGGCGTGGAGCTGTTCCACCGCCGCGGCAGCCGGCTCGACCTGTCTGACCTGGGCGTGAGCCTCATGCCCATTGTCGAGCGCCTGGCACAGCAGGAAGGCGACGTCGATTTTCTCCTGCGCAATGCGGGCGACTTGCGCACCGGCAATCTGCGCGTGGGCGCCACCGGCCCCTACTACATCCTGCCCAGCGTGGCCGCCTTCCGCGCCCGCTACCCGACCATCGAGATCACCATCGAGTTCGGCAACTCGCAGCAGATGCTGGAGGCGCTGTCCGAAGTCCGCATCGACCTGGCTGTTTCGTCGCATGCGGTGGACGACGAACGCCTGCATCGCATCACCCTGGCCGACGACACCATGGTGCTGGTGGTGCCGCTGGACAGCCCGCTGGCACGCTGCCCGCATGTGACGCTGGACGACATTGCCGGCTGCCAACTGCTGATGCGCGAGCCAGGCTCCGTCACCCGACGCGTGACCGAAGACGCCCTGGCCGCCGCCGGCATCGAGCCGGCCAGCATGAGCATCATCGGCAGCCGCGAGGCCATCTATGAGGCGATCAGCCTGGGGTTGGGCTGCAGCATCGTGCCCGCACGCGAGGCACCGCGCCGGCCCGACGTGCGTGTGCTGCCGTTTGCCGCCAATGCGCCGGTCATCCACGAATACCTGTATTTCCTGAAGGAGCGCAGGGATTCTCGGCTGGTGCGCAGCTTCCTGGATTGTCTGGACAAACACCACCCGAAGAAAAACGCCGATGCGTTCATCGCCAAAGTTATGGCGATGGACACAACCACGACGCGTTGAGGCAGTAACCTCGCGGTTTTTCCAACCGCCACTGCCACCTGTTGTATGCAATCGCTTGCCCTGTTCGACCTGGACCACACCCTGCTGCCCATCGACAGCGAATACGAATGGGGCCGCTTCCTGGTTGCCCAGGGCGCGGTGGACCGCGAGGCCTTTGAGCAAGCCAACGAGCGCTGGATGCGCGAGTACCGAGAGGGCACGCTCGACTTCGCACGCCATGCACGCTTCTCGCTCGGGCTGCTGGCGCAGCATCCGCGCACCCGGCTCGATGCGTGGCGCGCCAACTTCATGCGCGAAGTCATCCAACCGGCCATGCTCCCACGCGCGAAGAAACTGGTTGATGCGCACCTGCACGCAGGCGACCTGTGCTGCATTGTCACCGCCACGCACCGCTACCTGACCGAGCCGATTGCCGCCGCCTTCAACGTGCCGCACCTACTGGCCGTGGAAGGCGAGACGGTTGGCAACCAGGCTGACAGCAACTTCACGGGCAACCTGGTCGGCACCCCGAGCTTTGGCGCCGGCAAAATCGTGCGCGTGACCGAGTGGCTTGCGCAGCGCGGCCAACGCATGGCGGACTTCTCCCGCACGGTGTTCTACAGCGATTCACGCAACGATCTGCCACTGTTGGAAACCGTCTCCCACCCCATTGCCATCAGCCCCGATGCCACCTTGCGCGGCGTGGCTGAAGCGCGTGGCTGGCCGGTGGTTGAACTCTTCGTCGCTTAAGTTTGATTTTTCCTGGCGTTTCCGTTCAGTGCCACTTACTGTGCGTCCGTTACCGGATACGGCTCGTCCGTGACGGTATAGCCCAGGTCGCGCAGCTTCTGTTTGACCAGATCACGCTGCGCTTTGCTGTACGTCACGTTGTCTGCGATTTTGAACGGCACGTCCAGATTGAGCGTCTTGACGATGATGTTCAGGGCGTAGTCCCACGCGCGCACGTAGCGCAGCTCTTCGGGGGTCATGTATGACTCGCTGCCGTCTTCGTTGCGACGGCGTACGCCAATGTCTTTGAGCGGTAGCGGATCGTTCAGGACGGGGATCAGTACCGGCACGAACTTGGGGATGCGCCACGCACGGTACTCATAAAAAATCGTCAAGAAATCTTGCTTGCGCTGATAGCGGTCGGTGCCCAGTTCATGCGCCATGCGCTCAAGGCCGCCTGGCTCATCCAATAGCGCCAAGCCAAACAAAGCGCCGTACCGAGTTTCGTAGTAACTAGCTTCCAGATACGGCTTGATGTCTGCAATCCGTTGATTTTCGGGTACCGGCATCTGGGCCATAACGAGCAGGAGTTTTTTGTTTTTCTCCTCCCTTGGCGGAAGCAATTTGGCCTTGAGAATAGGATAGACCTCGGCACGAGGGTTTTCGATCAGGCCCAGCACGCTGTTACTTCGCCCCCCTTCCCCTAATCCTTGTGCCAGCAGCAAGGCGGAGTCCAGCGTGCGCACGCGGCGTAAATAACCGTACGCAATATCCCGTGTGGTGCTATCCGTCTTCGGATCATTCACGATGGCACGAATCTCCGGAATGATGCCGATGTTCTGCCGGTCAACGTAGGCCTGGGCAGCACTCCAATTGTCGTTTCGAATCATCTGTGCCAACGGCAACATGGTGGCGCTCTCCCGGGTAGTCTGCTCTTGCGTGACTGCATGCACCGTCGGCAGCGACGTGCAGAGAATACTGAATGCGATCAGGCAAACATGCCTTGATCGGTTTTTTGTTCGAATGGGTTCCATGAGGCTTGGGTGTCGGTTGAGGAGATTTTTCGGTTCTGCAGTGCAATCGCGCGCGCGGTCTCGATTTCGGACTTGTCAGCCGAAGACACAATCTTCGGTACCACCTGACAGCACAACATCTTGCCGCCCACATCCCAGCCGTTGCCCACATTGGACTGTCGACCAAGCTGCCGCGTGGTGGCCGCAAGTGGGCCATAGGTGGTGATCAGACTCGTGTAGCAATACATCAGCATGCGGCGGGACCAGTAGTCTTGCAGTGCGTGGTTTTCTGGAGGGCCTCCAGGAATCTTCGTCACCACGTCGTCGCCCTTGGCGTTGACCGTGGCTGGGTGCCACAAGCCCAGGAAGTGGCCAATCTCGTGCGCAAAGGTCTGCACCAACCGATCTCGCGTGGATGGCGTTTGGCCATGCATCTTGTCGGCCGCCACCAGTGCGGTGTTCTCGCTGCCCCAGCCGATACCGCCGCCCACCATGGAGTCCACCACGTACATGTTGAGGTGGTTGGGCAGGCGGTTCAGGCTCGTGATCGCGCCAAACTCGTGGATGGGCACGTCGTTGCCGGCGGCATCCTTGACCGTGGCAGCCGTCATGGCACCAGCCTGATGCAGATCAATGGTCTCGTTCAACCATCGGGTGACGCTAAAGCGGATGCCCGCGGCACGCCAGATGTGGTTGATGCCGTGCATGGCGGCCGTAGCGGGTATGGTGACGGCCGGGGTGCCATGGAAGATCTGTTGGATGGTGCTCTGACTCAGGGCAGGCGCGATGCGCGGTACATCCTGCTCCGACCGGCCCTTCTGGCCAATGCTCACGAAGTGCACGGCGACAGCGACTTCGATCGGTGCGTAGACCTGCACGTAGAGCTTGTGCAGCAGCAAACCATCAGAACTGCCATATCGCACTTCAATCACAGCTTGTTTTGGAGCAGCCTCGTCGCTCCCCTTGACACCGGTGAACTCATACAGCCCACCCGGCCGCCCAACCACCGACACCACCCCAGGGTCGCTACTGCTCACGCTCAGCGGCACACCATAGGCCATGTGCAATCGCTCCAACCGCAAGGTGACGGTGTGCCCCACCTCCAGGCTCAGGATCGGACCGTCGTGGGTGGTATAGCCTCGCTCGTCCAGCTCAGGGCTGTCCGGGTCATATTTGATCGCCGGGTTGTAGCGCGCAAAGCGCACGGGTATGAAGCGGTGGCCGTCATAGATCTCGCGCACCAGCGGGGCGACGGTTGGTATGCCGTTGCCCTTGGGCGCGGGGCCGGCGGGTACCTTGCACGGGACCATGGTGTCCGGGGGCGCGCTGCCTCCGCCCTGCGCGAGCTTGGCGACAAACTCTGGCTGGAAGCGCTTGAACTCCGAGTGGGCGGGGTCGGTATGAAACCCCAGGGCTTGGGCGGGGTCGATCTTGCCGTTGACCAGCAGGCGCCGCTCGATTTCTCCATTGGGCTCTAGTGCGTTGTCCACTTGGAAGCGCAGGATGGCGTCTTCAATCTCGGGGTTGCCGAGCTTGTCGTCGGGCTGTTGGCTATCTGTGGTGGGGCGCTCCCACGGGCGTAGCGATTCGGCCGCCGGCACGACGGGCCGGTACGGTTTGTCGTAGTAGCCCATCACCATCAGGCGCCGCTTGGCGCCTTGAATACTCATGGTGGTCTCGCCATCGGTGTGCTCGTCTTCGCTGTAATCGCGCGCACGCAAGTGCAGCGTAGTACCGAGGATGGTCAACTCCCCCGTGAGCCCAGGCTGCAGGCCGTTCAGCAGGATCTGGCCGCTCTCGGGGGTGCGGTCTTCCACGTCGGGCTGGTTGGGAATGCGCAGCGTGTACGGCAGGCCGCCCAGGCCGCGCTCCGCTTCCGTACGAGTGTTGCCGGGCATGCGCTGGAAATAGATGCGCAGCGGGCGCAGCGGCTGTTCGACCTTACACACCGCGCCGCCAGGCTTGAGTGTGAGATCGGGCAGCGAGGCGCCTTTCTTGGGCGCAGGCTTGGGATTCGGTTTGGGAGTCGGCTTCTTGGTGGCCATCGGTCTTACAGAATTTCAATCTTGAGGGTTTCGCTAAATTCAGCCAGCCGCAGGCCCGTTTCGCCTCGGGCGTTGGTAACGCCTTCGAACACGCTGCCGTCAGCCCGCGTAATGCGGTATGGCTGGTATGGGGCGATCTGGTCCGTGCCAGCCCAGTGCAACGTGTAGTGGCCTGAGTACCCCTGACCAAAGCTGGGCATGGCGATGCTGTTTGTCTTGGGGCCGGTGAGCGTTCGGCTGCCGGCGTATACGGACCAACCGCCGCTGGTGCCACTTTCAATGCCGTCAGGCGTCATGCGGTGGTACGTGCCGCCCACGTTGAAAACGATCTCTTTCGCGGCTGTAATTTCTACGCGGCCTTCTGTGCTGGCGATGCGCAACGCCTGCTGCGCAAC
Organism: Ralstonia insidiosa; assembly: GCF_008801405.1. Classification (NCBI taxonomy): domain Bacteria; kingdom Pseudomonadati; phylum Pseudomonadota; class Betaproteobacteria; order Burkholderiales; family Burkholderiaceae; genus Ralstonia; species Ralstonia insidiosa. The sequence continues at coordinate 352,851 of NZ_VZPV01000003.1, read as the reverse complement.
CACTTCCATCGCGTTGCCCTGTGCCTCCACCGCAACCTTGCCTTTGCGGGCAACTAGCCTTACGTCTGCGTTATGGCCACACAGTGAGACGCCCTGCACAGCGCTGCCCACAATGCTGGCCCCGGCTGACATCGATAGATGTTGCCCCGTGGTCAATGCTGTGTGGTCGCCGCTATGTAGGTGCGTGGTCTTGGGTGTGGTGCTGGCAATGCCTGCTGGGCTGGCCAGCACCATCATCGGGGTCGATAGTTCACCCATTGCCTCGCCGCTGCCCCGAATGCTGGCGTTCTGCTCGGCAATCGCTTGGGCCACGTCCTTCTGCTCACTCGTTTGCGCCAGCGCGGCAACGCTGGCTTCCAAAACGTTTCTGGCTTCGGCCAATGCCTGCTCCAGCCGGCGTATGGTCTCTTGCATCGACAAGACATGGCCTTCAGCCTTGCGGCGCGCTTCGGTGGTAATCAACAGGCCTTGCGCACGAATCGAACCCCTGCCGTCCGTGCGCAACTCAAATCCTTCACCGCGCTTGTCTTTACGACCCACAGCATTGGGAACACGCACGTTGTGCCCGAGTGCCAGCAGACTGTGCTCATGATCGGATGCAAGCTGGACCTGTTGTTGACCTTGCGTGTCGTCAAATAGCAGGTGGTTGCGCCCTTCAGCGTAGTGCTCCTTGCTGGCATACCCCGAGAGTGCATGCTGGCTTGGCAAAGACCAAGGCGGTAGGTTGAGCCGGTTGTTGACCGGGCCAACGATATAGGGGCGATCCGGGTCACCCCCCACAAAGCCGATCGTGACCTCCTGGCCAATGCGCGGCACGAACTGCGCACCAAAGCTGTCACCTGACGCGAACTCTGTGGTGCGCAGGTAGCAGGAGCTGTTTTCGTTGTTCTGCCCCTCGCGGTCCCAGGGAAATTGCACCTTGACCCGGCCGATGTCATCACACCAGATCTCCTGGTTGTCAGGGCCGACCACACGCGCCATCAACGTACCGTGGATGTAAGGCTTCTCTACACGCTCGGGCCGCAGCAACGCATTGGTGGGCTGGGCCTCGAACTCCACCTCGCAGCGCCAGCTTTGCTCGGTGCCTGTGCGTTGACCAATATCTTCGATCAACAGGCGGGTTGCATGGACGAGGTACTCTCGGTTGGCATCGCGCTTCACAAAGCGCGCCAGTTTGAAGCTGCATCCGGGAATGAGCGCGCGCACGTTGCCTTTACCGCGCACACGCACACCGTGCTGGCGCACAGCCTCCATACGGATGCGGGCCAGCATGTCACCTTCGCTCCACGGGTCATTGCCGGCTTTCGGCTGCGCGTAGTCGCCGGGCCAATCGTAGATCTCCTGCCCTGCGTGACTGGTCTTGCGTGGGGCAGATGTGGAAACGGCCAAATCCGCCCGAGGCTTACCGTGGTCATAGTCCGTGTGCGTCCATCGGCCAGCAACCAAACGATCAACCACTTCGAACGCGTAGAGATGCTCTTCATCCGTCCGGTCCGAAGACGGGTACCACTTGATAGTGTGATAGGCCGGTGAAGCGGTATTGCGGAATGCTCCATTGCCATCCGTCAACACCAGACGATGATGGCATTCAGAGTGTTCGAAGAAGAACGATATGCCCCACTCGGCCAGCAGGCGGCGGACAAATTGATAATCTGATTCACCGTACTGGACTTGGTATTCCCGCACGGGATACTGTGGCCCGACTGCGCCAATCAGGCGGTTTTCTACTGGGAAGATGTATTCGGACAGTATGCTTTCGACAATTTCAACGACGTTTTTTTGTTGAAAGATCCGATAGTTTTTGTTCAATGACGCGAGCCACAACCAAGGCCGCAACGTGAGCCGGTACAGAATGGCATTTTCCACACAGAGCGGGCCGCGCACTTCAGTGACGATGCCGGTGATCTGGCGAGTGCTACGGCCAATGCTGCCGTCAAGGCCTGTACCATTTCCATCCAGCTCGATTTCGACCGTCAACTCTTTGCCCTGCATGGCCTCCGTATTCAGCTCAGCCGCTGGGCCGTGGAGCAGATTGCGTGCGTCCGGTGTCTTGAGCTCCAACGCATAGCAGAACAGGTCATTGACGTTTTCAATGCCTGACAGCCTTGCAAACACCAGTGCTGGTTGCCCAAGAATTTCTGGCATTCCCGGTCCGATAACGCGCACTGTGCGGAAATGGAACGGAAGACGATTGCCCATGGCGACACCCCTAAAGCCAGGAAATTAGGGGCAGCGCCAAACCTATGCCGCCCAAAGCGGCATAGGTTCAAAGAAATAGGCACTGAGATATATGAGACGAATCTGAATTTTGTGCTGGTATTTACCCGGAGCCCCCCCGTTTGCAGAACAATTTCTACAGACGCAGTAGCGTCGATTCAAATCGCGCACGCGTCGCTTGAATGGAAAAATGCCCGCACGGCGCAAACCGTACGGGCATTTCCTTCGAGCAGCGAGATGTCAGGCGACGGCCGAGGTCGGCAATGCCGCCGGTGGCGTCCACTGCGGCAATGCCGTGCCATCCACCAACGCATCGACATGGCGATGCGCCAGCGCAGGCCCCACGCTCATGCCAATACCGCTGTGCATGAGCGCGACGGTGGTGCGGTCATCCACGCGGGTGACCGAGAACGCGCCGCTGCCGGGCACATGGCACTTGGCGCCGTACACTCCTTGCCAGCGCTCCACCACGCGCAGCTTGCTGCCAAAGGTATCGCGCGCCAGGTCCAGCATGATGTTGTCGACCGACTCGGCGTTGAACGGGCGAGCGTCCTGGCTGTAGTCGTGCGAATCGCCAACGATCCAGTCGCCGTACGGCGTTGGGCTCACCAGCAGGTGAATGCCGTGGCGTTGCAGCTCGGGGCGTTGATGCTCAATCTGCATGGCCAGCGCCTGGGCGGTCGGCAGATCGGCAAACGCGCCGTAGTGCGTGCACGACAGACCCGTCAGCACAGCGTGTTCCAGCTGGAAGCCGTCTTCAGGCGTTACGCGCAGCATTTGCAGGCGGCAGACCTGCGGTTGCAGCGCACGCAATTGATCAGCGCACAGTGTCTGGTAGTCATGCCCGCTGCAGACGATCACGCGCTGCGCGTTGCACACGCCTGCCGTCGTATCCAGTCGGCCACCTTCCACATGGCGCACGAGCGTGCCGAAGTGGAAGCGCACGCCCTGTGTGGCAAGCCATGCCGCCAGTGCGGGAATCGCTTCGCGTGAATACAACTGCAAATCATCAAAGCCCTGCAGGGCTGACCGATGACGCGTGAAGCGGCCGCCGTACAGATTGGCCAGATCGGCGCCACGCAGCAGCTTGACGTTGTAATCAAACGCCGAGGCGCGGGTGGACATGAATTCGTCCAGTACGGCGTCTTCCGCCGCATTGCGGGCAAACAGCAACACGCCCTTGGCGCGTGCAAAGATGCCAGCCTTGTCAGCCCAGCCGAGATACAGTTCGCGGCTTTCACGCGCGAGATCGAGCATGATGCCCGGCGGCTGACCGGTCACGAGCATCTGCCCGAAATTGCGGATGGAGGCACCAACGGCAACCTCGCTGCGCTCGAACACCGTCACGCGCAGGCCGCGTTTGACGGCGGCAGCGGCGTGCGCCAAGCCCAAAATGCCAGCCCCGACGATGGCGACGTCGGTGCTGGCATCCAGGCCCCCTTGAGCAACAGAATTCAGGGGAGCTTCACTCACTTACTTTTTCTCCGACTTGCCGTCGTAGCGCTTGGTCCACTCGGCGAGGATGCGGTCACGGTTGGCGCTGGCCCACGTGAAGTCGTTCTTGATCAGGCGCTTCTCATAGTCGGCCGGCAGCAGCGGGTCCGGCTTGGAGAAGCCCGGCGTGGCCACCACGGCAAAGTTTTTCTCGTACAGCGCCATGGCAACCGGGCTTGCCGAGAAGTCAGCCAGCTTCTTGGCGGCGTCCAGGTTCTTGGTGCCCTTCATGATGCCGGTGGCTTCCACGTCCCAGCCCAGGCCTTCCGACGGCAGCACGATGTCGATCGGTGCGCCTTCCTTCTTCGACTTCACAGCACGGTATTCAAACGCGATACCGATCGGGAATTCACCCGAAGCCGCCATCTTGCAAGGCTTCGAGCCCGAGTGCGTGTACTGGCCGATGTTCTTGTGCAGGGCGTCCATGTAATCCCAGCCCTTCTGCTCGCCCAGCATCTGCAGCCATGCGCTCACGTCTAGGTAGCCCGTGCCCGACGAAGCCGGGTTCGGCATGACGATCTTGCCGGCGTACACCGGCTTGGTCAGGTCAGCCCACGACGTCGGCTTCGGCAGGTGCTGCTTTTCGGCTTCGACCGTGTTGAAGCAGATGGCGGCGCCCCAGGCGTCCATACCGACCCATGCCGGCGGGTTGGCCTTGTCACGGTACGTCGCGCCGATCTTTGCCAGATCAGTCGGTGCGTACGGCGTCAGCATGCCCTCCTTGTCCAGGATGGCCAGGCTCGAAGCGGCCAGGCCCCACACCACGTCAGCGCGCGGGTTGTTCTTCTCGGCCAGCAGCTTGGCGGTGACGACGCCGGTGGAGTCGCGCACCCACTTGATTTCGATGTCCGGATTGGCCTTCTCGAAGGCTTCCTGGTACGCCTTCACTTGGTCAGCTTCCAGCGCCGTGTACACGGTCAGCGTGGTCTTGGCGAAAGCCGACGTGGCAAAGGCCATCGTAGCGGCAACAGCCAGCAGGGAAAGACGTGCGGTCATGGTTTCCTCGGTATGGTGTGATGCAGGGGAAAGGACAACAAACAGGACAACAAACTCAGATGCGTCAAACGCATTGCGGCCGTTCACCGCGCGCGAGGCGGCGGTTGATGTCGGCCACAACTTCGGGCAGATCGGCAATCGTGTCGATCTCGTAATGCGGGCGGCAGGCGGCAAAGCCGGCCGAAATGGCGACGCGGTGGCGCGCACGCTCGTCTGCGGACAGTGCGGCGTATTGCTCGTACGGCAGGCCCAGCGCATTGCCCGACATCAGCAGTGCCACGGTCCACATGCCGGCGCGGCGGCCCTCTTCGATGCCTGGCACGGTGTCGTCGACCTTCACGCAGGCGGCCACATCGCCAATGGCAAGATCCACCACGCAACGCAGTGCCTGTGCAGGCCACGGGCGGGCGCGCGGCACCTCGTCGCAGGCGATCACGCAGTCGGGGCTGTAGCCCGCCTTGGCGGCCAGTTCAACCACGCGGTCCATCACCGCACGCGGGTAGCCCGAGCACGTACCGATCTTCAAGCCAGCTTCGCGCAGCGCGGCGATGGTTTCCAGTGCGCCGGGGATCATCGCCGAATGCGCACCCACCTTCTCGATCTGCAGCGGCATGAAGCGGTTGTAGATGGCGGTGACATCGTCATCGGTGGGCATGCGGCCGTGGGCGAGCGAGAAGCGCGCGGCAATCGCACCGTCATTGCACAGCGTGCGGATGTGGTCCCACTTGCCCAGGCCCATCGGGCCGCGCGCTTCGTCCAGCGTGATGGCCACGCCGAATTCGCCAAACGCTTCCACGAAGATTTGCGTGGGGGCAAACGAACCGAAATCGACTACGGTGCCGGCCCAGTCGAGCACAGCGGCTTCCAGGCGCAACGGCGTGGCGCCGGGGTTGATGCGGTCAGTACCCGCCTGGCGGGCCGTGATTGGGGATGCGTCACCCATGTTCATGTTTCCTTGACTTACAACGAATTCAATGTGAGGTGGTGCGCCAGGCCTGCGTGCGGCGCGTGACGCCGCGCGTGGCAAGTTCCAGCAGCAGCGAGACGACGATCGACGTGACCAGAATCAGTGTGGACATGGCCGCAGCGGGGCCGATGTCGCCGGCGTCGTCCATGTTCAGTACGGCCACGGAGGCCAGCACGGTGTCAGGGCTGTACAGGAAGATCACGGCTGACACGGTGGTCATGGCCGAGACGAACAGGTAGCGCGCGCAAGACAGCACGGCCGGCAGACACATCGGCAGCGTCACGCGCCAGTACGTGCGCAGCGCCGATACCTTGAGCGAGGCCGATACCGCTTCAAACACCGGGTCCAGTTGTCCCAGCGAAGCCACGGACGTGAGGTGCGCAGCCGTGGCGCAGTGCATGATCGTGCAGAGCACCATCAGCGCCATGCTGCCGTACAGGCCATTGAGCGGATTGGCCGGGTGGTTGAAGAAGAACACGTAGCCCAGGCCGAGCACGAGGCCGGGCACGGCCATCGGCAGCAGCACCGCAAAGCGGATGGCCGGATGCAGCCAGGCGGTGGCGCGGGTGGTGCGCGTCTTCTCGACCAGCCATGCGCCAGTAAAGATGAGTACGGTGCCAAACACGGTGGTGAGCGCGGCCAGCTTCAGACTGTTGCGATAGGCCAGCCAGCCGCCGCCATCCATGTTGTCGAAGTCGTAGTTGCGCAGCGACAGTTCAAGGTTGTACGGCCACAGCTTGACGAGCGACGCGCCCACCGCGGTGGCGAGCATCACCAGAATCCAGCCGACCACCAATGCGGTCAGCAGCAGATAGAGGCCATCGCGCATGCGATCCGGCTGCGGGTGATACGGCTGGGCGCGGCTGGCCAGCGCGGCGTGCTGGCGACGCTGCACGAGGCGTTCCACGGCAAAGGTGAGCAGCGCAGGCAACAACAGCATCAGGCCGATGACGGCGCCACGAGCAAACTGCTGCTGGCCCACCACCGCCTTGTAGGCTTCCACCGCCAGCACCTGGTAGCTGCCGCCCACCACGGTCGGCACGCCAAAGTCCGTGGCAACCAGCGTAAAGACCAGCGCAAAGGCACCAAACAGGCCATACCGCGCACCCGGCAGCGTGACGGTGCAGAACGTACGCCACGGGCCCGCGCCCATTGCCCGGGCGGCGTCATACAGGCGGCCATCGGCCAGCGTGAGCGTAGCCAGTAACAGCATCAGCGCATACGGGAAGGTGTAGAACGCCTCGCCCACCACGATGCCCCAGAAGCCGTAGATGTTGCTGCCGCCCAGCCAAGCTTTGAACAGCCCCTGGTTGCCGAACAGGTAGACCAGCGCAATACCCGGCAGCAGGGACGGTGCAAACAGCGGCAACATCGCCAGCGTGCGCATCGTGCCGCGCAACGGCATGCGCGTGCGCTGCACGGCGTAGGCAAAGGCAAAGGCCAGCGGCACGACGATGGCGGCCACGCTGCCCGACACGGCCAGGGTGCGCCCCACCATGGCCAGAAAGTTGGGGCCTTGTACGACATGGGCGACCAGCGCCAAGCCGTGCTCATCAGAGCTGCGTGCGCTGGCGACCAGGCCCGTGGCCTGTAGCAGCATCATGGCCGTGGGCAGCAGCAGACCGAGCGTCAGCAGGAGGAACCACCCCAGCTTCATGCCGGTCAGTACGGGCGCATCAGTACGCCAGAACGACGTGCGCGCGACTTGTTTCTGTGGGGTGACCGTTACCACGTTGGCCTCGGGCGGGAGCATTGACATCACCACCTCAGGCATAGACGCGCAGGCCATCACGCTCGAGCGCGATCCACAGCTTGCTGTCGCCAAGCGCGCCACGACCGCTGCGTAGCGCATTCGATGCCACTTCGGCCACCAGCGGCGCATTGGCCAGGCCATCGATGGCCAGCGTCACACGCGTGCGGCTGCCCAGGTAGATCTGGTCGACCACGCGGGCGAGATGTCGGTTGGGCGCATCATCGTCCGGATGCAGTGTCACGGCCTCGGGGCGGCAGAACAGGCGGCCAGTGCTGTACGCCGTATCGGCAAACGCCGGATCAAGCAGCAGCGGCTGGCCGGCCAGCGTGGGCGTGCCATCTTCGGTGCGCTCCAGCGGCAGCCAGTTGGCCTGACCGACGAACCCGGCAACGAAACCGGTCGCGGGGTGGGTATAGATTTCCGACGGCGAACCCGTCTGTTCGATCCGGCCGTTGGACATGACCGCAATGCGGTCCGCCATCGCCATGGCTTCGTCCTGATCGTGCGTCACCATCAGCGTGGTCACGTTCAGCTTGCGCTGCAGGCGTCGCAGCTCGATGCGCAGGTGTTCGCGCACCTGGGCGTCCAGCGCCGACATCGGCTCGTCCAGCAGCAGCAGCGAGGGCGCGGGCGCCAGCGCGCGGGCCAGTGCCACACGCTGCTGCTGGCCGCCCGAGAGCTGCGACGGGTACTTCGCCTCGCTGCCGGCCAGGCCCACCAGCGCCAGCATCTCGGACACCCGCGCCTGCATGCGGGTGCGGTTGCCGTTGGTAGTGTCCAGACCGTAGGCAACGTTCTGGGCAACCGTCAGGTTGGGAAACAGCGCATACGACTGGAAGACGATGCCGTAGTCGCGCTCGCGAGGGGGCAGGTTCGAAATATCGCGGCCACCGGCAACGATCTGGCCGGCGTCTTGCGCCTCCAGCCCTGCAATGATGCGCAGCAGCGTGGTCTTGCCACAGCCCGACGGGCCGAGCAGGCAGACGAACTCGCCCTGCGCCACGTCCAGCGAAACACCGTCAAGCGCGGTGAAGGCGCCAAAGCGGCGGGTAACTTGCCGCACGGAAAGGAACGGTGTGGCGTTACCCTGGGTCGGGTCGGAAGCAGGCTGGGGCATTGACGGGGCGGCTGAGGCAGTAGCAAAAACGGTCGCTACTGTAGCTAGCCGACATGTACCCCATGTGGCAGTTACCCCAAAAACGCCAATGCGCGCATTTCCAGATTTGTGTTCAGACGGATGACGAAGTTAAGGACGAGGCGAGCGCACTTCTGCCAGGAAGGCCGCAATCAGCCGCGCCTCGCGCCGGTCTTGCAGGCAGTAGAGGTATTCACTCAGCTCCGGTGCGCCGCCCTCGAAGGCCAGTACGCGCAAATCCGCGTGGTTGGGCACCTCCTGGCGGGCGATGACGCTCACGCCCAGGTTGCGCATGATGGCCTCGCGAATGGACTCCCGGCTACCGATTTCCACCGTGGATGCCGCGGTCACGCCAGCCTGGGCCATCATCGTTTCGGTCATCGCACGGGTGGTGGAGCCCACCTCGCGCACCAGCAGCCGGCATTGTGACAGTGCCGTGACCGGCACCGCCCCGCTGGTCTGCCCAGCCAGCGGGTGGCTGCGATGGACCACCAGCACCAGCGGGTCGCGGGCCAGCTCTATGCGCAGAAAGCGTGCGTCGTCCACCCGCTGCGACGACGATGCCACGTCCACCCGGTATTCCTGCAGCGCGTCAAGCATCTGCACTGAATTGCCGGCCTCGATGCTCACGTCGATGCCGGGGTGGCTCTGGCAGAAGCGGTCAACGATGTCGAGGATGTAGTACGGCGCCGTGGCGCCGATACGCAGGTGGCCGGAACCCATGTCGCCGGAGTTGCGCAGGAAGAAGTCGATCTCGGTTTCCTGCCGCACGAGCTGGTCGACCAGCGGCATCAGGCGCACGCCGGCGTCCGACAGCGCCAGCCGGCGCCCACCCCGGTAGAACAACTCGACGCCGTAGGCCTCCTCCAGCGCGCGGATCTGCGATGTCACGGTCGGCTGGGAAAGCCCGAGCTGCTTGGCGGCCAGCGTGATGCTGCCCAGGCGGGCGACCATGAAGAACGATTTGAGCTGCGCGACGAGCATGAATAGGTGATGTGTCCGGCGCCTGGAATGGCGCAATCGGCGGGAAGGCGACCCATTCTAGCGGACCACCCCGGCGCAAAAGTGCGGGTCGGCGCTCTCCCCCGTTTTCCGCTTCTACATCCTCGGGCTACGCCTTTCTCAACCTTTCCGACCAGGTGCGCGTGACGACACCCCCACATCGGGGGGAATTGGGCCTTGCTGACCCGTTATTTCCACGGATCGAATCCGTCACCTCCCCTTGAGAATCCGCCAGCGCGCCGCAGTCACGAGCCGACAGCGCGCCTGAATTCGGATTTTGGAGAGATGAGGATGGAAGGCAGCAAGGGCGGTAGCAGTACAAAGCAATGGACCATCGCGATGATGGTGGCAGCTGCAGGCACGCTGGCGGCCTGCGGTGGTGGCGGAGGCGGCGGAGGCGGTAGCTCAGGGGCCACGCCGGCCGCAACGCCAGCTACCCCGGCCAGCATCAATCTGGCGGCTGCCTGCAGCGGCTCCAACTGCGGCGCATTGGGCAATACCTACGCCGGTTCCGGCGTGGGCGTGTGGCAGGCCACCAATACGGGCGGTTCGGCCGGCACCGTGAATGTATCGATCGCCGGGCTTACGGGCCAAAACGTCACCCTCATCTACACCAACCAGGGGGCGGCCGCACAGCCAATGCCGTCGGTGTCGCTCTCCAATGCGGGTCTGCTTGGCCTGGGCGGTGGCACAGCCACCAGCAGCACGCCCACCAATGGCGCCTCCGGCAACCTGACCACGGCGTCCGTCAAGAACGACGCAATGAACGCAGCGTTCGACCGACAGATTTCCGATTTCAACGCGCACGCACTGGACAGCTACGCCACCGGTGCGGGCCCGCTCAAGACGCAAGGCGCTTCCAACGATACGGTCTTGCGCCCGCAGTCGGTTGCCGCCGTTGGCACGCAACGCACCTGGAATCACCAGCAGCCGGACGGCACCGCCACGGTGCGCACCGCTACGCTGAAGCAGCAAGCAACCGCCACCGACGGCCGTATCGTCAACCTGTGGGTGGAGAACACGGAGTACGGCAGCAGCAAGATCTCCGACAGCATTGTCAGCACGCTGATCACCAAGTTCGCCTCGGGCACGCAGTCGGTCTACACGCTGGCCACCTCGATCGTCGGTCAGCCGTGGGGCAGCTACTCCAGCTCGGCCAGCCTGATCGACCCGAACCAGGCGCTCGACATCGTGGTGCTGAACATCCAGCCTGACGGCCAGCCTTATGGCCGCGTGGGCTACTTCTGGGCGCGCAACAACTTCACGACCAGCTCGCAGCCGCTGTCGAACCAATCGCTGTCGCTCTATGTGGATTCGGAAACGATCTACCTTGGTGGCACCGACGGGCTGAACACGGTCATCTCCACGCTGGGCCACGAGTTCACGCACATGGCCAACTTCTACCAGCGCGGCGTGCTCAACGGCTCGCAGTACATGTACGGCACGTGGCTGGAAGAAATGACGGCGATGACGATGGAAGATGTGCTGTCCAGCCAGATCGACCCGAGCTTCAACAACGTGCGCGACAGCCGTTTTCCGGCCTGGCTGCAAAGTTCCTACAACTGTTCGCTGACGGCGTTCGACCCGTCGCTCTCGTCGTCGTGCCCGGGGTATCCGATCTCGGGCAGCCTGGGTGGCTTCCTGCTGCGCCAGTACGGCGTACCGTACTACAAGAACCTGCTGCAGAACTTCTCGTCAACGGATTCGGCCACGGTGCTGAGCAGCGCCATCCAGGCCGGTGGCGGCACGGGCCTGGGCGATGCGCTGGGTCGTTGGGGGACGGCGGTGGCACTGCTGCCGGTGCCGGGCAGCCCGGCAGGTTTTGCGTATCCGGCGCGTTCGGACACCGGTTTCTCGATCCCTGCCGTCAATGGCCAGAACTACAGCAGCCAGCGCTCGATGCCGAGCTCCGTGCCGGCCACGCTGCAGGGCTTTGGCCAGTTCCCGGTGGGGCGCGGTTTCAAGACCGGTACGTATAGCGAGACGATTACGGTGCCGGCCAATTCGACGGTGTCGATCATCGCGAACTAAGCGCGCTTGGCGGTGCCAGCTGGTGCCGCCAGTCCCCCTGCGATGCAGGCGCTCAGCCGGCGCATCGCAGCGGAAATCGGCGCAATGATCGGTACGTCGAATCGCTGCGCCAGATGCACGGCGGCCTGCCCCAACGGCCCGCCGCCGATGATCACGGCCTGCGCGCCATCCTTAAGGCAGGCGCGCACGGCATCACTCAGTGCTTCCTCCAACGCCCCAGCATCGGCTGCCAGCCCACGTGGCTCACCGGGCGTGAGTTGCACACCGGTATAGAGCGCGCCCAGCCCAAGCGCATGCGCCTTGGCATCAATCGCGGCCACCAGATCGGGCGTGACCGTGGCTACACCAAAGCGGCGTCCGCCTTCCGATGCCTCCAGCATCGACGCCTCACAAATGCCGACCACCGGTATGGGCCGGCTTGCCTCGCGAACCTGCATCACGCCGGGGTCGCCAAAGGCGCTGATGATCACGCCCGCGTGCGGCACCTGCGTGCTACGCCAGGTGGCCTCCACCTCGGTGGCCGCTGCGGCCAGCTCCACCTCGTTGATGATCATCGACGGCCCATTCGCAGCCGTGGCACCCACAACCGTATAGCCGGCGGGTGCGTGCTCCTGTGCGATGCGCACCATCATGTCGGTGGTGGCCCGGGACGAATTCGGGTTGATCAGAAGAATGTTGGGCATGCGGATGCGGCGTCAGAACAAGTCTGCGCACAGCGTACCCCACGCGGGCACGCCATCGGCAATGCGCTACTTGTTGATCGCGGCAGAAAGAATCCGCCCGCTGCGTGCATCGAGCCGCACATCGAAAATCCGGCCAGCCTTGACCACCGTGACGTCGTAAATCAAGCCCGATGCCGAGCGATCGAGCCCCGCCCGGATCGCCTTGCCATGCAGGTAGTTTTCTGCCGTGTCCACGGCCGATGCAAGCGGCCCATTGGCAAGCGTCGGGCGGATGGCCGGCCCACCCGGGCGGCGGGCGATGAGGACGGCCGCAACGGCCATCAGAACCGCCAGCGTGAGGAAGGTGAGTGTGCGACGTCGGCGCATGCCATGTCTTGGAAAACCGAAGAGATCGCAAGACTAGACGGCTGGACTTAGCGAGCGCTGAGAGCGGTTGATCCGAGGGGTGTGATGCGCGCGCATCAAATGTCTTCAGCGGTGCAAACGGTGGCTCGGGTATCTCCGGAAGCGCTGCACGCGGGCCAATCACAGGCCAATCCTGGGGCTGAGATAATGGGCGCCTTCTGGATTTCCTGCCGATTCCCATGCCCTCCGCTGCGCCCCTGCCGTCACGTATCAGCCCCCTTTTCGAGCTCATGCCTTTCCTGCGCCCGTACGCGCGGCGCTGGGCGGTTGCGTTCCTGGCGCTGGTGATTGCGGCTGTTGCAACGCTGGCGCTGCCGGTGGCCTTCAAGTTTCTGATCGACCGTGGATTCGCCAGCGGCGAGCGGTCGCACATCGACCGCTACTTCATCGCCCTGTTCGTCCTTTCGCTGGTGCTCGCCGGTGCCACGGCGCTGCGCTTCTATTGCGTCTCGTGGCTGGGCGAGCGCGTAACGGCCGATCTGCGGCGCGCTGTGTACCGGCACATCGTCGGCTTGAGCCCGGAGTTTTTCGAGACGACACAAACGGGTGAGGTGCTGTCGCGGCTCACGACCGACACGACGTTGATCCAGGCCGTGGTGGGGACCAGTCTGTCGCTCGGGTTGCGCAACACGCTGCTGACGGTCGGCGGGGTGGTGATGCTGGTCGTGACGAGCCCGGTGCTCTCGGGCTACATCATCGCCACGCTGATCGTGGTGGTTGCGCCCATCGTCATCTTTGGGCGTCGCGTGCGGCGGCTCTCGCGTGACAGTCAAGACAAGGTGGCAAGCGCAAGCGCGCTGGCCGGCGAGGTGCTCAATGCCATGCCGACCGTGCAGTCGTACACGCAGGAAGCGCATGAAGCGAAGCGTTTCAGCGCCGCCGTGGAAACGGCGTTTGACACCGCACTCACGCGCATCCGGGCCCGTGCCCAGTTGACCGCGGTAGTCATCGTCTTTGTATTCGCTGCGATCGTGTTTGTGCTCTGGCTCGGCGCAAAGGCCGTGCTGGCTGGCGAGATGACGGCGGGCCAGTTGTCCCAGTTCATCCTCTACGCGGTGTTCACCGCGGGCGCGGTCGGTGCAATTGCGGAAGTGTGGGGAGACCTGCAAAGAGCCGCCGGTGCCACGGAGCGCCTGCTGCAACTGCTGGCAACCCGCTCCCCCATTGCGGAACCGGACACTCCTGTGGCGCTGCCCGCGCATGCCGAAGGGATCCGCTTCGACAATGTCACCTTCCACTATCCGTCGCGTCCGGGTGCCGCTGCGCTCTCCCACTTCACGCTCGATGTTGCGCCCGGGGAGCACGTTGCGTTGGTGGGGCCTTCCGGTGCCGGCAAGACGACGCTGTTTCAACTGCTGCTGCGCTTTTACGAACCGCAGTCCGGAAGCATCCTGATCAGCGGCGTCCCAACGCGGCAAGTCTCACTCGCAGCGCTGCGACAGGCCATTGGCGTCGTGCTGCAAGAATCGGTGATCTTTTCAGGGAGCGTGCTCGACAACATCCGCTATGGCACGCCCGACGCCACGCTCGCGCAGGTTCAGCGCGCCGCCGAGATGGCTGCCGCTGCCGACTTCATCAACGAACTACCGCAGGGCTACGACACGCAGCTGGGCGAGCGTGGCGTCAGGCTGTCGGGTGGGCAGCGCCAGCGGATCGCCATTGCGCGGGCCATTCTCAAAGACCCGCCCATCCTGCTGCTGGATGAAGCCACCAGCGCACTCGATGCCGCAAGCGAGCGGCTGGTGCAGACTGCCCTGAACAATGCCGCGCGAAACCGCACCACGCTGGTCATCGCGCACCGCCTTGCCACCGTGCAGCAGGCCGACCGGATCGTTGTGCTTGAGCAAGGCCGTATCGTTGCGCAAGGCCGCCATGCTGAGCTTTTGCAGCGTTCGCCGCTTTATGCACGTCTTGCGGCGCTGCAGTTTGGTGGGGTGTCTATGGAGACCGAAGGGCTCGGTGCGCCATCCGAACTGACAACAGGAAGTGCCGACAGATCACATTGAAACCCGCACCCGACGCGGTTCGGGTTGATGCTGCATAATTTCGAACGTTTTTTTGAACGGGTGTTGAACACCCCCGCTTTGCTATGCCGTACGTCGTCACCGAATCCTGCATCCAGTGCAAGTACACGGACTGTGTTGCCGTCTGCCCGATGGACTGCTTTCACGCCGGCCCGAACTTCCTGGTGATTGATCCGGATGAATGCATCGACTGCTCGATCTGCGTGCCGGAGTGCCCGGTGGGGGCGATCTACCCCGCCGCCGAGGTGCCGGCCGATCAGCAGGACTTCATTGCACTGAACGCGCAGCTCTCGCGCCGTGCAGATTGGCCGCGCCTGACCCAAGTGCAGGCCCCGCTGGCCGACCACGCCCATTGGGCGCAAGTCAAAGACAAGCGCGATGCATTGCGCATCGCGCCCGAGTCACCACCGTCAACCTGACGACACGGCTGCCACGGCGCTGGGTTTCAATCAGCGCCTGCAGCACGTGGCGTCAAGTCAACCGGGCTTAGATCGACATCACCGCGTTCACGAACCAGCCGCGATACCGGTATCCAGGCTTGGCCATGTCGTCACTGAACCTGGTGAAGTTGTAGCCCACGCCCAGGCGGACATGCTTGGCAACGTCGTAGTCGAGGCTGGCCAGCCAGCCCTGCCGGGTCCCGCCATCGGTTGCGCGCAGCACGCGGTACTCGCCCATCGCGCTCAGGCCGCCGTAGACGTAGCGCCGCACCTGCCCTGCCATCAACGTTGCGCGGTTGCTGTACCAATCGCCGCTGCCACGATCCAGGCGGGCTTCACCGGTTCGGGTGGCGAGCTTGGCGGCAAATTCCCAGTTGGCATCCAGCCGGTAGATCCCTTCCAGCGACCAGATCGAGGAGCGCTGATCAGGCAACAGGCCCGCACCCGTGCTGCCGTCCACCTGCCCCGCCGAGGCAAGGTTGTACAGGTACGTGTACTTGCCGATGACCGTCCAACGCGCGCTGTTCCACGGCCGCCAGGCGAAGCCGAGGCTGGCTTCGGTGTAGCGCGCATCGTTGACCGGCTGATTGGCATCGCTGGTGTTGGCCCAGTTGAAGCGTCCGCCCAGGCGCAATGACTCGTTGATCTCGTAGCCGACGCGGTTGGCAGAAACCCACTGCCGGCGCTGTTCGGCACCCTCGTCACTGCGGTATTCCAGCTTGCTGGCCCAGGTGGTGCCGGGCTGGGTCAGGCCCACGTTCACGCTGGCGGCTTGCCGATGTACCTTGCCCGCGCCGCTTACGGCATCGAGTTCTGCCTGCTGCAGGCTGAAGCCCGTCGTCCAGCCGCGTGCGGGGTAGAAGTCCATACCAAATGTATGCCCCACGCCCGTGCTGGGCCCGCTCTTCAGGCTTTGCGTCTCGTTGTAGAGATTGGTCGTGTTGGAGATGCGCCAGCGCTGACCCAGCGTAATGCTGCTGGGCGCCTGCGAAAGCAGCGGCGACTGGTCGTACACACCGGTCGAGTCGATCAGGCGGGTGTAGTTGCCGTACAGCGAGTGATCGGGGCTCATCCGGTATTCACCCGTGAGCTTGGCCGCGTTGCCCCGATTGCCCGCCGTGTATTCGGCGCCGGCCGAAGACTGATTGGCAAACTGGTACTTCGCACCCACGGTGGCGGCGTTGTTGCGCGGGTAAGCGCCGCCATCATCATCGAGCGTGATCTGCCCGGTGCCGTACACGTCAAGCGTGCCGATCAGGCGGCGGGTGTAACCCAGCGCCGCCAGCGTTCCGGTGCCGCTGTTCCCCTGATACGTCTCGGTGACGCGGCGGATCTCGGCAATCAGGTCGGAGTGCTCTGCCAGGCGCCAGTCGATCTGCGCCTGCGCCTGCTCCAGGGCATCCGTGCCGCGCTCGGATTTGCTGTAGCGGCCGGCGATCCGAATGTCTTCGCGCACCTGGCCGGCATATTCGAAGCCGTATTCACGGACGGGGTAGCCCAGGTCGGCACGCGCCACGGAATACCCCGAGCTCACGTCCCGCCACCAGGCACCGACGGTCCAGTCGCGTGACGTCCACCCCAGCTCGCGCAGGTTGGCACGACCTTCGATGGCGGTGGCGTTACCGCTGCGATTGGTCTGCGTTTGCGGGTTGATCTGCATGAAGCTCAGACCACCGTTGTCGGAGTAGAAAATGGGCGCCATCGCAGCCTGCGTCTGCGAGTGCTCCATCTTGAGGTAAGTCCCGCGTCCGGCCTGCAGCGTCGCGTCCACCCCCTTCATGGTGTACGCCTGGTCCGAGCGCCCTTCGTTCACGTAGGTGCCGCCCACGGCAACGTGCTCGCCAAACCAGTGCTTGGCGCGCACGCCACCCGCGACGTTGTTGCTGTCGAATCCGCTCGGCACGTATTCGTAGTCCGCCAGCAGGTGGTTTTCGTAGCCACCGGTCGGGCGATCACGGAACAGCGTGCTGGTGTTCTGGTCGGCAATCTGGGCAAGCGGCTTCGTCATCATGATCCGCCCCTGCATCTCGTTGATGTCGTAGTCAATGCCGCGCACCAGCGAGATGCGATTGACCACGCTCCCCGTGGAGGGATCGCGCACCTCCAGCACGAGCTGATCGGAGCCCGGCAGCAGATCGGTATGGCGCAGGTAGTACAAGCTGCCGCCCGTGCCGAGGAATTCCGAGTGCCCCGCCACCGTTTGCGCCTGCGAGGCAAACACCTTCACCTGCGTGCTCGGATCGCCCAGCGGCGTGCTGGAGCGGCTGCGCCAGTCGATCGCAGCGCCGTACAGACTGCGCACGTATTGCGCGTACTGCGTGCCCGTGAAGCCGGTCTGGTAGTTGCCCCACAGCGCCTGGCTCTTGTCCCAATCCACCCGCAGGTACAGCTTGCCCTGCGTGTCGATGTCGCGGTACGTCGTGGAGTCATCGCCGTACACCGGGTAGTACATGTTCGGGTCCAGGCGACGGAAGACGTCGCGCGGGTCCGCCTTGAACAGTCCGTCAAAGAGGTTGCCGACGTTGCGTTCGGTCGTATCGGCCTGGGCGGTGAACAGGTAGCGCCCATCCACCTTGCCCTTGGTGTAGAAGGCCAGCCGCCCCTCGTCGAGGAAGCCGTTGCGATAGCGGTCGTCCACGGTCAGTCCCGATGCACCGTCGCCGCTGATCGAACTCTTGGACATCGTCAGATCGGCAATGGCGACGACGAACAGGTAGTTCTCGCGCACATTGATGTTCAGCGGGTAGCTGGTGCCCTCTCCGTTGGGGCCTTTCACGTCGACAGCAAACCGATGCATGCCGGTCGGCAACAGATACTCGGCCACGAACTTGCCGCGCTGGTCGACGGGTACGGTCTGACCGTCGATGGTCAGGCCATAGCCCTCGGGCACGTTCTGCCCGAACACACGCACCCGCGACCCGCGGATGATGATGTTCTGCTGGCGTAGCGCGTTGTTGCCGAACGTGCTGTCGAGCAGCGCGCGCGACTCCAGCTCGCTGGCGCTCAGCGCGCGCAGTGGGCCGCTGGCGTTCTGGTGCATCTGGTCAAGAATGCGCTGCCGGTCTGCCGGCGCCACCAGCAGCAGACTGCGCGGATAGGTCTCGTCGACACTGCCATCGGCCGCCGTGGCGCGCAGGATGTAGGTGAGCCGATCCCCGGGGCGCACACGCGTGCCATCGGGCAGGCTGCCGTCCCACGTTGCCTGGACCACGCCACCGGGCGCAATGTCCACTGTCGCCAGCGGCGTCACCAGGTCCGTGTCTTCGGCGCGGTAGATGCTGATCTGCATCCGCTTGATGAAGGCGGCGTAGTTGCTATAGACCTGCAGCTTGACCGGCTCGACGATGCGGCCACCCTCGACCGCCGCTTCGGACCCGGCCTGCACGCTCAGTACGGGCGTCGTCTGCGCGGGGTCTTCGGTTGCCCAGACCATCCCGCCGTTGGGCAGGTCGATGCTGAAATGGGTGGCCACGGCTTCTTGTCCGATGACCGCGGGTTGTTTGTCGGCAGACAGTGTCTGTGCCGAGGCGGGCATCCCATAGCCCACGAAAAGGATGCCGGCAATGGCTGCATCCAGCGTTTTGAGTCGCATGGTCTTGGTGGCCTTCGAGCGGGTTCGGGACAAGGTTTGGGAGGCGAGACGCGTGTTCATTGCTGTCCCTCCTTGCCACCGGTGCCCTGCACCGCTGCGCCCGCTTGGGCAGGTGCAGCCGTCGGCAGCCTGACGCCGAAGTCAAAGCGCGCCGGCACACCCTGCGTGATCCGCTTGACCAGCGGATTGGCCGTGGTGAACTCGCTGCGTGGCGGCAGCGTTGCCGGGTCCACCTTCATGATGAAGTTGCGACCGCGTGCGATGTTCGCAACGTCGATGCCCTCCAGGTGATATCGCCCGTAGGCATCCGTCTCGATGATGTTGCCCTCGACCGTCGCGATGCGGACACCAGGAATGCCGCGCTCTTCCAGGCCACTGTTGACGATGATGTAGTCGACGCGCAGCGTGCCGCCGTCTTCCTTCGTGACTTGGCGCTCAACGTTCAAGGCTTGTGACGAGAGCTGCTTCGCCACATCGCCGCTGGGCGTGCTTTCCGTTCGGCCGTCTGCGTAGAGGCGAACCTTGCTGCCTTCTGCCGTCGTCAACGTGAAGTCGTCGTTAAAGGCGGCGTCGCGCAGGCGCTGCGAAATGACGATGCGATGCTTGTTCACGGGCTGCGCCATGCTCAGGCGCCCTGACAAGCTGCCCAGTGAGATGCCGTGCAGCAGCGGTGCGCTGGCGTCGGGCTCGGGGCGCGGGCCATCGCCACGGTCCACCGTGGTGGAACCCGGTACATAGGCGTCCGGATTGAAGCCACCCTGTACGCGCAGGCTGGTCGCATTGGCGCTGGCTTGCCAGCCATCACCGTTGCGGTCATCGAACACGGTGCCAAAGACGCGGGTTTCTTCGAACAGCGGATCGGCATCGCGGCGCACGGTTGCCTGTGCCTGGTTGCTGACACGCATGCCGTTGAGTTGCATCAGCGCGGTATTGATGTACTCGCCGCGCGCTGATGCCCCTGGCCCCACACGCAGCATGTAGACCACCGTCATCGATGCGCCTGCGGTGAGGTCAATGCCTTCGATCCGGATCGGGCTGGTACCGGCCAGACGGCCATTGCTCCCTGTCACCGTGAGCGAGTTGGCGATCAGGCTAAAGCCGACCGGCGGCGTATCCACCAGAACAGCGCCCTGGATGTTGGTCTTGCTGGGGTTCTGCACCGTCAGCGTGTAGCGCACGACATCGCCCACGTTCACCTTCTGCGGTGCCGCCTGCTTGTTCACACGCAGCAGCGCGTCATCGCTCACGGCAAAGCGGATCGCGGCGTCGCTGCAGTTTGTCGGCGCCATCCGGTCGCAGATGCGATAGCGCAAGGTGTAGCTGCCGCCGGGCGTGCCCGGGGGCACGATCACGGTACCGTCCGGACGGAGCGACAGCCCCGGCAGGCCGCCGTTGTCGAGCAGCGTCACGTTGATGTTGCTCGGGTTGGTGATCGGCTTGCCGCCCTGGGTGTCGTTGCCCAGGACGATCCCGATCGGGCCGCCGGTCGCGCCGTTCACCGGAGTCTGGCGGTAGTCGTCATCGGTCGCCTGCAGCGGCTGCGATGTCACCGTCACCGAAACGCTGGCCGTGGCGCAGTTGGCCGGGTTCAGCTTCTCGCAAATCTGATAGCCGATCGTGTAGGTGCCAGCCGGCGTGCCCGGGGCCACGGATACCAAGCCGGTATTCGGGTCGAGGCTCACCTTCGGGTTGCTCGACGGCGTCGTCACATTCACGTTGACGTTGCCCGGCGTTGCCTTCGCGCCGTTGAGCGTGTCGTTGTCCAGCACATTGCCGACCTGCTGGTTGCCACCCGAGCCATCGACGCCGGTGTAGCTGTCATTGCCCGCCGCGATCTTGCCCGGCGCCACCGTGACCGTTGCAGTCGCGTTTGCGCAGTTGCTTGCGTTCAGCTTCTCGCAGATCTGGTAGCCAATCGTGTACGTGCCCGCCGGCGTGCCCGGTGCCACCGACACCAGACCGGTGTTCGGGTCTAACGTCACCTTCGGGTTGCTCGACGGCGTCGTCACGCTCACGTTGACGGTGCCCGGCGCCGTCTTCGTGCCATTCAGCGTGTCGTTGTCCAACACGTTGCCCACGCTGCTGTTGCCCGCGTTGCCGTCGATGCCGGTGTAGGTGTCGTTGTTGGCAACGATCTTGCCCGGCACCACCGTCACGGTTTCCGTGGCGTTTGCGCAGTTGGTCGGGTTCAGCTTCTCGCAGATCTGGTAGCCGATCGTGTACGTGCCCGCCGGCGTGCCCGGCGCCACCGACACCACGCCGGTGCTCGGGTCCAGCGTCACCTTCGGGTTGCTCGATGGCGTCGTCACGCTCACGTTGACGGTGCCCGGCGTGACCTTGGTGCCGTTGAGCGTGTCGTTGTTCAGCGCGTTGCCAACGTTGCTGTTGCCCGCGTTGCCGTCAATGCCGGTGTAGGTGTCGTTGCCGGCAATGATCTTGCCCGGCGCCACCGTCACCGTGGTCGTGGTGTTGGCGCAGTTGGTCGGGTTCAGCTTCTCGCAGATCTGGTAGCCGATGGTGTACGTGCCCGCCGGCGTGCCCGGTGCCACTGCCACCAAACCGGTGTTCGGGTCCAGCGTTACCTTCGGGTTGCTCGACGGCGAGGTCACGCTCACGTTGACGGTGCCCGTTGTCGCCTTGCTGCCGTTGAGCGTGTCGTTGTCCAGCACATTGCCGACGCTGCCGTTGCCGGCATTGCCATCGATACCGGTATAACTATCGCTACCCGCGGTAATCGGGCCCGTCACCACCGTCACCGACGCGGTAGCGTTTGCGCAGTTGGTCGGGTTCAGCTTCTCGCAGATCTGGTAGCCGATGGTGTACGTGCCTGCCGGGGTGCCCGGTGCCACTGCCACCAAACCGGTCGTCGGATCCAGCGTCACCTTCGGGTTGCTCGACGGCGAGGTCACGCTCACGTTGACGGTGCCCGGCGTTGCCTTCGTACCGTTGAGCGTGTCGTTGTCCAGCACGTTGCCGACCTGCGGGTTGCCGGTGGCGCCGTTCGTCCCGGTGAAGGTGTCATTGCTTGCAATGATCTTGCCGGGTGCCACCGTCACGGTGGCCGTGGCGCTCGCACAGTTTGTCGGGTTCAGCTTCTCGCAGATCTGGTAGCCAATGCTGTACGTGCCCGCCGGCGTGCCCGGTACCACCGACACCAGACCGGTGTTAGGGTCAAGGCTCACCTTCGGGTTGCTCGACGGCACGGTCACGCTGATGTTGACCGTGCCCGTTGTCGCCTTGGCGCCGTTGAGCGTGTCGTTGTCCAGCACGTTACCGACACTGCTGTTGCCTGCAGTGCCGTCAATGCCGGTATAGGTGTCGTTGCTGGCCGCAATGGGCGCCGCGCCCACCACAATGGTGGCCGTCGCCGAGGCGCAATTGGTCGGGTGCACGGCGTCGCACACCGTGTACGGAATCTTGTACGTACCAGCAGGCGTGCCCGGCTTGACCGTGATCGTGCCGTCAGGATTGAGCGTGAAGCCCCCGGTCGACGGCGTGGGCGTGGTGCTGCCCCAGGTCAACGTCACGTTGCCCTTGCCGGTTCCGCTCGTCGGACCATTCGCGCTGCCCAGCGTGTCGTTGACAAGCACGCTGCCAAGCGAGCCCCCTGCCGCGCCGCTGGGCACGGTGTAGTTATCGTTGCTGGCAGCGATCTTCGGGTCGCCAATCGGCGTATCAACAACGCCCGTCGATGTGACGGGGCTACCGCCGCCCGAGGGCGTGGCCGTAACGGTCGCAACGTTGTGGATCGGCACGCCGGCATCCACGTCAGCCTGCGTCACCGTATAGGTAAAGCTGCCGCAGTTGGCGGAGCCACCCGGGTTGATCGTTGTGGGCGTACACGCCAGTGCGGTACTACCGGCTTTCGGGTCCGACACCGTCAGGCCAGTCAGCACGATGCTGCCGCTGTTGACGGCGGTGATGCTGTAGCCGATGGTTTCGCCTACATCCGCCTTGCCGTTGCCATTGGCGTCATTGAGCGTGGCCGTCTTGGTGACCGACATGGCTGGCGTGCCCTGCACGGTGGTCGATGCCGTTGCGCTGTTGTTGCCCGTTGAGGGTTCCGCCACCGTGGTATCGGTGGTGGCCAACTGCACGGTCGCGGTGTTGCTGATGTTTCCAGCCGCGCCCGGGGCGTTCACATTGATGGTGATCTGTACGCTGCTGCCGGCCGGCAGGCTCTGCACCGCACCGGTAATCACGTACCCCGCGGCATCGCTGCCCGTAACGCTGGTACCCAGCGCCCCGCAGATTGCACCGCCGGTCGGGTTGCCGCAGCTCACGTTGCCGGCAGTGACACCCGTGATGCCCACGGGCATCGTGTCCTTGAAGGTGGCGCCAGTGGCGGGGTATGCGCCGGTGTTGGTGATGGTCAGCGTGTAGGTCATCGGCTGACCTGCCTGCACCGTGGCAGGCCCTACCTTGGTGATGCCCAGATCTACCACACGCGGGATGTTCGTGAGCGTGCAGTCCACCCGGTCGGCCAGTTGCAGCAGGTTCAGCGTCGGCGGATTGGCGGGATCGAACGAGCCGCTGGGCAGCACCGTGCTCGAAGCCGCATTGCCGTTGGTACAGGCAATCGTTCTGTCGTACTGCGCCAGCGTGTAGCGGCTGCCCGGCGCCATCTGCTCGATCAGGGTGAGCACGTTGCCCGGCATGACAGCCTGGCCGCTGATGTACGGATAGTTGCCGGTACCGGTGCCCGATGTGGAGGTGTTAATGACCTCGCTACCCTTGGCATTCAGCACGCGGTAGGTAAATTGATCCGATGGGTCCAGCCGGCCGCTCGGCAGCGCCTTGCGCAGTCGCACCCCGCCCCAACGCACGCCAAACGCCATGCCTTGCAGGCTGGAGCTGTTGGTGTGGACTTGCCCCATCACGGTAAACGGGGAGCCGGTGCGCGTGGTGGAGAACACCGCGGCGTTGGCGGTGCCGGATTTGCCCACCAGCCGCTGGCAGTCGGGCATGCCAGAGCAAGCCGATACCGGCGAGGCCGGGATCGACCCCGAGCCTGGCTGGCCATAGTTGAGGTTGTTGCTTGGCGACGCGCCCAGCCACTCCACCAGATGGAGCGCGCTTCCCCCGGACACCACCCCGAAATCCAGGTTTTCGCCGCTGTTCGTGCTCTCACCGTCCGCCAGCACCATTTCGAAGCTGTTGGTCGCTTCCTGGCCCGCCGGGTTGTAGATGTGAATGTCCTGCAGCGTGACCGTGGTGTGGTTCGCGACGCTGCCGTTGTTGGTATAGAGCGCGGCCTTGTTAGGCTGGTAGATGGTGTAGTAGCCGCTGGAGCCGCTGAACTGAGACCCGGTCCAGGAGGGCGCCTGTACGCCGCTCAAGCCCGAACTCGTCCCGATGTTGCTCACGACCGCCGTCAGGGTCAGGGTCGAGCCATCCGGCAGATCAAACGTGAGCGGCGTTGAGCCGTTCGACGTCAGCGATACGCCGTCGAGTTGCAGCCAGCAGATCTCGTCAACGTGCACGCCCTTCGAGTTCGGGTCGGCCATTCGACACAGATTGTTGGCAAATGCCGGCAATGCCAATAACCAACCCAGTGTTATCAGCAGCAGCTGGTTACAACGTCTCCACCACGCACGACTAGAAACACCAGGCGTGCGGCAGCCTCGGTCCAGAAAACCCATTTTTGGAACGCCCCTTAATCAACAGACGACAACGTGCCGCCGGCAATGCGCCGGCCAGACCCGCTTGTTCGGTAATGGATGTCGCTACCGCACATGCGCATGCGGCAACGAGCAAGGCGGAAAGACAGGAGGAAAAACGCGGATATTCAGAAAACTAGGGACGAGCGAAGCCAGCACGGTAAACCGTGGCGACAAAACCCATTAAGCGGTTTAGATAGCGGCGAATGGTCATTGCACTTTGCGTGCAGACCGCATGTAAACCCGACCGGCTGGAGTAGAACACCCACAGCAACGGCAAGTTCAACCTAGAACGCCCCCGCTCATTGACCCACTGCCTGATCCCGCAACATCAATGGCCTGGTAATACGCGGCGAATCACTCTGTTTGCCGCGCCCCGACTTGCTCCACGACCGCACCACCACAGCATGCGACGCATGGAACAAAGCAAGAGATTCCCAGCCCCCCCTGACTACCGCCAATCTTCTATTTAATTCAATGGCTTATGTAAAACGCGATACCCATGGCACTTTGCGCCGCACGGTCGCGGCAGCGCCTTATTCGTCATCGTCGGCACGTAATGTGCCTCTTCTTGCGAGGGCGGATCATAGCGCATTCACATTGTGCATTCAACAGTGAATTATTTAAAACACACCAAACACCGTTTCGACATCATCCGCCCATGGATAACCAATATCCCAGGCCAGAAAAACACCCCCTTTCGTTTTCATTTTTTTAACATTGGGTGCCGGCAATGTGCTTAGAAAAATGTCCCGCAAGCAAAACAAATAAGCATTCATTCAAACATGCAATGCAGTTTAGAGCCGCTCATAATCAATAGACGTCTCGCGAGCAATTCCATCTGATGGTTTAAACCATTCGTGCACGCAACCCAGCCAAAAGAAGCTCCCTCGACTTACCGACGGCCCATGGCCACCTTCCGCCCGCAGTGGCAGGGGCGATAAGATGCGGCAGACCCCGACACCCGACATCCCCGCCATGACAGAACGCATCCTCCTCAGCATCGACGCCGGCGTGGCCGAAGTCCGGCTCAACCGGCCCGAGAAGATGAACGCCATCGACCCGGCCATGTTCGAGGCCCTGGTCGCAACCGGTGAACGCCTGATGAATGAACCAGACTTGCGCGCCGTGGTGTTGTCCGGCGAAGGTCGCGCGTTCTGCGCCGGGTTGGACATGGGCAGCATGGCAAGCCTCGGCAAGGGCGACAGCGGATCAGACATTGGCGCTGGCCGGTTGGCTCGGCGCACGCATGGATCGGCCAACCTGCCGCAGTACGCCTGTACGGTCTGGCGCGAACTGCCAGTGCCGGTGCTGGCGGCAGTGCATGGCGTCGCTTACGGCGGTGGGCTGCAGATTGCGCTGGGTGCAGACGTCCGCTACGTGCGCGCCGACACGCGCATGTCAATCATGGAAGTCAAATGGGGCCTGGTGCCCGACATGGGCGGCATGGCCCTCACGCGTGGCCTCGTGCGGCCCGACCGGCTGCGCGAGCTGATCTATAGCGGGCGCGTTGTCAACGGTGACGAAGCCTGCGCCCTGGGTCTGGCAACCCACGTGGTCGACGACCCGCATGCGGCAGCCCTGGCGGCAGCGCGAGAAATTGCGCATAAGAGCCCAGACGCCATCCGTGCAGCCAAGCGCCTGATGCGCGTTGTGGAGGATGGCGATACCGCTGCCATCCTGCTGGCGGAATCGATTGAGCAGGACCGCCTGATCGGCGCGGCTAACCAGCGTGAGGCGGTGCTCGCCGGCATGGAAAATCGCGCACCGGCGTTTCAGCCGGCCGCGAAGCACTCGAACAGCTAGTTCAACGGAAGCGATGCACTCAGGCGGCGACGGGCTTGCCGCCGAGCGCCGCACGCATGGCGCGCGAACGGCTGACCACCTCGTCACGCAGCGGCGCGCGCAGGCCCATCGCAAAGGCGGTCTCGGCCACCAGAAACAACGGGCCAACCACCAGCCCGACCAAGTCATCGACAAAGGCCGGTTTGCGCCCTTCGTAGTAGTGGCCGACAAACTGGATGATCCAGCCGATCACAAACGCGCCGATGCCCGCTGACAGCCAAGCCGCCACGGAATGCCCGGCCACCTGCTGGCCAACCCACACGCACAGGCCGATCAGCACAAACATCACCACGCCAAACGCCACATCCAGGCGCAGGTAGAACACCGTGACGGCCGCAAGTAGGAACAGCGCCGGCGTTACAGCCACCCCGCCGGGCAATGCTGCAAACACGGGGCGGGACAGCAGAATCGCCACCGCCAGCACAATGGCCGGGATGCCGACAAAGTGCGTGGCGATATTCCGGCCGTCCTGGTGGTAGGCCGCGTAATTGGAAAGGTGGTCTGACAGGCTGCGCATTGTGGTCTCCGGTTTTGTGCGTTTGCAGCATGGACGCTGCAGTTGCCCCCTCGTTATCATCCTTTCATCTTAGTCAGCAGATGGAACGGCGCTCTGTCACATAGCCGACAAATTCGCCTTGTCCGTTGCCCCTCCACTGCCGGCCCTATGGACCGCTCCGCTCCCCTTCACCCACCCGCAGATGCTGCGTCGTACCGTGAACGCCTGCATGCCAGCAGCTGGTTCGGCGCGCTCGACGTATCGCTACAAGACGCGTTGATTGGCATTGCCGCCGTGCGCCGCTTGGGCGCGGGCGATGTGCTGTTCCGGCGCGGCGATCCACCCGACGGGTTGTATTGCGTGGTGGAGGGCACGATCTGCATCGGCGCCACCAGCGCAGAGGGGCGCGAAGCCCTGTTGGCGGTGCTGGAACCCGTCAACTGGTTTGGCGAAATTGGTGTTTTCGACCGCCAGCCGCGCACCCATGACGCCCGCGCCGACGCCAGTACCACGTTGCTGCACATGCCGCAGGCTGCGCTGATCGCCCTGCTGGACAGCACCCCGGCCCTGCTGCATGCCTTCGCCCTGCTGCTCACGCACAAGCTACGGCTGACCTTCACCGTGCTGGAAGAAACCGCCCTGCTGCCCGCCTCCGTGCGCGTGGCCCGGCGCTTGCTGTTGATGGCCGACGGTTACGGCGACCTGCGTCTGGGCACCCGCCGCGTGCTGCGGGTGCCGCAGGAGCAGCTTGCACAGTTGCTGGCGCTGTCCCGCCAGACCGTCAATCAGGTGCTCAAAGACCTGCAGGCACGCGGGATACTCAAGGTGGCTTACGGCGAGATTGAACTGCTGGACTTCGCCGGATTGCGTGATCTAGCCCGGGGTGAGGGTTGAATCACCAACCAATGCCCCTACATGCGGTCAGATAGGACCGATCCTATAATGTGTTCCCACTCGCACATTCGCCCTTCGCATGGTGTGGAGGGCGTGAAGCGAGACTTTCTCCAAGAGATCCATCATGCCCCGCCAGACCCCCATCGAGCGCTATCGCAACATCGGCATCTCAGCGCACATCGACGCCGGCAAAACCACCACGACCGAGCGCATCCTGTTCTACACCGGGGTCAATCACAAGATTGGCGAGGTGCATGACGGCGCGGCCACGATGGACTGGATGGAGCAGGAGCAAGAGCGCGGCATCACCATCACGTCCGCCGCCACCCACTGCATGTGGAAAGGCATGGCGGGTAACTACCCCGAGCACCGCATCAACATCATCGACACCCCCGGGCACGTCGATTTCACCATCGAGGTGGAACGCTCTATGCGCGTGCTGGATGGCGCGTGCATGGTCTACGACTCCGTGGGCGGCGTGCAGCCGCAGTCGGAAACCGTCTGGCGCCAGGCCAACAAGTACAAGGTGCCGCGCATCGCGTTCGTCAACAAGATGGACCGCATCGGCGCGGATTTCTTCCGCGTTGAGCGCCAGATGCGCGAGCGCCTGAAGGGCAACCCAGTGCCGATCCAGATTCCCGTTGGCGCGGAAGACGGTTTCCGTGGCGTGGTCGACCTCGTCAAGATGAAAGAGATCCTGTGGGACGATGCCTCGCAGGGCGTGAAGTTCGAGTACGTCGACATCGACCCGGCGCTGCTGCCCATCGCCCAGGAATGGCGCGAAAAGATGGTCGAAGCCGCAGCCGAGGCGAGTGAAGAGCTGCTCAACAAATACCTCGGCGGCGAAGAGCTGACCGAGGAAGAGATCAAGCGCGCCCTGCGCAAACGCACCATCGCCGGCGAAATCCAGCCGATGCTGTGCGGCTCCGCGTTCAAGAACAAGGGCGTGCAAGCGATGCTCGATGCGGTGGTTGACTACCTGCCCTCGCCGGTGGACATTCCCGCCATTGAAGGCCACGGCGAAAAGGACGAGCCGCTGGAGCGCCATCCGAGCGACAGCGAGCCGTTCTCCGCGCTCGCCTTCAAGATCATGACCGACCCGTTTGTCGGCCAGCTCGCGTTCTTCCGCGTGTACTCGGGCAAGATCAACTCGGGCGATACGGTCTACAACTCGGTCAAGCAGAAGAAGGAGCGCCTGGGCCGCATCCTGCAGATGCACGCCAACCAGCGCGAAGAGATCAAGGAAGTGCTGGCCGGCGACATTGCCGCCGCCGTGGGCCTGAAAGACGTGACGACCGGCGAGACGCTGTGCGACCCCGAAAACGTGATCGTGCTGGAGCGCATGGAATTCCCCGAGCCCGTCATCAGCCAGGCCGTGGAACCCAAGACCAAGGCTGACCAGGAAAAGATGGGCATCGCCCTGAACCGCCTGGCACAGGAAGACCCGTCGTTCCGCGTGAAGACGGATGAGGAATCGGGCCAGACCATCATTTCCGGCATGGGCGAGCTGCACCTGGAAATCCTGGTCGACCGCATGAAGCGCGAGTTTGGCGTGGAAGCGACCGTCGGCAAGCCGCAGGTGGCGTACCGCGAAACCATCAAGAAGGCCGCCGAAGACGTCGAAGGCAAGTTCGTCAAGCAGTCGGGCGGGCGCGGCCAATACGGCCATGCGGTCATCACGCTGGAGCCGAACGAGGGCAAGGGCTACGAGTTCGTCGACGAGATCAAGGGCGGTGTGATCCCGCGCGAGTTCATCCCGGCGGTGGACAAGGGCATCCGCGACACGCTCAACACGGGCGTGCTGGCCGGCTACCCGGTGGTGGATGTGAAGGTGCGCCTGACCTTCGGCTCGTACCACGATGTCGACTCGAACGAAAACGCGTTCCGCATGGCCGGTTCGATGGCCTTCAAAGACGCGATGCGCAAGGCCGGCCCCATCCTGCTCGAACCGATGATGGCCGTGGAAGTGGAAACGCCCGAAGACTACATGGGCAACGTGATGGGCGATCTCTCTTCACGGCGCGGTATGGTGCAAGGCACGGAAGACATCGCGGGTGGCGGCGGCAAGATCGTCAAGGCCGAGGTGCCGCTGGCCGAGATGTTCGGGTACTCCACCGCGCTGCGCTCCGCCACACAGGGCCGCGCGACGTACACGATGGAGTTCAAGCACTACGCGGAAGCCCCGCGCAATGTGTCTGAAGCGGTGATCTCGGCCAAGAAGGTCTAAGGCTGTTTTGCTTCATCCGCTGCGGCCGCCTCGTGCGGCCGCAGTGCTTTGCGGGCTAACCCGCGGGCAGGTTCTCAACACAGAAATCGATGAACGCATGCACCTTGGCCGGCAGGTGGCGCCGCGATGGGTACAGCGCGTACAAGGCAAAGCGTTCGTCCGGCCAGTCGGGGAACAGGTCGACCAGTTGGCCGCTGCGCCGCAGGTCTTCCGTACCCAGCGCCATCACCTGGGCAATGCCCGCCCCCGCCACGCACGCCGCGTGCATCGTGCGCACGTCCGACACCATCAACCGCCCGGCGGGCCGGATCTCGATGCGCTCGTCCTTGCGCCAGAACTCCCACTCGTAGGGGCGCCCCGTGACCGGGTTGTAGAACAGGATGCGCTCGTGTGACGGCACATCGCGCGGGTGCGCGGGTTTTCCGTGACGGGCGATGTAACCCGGCGACGCCACGGTCACGATGCGCGTGTCGATCAATTTGCGCGCCACGAACGAGCCCACCGGCGGTGGCCCGAATCGGATCGCCAGATCAAACCCATCGGCCACCAGATCGCCCACGTCGTCACGCATGATGAGCTCCAGCGACAGATCAGGATGGCGCTCCAGGAAACCTGCCACCGGCGTCGCCAACGCCATCCGCGAGAAAAACGGATCGACGTTCACCCGCAGTCGGCCCTGCACAGCGCCCGCTGCGCCCGAAGCCATGGCAGCGGCCTCGGCGATACCCGTCAGGTGCGGGCTGACTTGCTCGTAGAGGCGTCGGCCCTCATCAGTCAACGTAAGCGAACGCGTAGTCCGCTCGATCAGGCGCACGCCAATGCGCGCCTCCAGCCGACTGACCGCACGGCTCACCCCGGACGGCGACAACCCCAGCGCATCGGCCGCACGTACGAAGCTGCCGCTTTCTGCCACGGCTGCCAGCAGCGTGATGCCAGAGAACAATTGCCCATCGAACGTCATGCAAACCCCTTCTGCCCGTCGTCATTACGTGATTTTTTTCACGAATAATTTGCATGTTACGCACTTTATTCAAAGCTGAGTGATCGGCACCATGGCGGCCTGTTCACCCGTTGGTCCCTCCGTTCACTCATCAAGCAACCCAAGGAGCCGCACATGCAGCACGCATTGAAGACGCAAGGTGTTTCCATCCCCCGGCTGGGGCTCGGCACATTCCGCGTGCCCAATGAAGATTGCCAGCCTGTGGTCGAAAGCGCGCTGGCGCTTGGCTATCGGCACATCGACACCGCCGCGATGTATGCCAACGAGGCCGCCGTGGGCGCGGCCATCGCAGCCTCGGGTCTGCCACGCGACGAGATCTTCGTCACCACCAAGGTCTGGCATGACCAACTCGCGCCGCAGGCCGTCCCGCAGGCGCTCGAACAGAGCCTCGCCAGGTTGAAGCTGGATTACGCCGATCTGTATCTCGTCCATTGGCCGGCACCAGGCATGGACATGGCGGCCACCATGGAAGCCATGATGGCGCTACGTGAGAGCGGCCGCGTGCGTGCCATCGGCGTGTGCAACTTCAACCTGCCGATGCTCAAGACCGCCATTGACACCATCGGTGCGCCGCTGGCCTGCGTGCAGGTGGAATACCACCCGTTTCTGGATCAGTCGGCGCTGCTGGCTTATCTGGGTGGCAGGGGAATTCCGCTCACTGCCTACGCTCCGCTGGCACAAGGGCGCGTGGCGGAGGATGCCATGTTGCAGGCCATCGGCCGCAAGCATGGCGCGTCGGCAGCCCAGGTGGCCATTGCATGGCTGATGGATCAGCCCAACGTGATGGCCATCCCCAAGGCCCAGCGGCGCGAAAGCCAGCAGGCGAACCTCGACGCATTGAACCTGCGCCTGGACGACGCAGACCGCGCCGCCATTGCCGCCCTGCCCAAGACGCTGCGCTACGTGCAGCCAACCTTCGCGCCGGATTGGAATGCGGTGTCCGCCTAACGCTTCAGCGTAACCAAGTCAGCCACGCGTACACGGCCCCCGCCGCAACCACCAGGAACGGGATCGAGTACGCGTGGAATGCCAGCCAGGCACGCCGATCCCCCGCCATGCGCAGCGCGATCAGGTTGGCCAGCGAGCCAATGAGCGTGCCAAACCCGCCCACGCTCACCGCAAAGGCAATCAACGGCCAATCGTGCGAATACTCGGCCAGCAGGATCGCGGCCGGCACGTTGCTGATGACCTGCGACACGCCAATGCCGGCCCAGTACAAATGCATCGGATTGGCCAACGCCAATGCATCCAGCGTCTGCCGTACCACGCCAAGCTGAGCCACCAGACGCAGGTCGATGAACATCAACACGAACACCAGCAACAGGCCCCAGTCCACCCGCGCCAGCACGTAGCGCGCGCCAATAAGGTAGAGCACGACCAGTCCGGCCAGCGCTGCAAGCGGATACCCCAGGTCAGTCAGCACCAGAAACGGCACGTACAGCGCCAGCGCTGGCAGCAGCAGGCGCTTGTGCACTTCCACATCACCCGTTTCGGCGTGCAGATGGATTTCGTGCGATGGAAACGCCAGCCACGTGGCCACCAGCAGCAGCACAGTCAGCAAGGCGACCATCGGCGCCATCTGCCAGACAAACGCCCCGAAGGACAACCCAGACTGGTGCCATAGGAAGAGGTTTTGCGGATTGCCGATCGGTGTGAGCGCCGAGCCTGCATTGACAGCCAGCGCCTCAAAAATAACCAACCGCGTGACCGGCAACTTCGCCACCTGCCGTAAGCCGACGGTCAACGGCACGATCACGAACAATGCGACATCGTTGGTCAGCAACGTCGACAACGCCGCCGACGCGCCCACCAGGCTGAGCGCGAGCACGCGTTCGCTGCTGACGGCATCAACCAGACGCACGCCAAGCAATTGCAGCATGCCGCTGGACTCAACCGCCTTGGTCAGGATCAGCAAGCCGGCCAGCGCAGCAATCGTGTGCCAGTCGACCAACGATGGATAGTCGGCCACGCGCTGCGGCGACACGATCGAAAACGCACCGCAGACGAGCAGCAGCAGCCAGAAGAAA
Source organism: Ralstonia insidiosa (assembly GCF_008801405.1). Taxonomy (NCBI): domain Bacteria; kingdom Pseudomonadati; phylum Pseudomonadota; class Betaproteobacteria; order Burkholderiales; family Burkholderiaceae; genus Ralstonia; species Ralstonia insidiosa. The sequence goes on along the minus strand of NZ_VZPV01000003.1, from coordinate 319,963 downwards.
ACGTCGCGTTTGAGGTGGTGCCAGAACGGCGGGTGATGCTGCGCGGCAGAGGCCGGATGGGGCGCCGGCATGGCTTGTGCCACGCGCGTACGAGACGGACTGCCGTGCATACGAAAAAACGGAAAGGGAAACGTTGGCGCAGATGCGCACAAACCAACCGGGCGTGGTTTGCCCGGCCGATTGTACGTGCAGCAGCCTCAGTCGCTCAACGCAAGCGCGCAGCCGCAGACCGGGCGCGCGGGGCGCACCCGATCAAGGCTTGCCAGCTCGCTTACGACTCGCGCGAGCCGCCCGGACGATCCGAGCCGCCAGACGAACCCGTACCGCCAGCGCTCGGGCGATCGCTCGTGCCGCTGGCGCCACTCGGGTGGTAGGCCGCCTGCGGGGTACGCTCCGGACCGCGATACTGGCCTGCCAGGCCGTGACCGCCGGTCGAGCCGCCCATCGAACCGGACTGGCTGGCCTCGGTGCTCGACACACCGCCTTGCAGCGGCTGGGTCGGATGGCTGGCAATCACGCGCTCGATCTCGGCAACCGCCTCGCGCGGGGCCAGCACGACTTCCAGCCCCAGCGCGCCGGCCACGGCCATCAGCGTCGACAGGCGCGGGTCGGCGCGACCGGATTCCGCGCGCAAATACGCTTCGCGGGAGATGCCGGCCATCTTGGCGACGTCTTCCTGTTTGAGCTTGCGCGACTTGCGCAGACTGTGTAACTGCTTGAAGGGCTGTTCCATCTGTTCGCTCCTGCACCTGAGATGGGAAACACCGCCGGGCCGGGGGGACCCGCACGATGGGCTGAAAACAAAGCGAATGTCGGGTGCGCTGCACCTTGATTCGCGGTCGTACACATGTGTGCGGTCGGTGTCGTCGTTCTATTGCACACCGTTGCACACGCTTTGGGTGGCGGCCTCCGCGATGTGTTTTCTACAGAGTAGACGTAATTTCGACTGCACCCAACATTGACGCGTGATGAAAGCGCATCCCGTCATCTGTGTTTACCGTGACAAGCCCGGTAAGGGGTCGGTTCCCTCGCAGATGCTGTTTTCTTCGCTTGGTGTGTCACATTTGTGACGCCTCATGCGCAAATCCTTGCACTCACACCACGTTTCGTCGATCCGCGCTTGCCCTATCCACCAATTGGAGGGGTCTCGGGTGGGCGCCTGAAATCGGCAACCCCGGCGTCACGGGCGCATCTTGGGAGCGGGCGGCACACGCCTTTCGTCACGCAATTGCCGTGCCGGAAGGTGACTCGGCGGTCAGTTGGCGTTGGGGGAATCAACCGGCGGGTGCCGGTTCAGTGGAAATCGCGGCTGGAGGTGGCCAGACGCCCCAGAAGTGGCGTCAGATCAACCAGGTGCTGGGCGACCAAGTGCCGCGTCTCGCGCTCACACTGCCATGTGCCGTAAACGCCCAGGAGTTGGGCGTTCAGCACCTCGCGGCGCTGGCGCTCGATCAGGCGCGGCCAGAGCACGACATTGATCGTGCCGGTCTCGTCTTCAATGGAGACGAAGATGGTGCCCTTGGCCGTGCCCGGCCGCTGGCGCACCGTGACGATGCCGCAGGCGCGTGCGAGCTGTCCGTTGCGATACCCCGCCAGCGTGGCGGCGGTAACAAAGCGCATGTCGTCAAGCCGGGGCCGCAGCAAGCTGATGGGGTGACGCTGCAATGACAGACCCAGGCTGCTGTAATCGGCCACCACCTCCTCACCGATGGGCGGGGCGGGCAGCACAAGCGAAGCTTCCACCGGACGCGCTTGGCGCAGTAGCGCATGGTCATGCCCGGGCTCCTGCAGTGCGAGCGTCTGCCACAACGCTTGGCGGCGATGGCCAGCCAGCGGCTTGAGCGCGTTGGCGGCGGCGAGCACATTCAGGTCGTGGCGATCCAGTTCCGCGCGATATGCCAGGTCGTCCACGCTGGTGAATGGGGCCTGTGCCCGGGCCGCTTCGATGCGCTGGGCGGCCGGTTGGCGCATACCACGGATGCGGTTGAAACCGAGGCGGATATCCGGTTGCGCCCTCTCCTCGCCTGCCGCGCCCGGACGTTCGTGCAACGTGCTGTCCCACACGCTGGCCGTCACGTCCACCGGCAGCACGCGTACCCGGCTGCGCCGTGCCTCCTGCACCAACTGTGACGGCGAGTAGAACCCCATCGGCTGGCTGTTAAGAAGCGCGGCAAAGAACGCCGCCGGCTCATGACACTTCAAGTAACTGCTGATGTAAGCCAACTTGGCGAAACCCGCCGCGTGGCTTTCGGGGAAGCCGTATTCGGCAAAGCCCTCCATCTGACTGCACAGCGCATCTACGAAAGCCGGGTCGTAGTTCCGCTCTTCCACCATCACCTGTTTCAGCCGCACCTGATGCTGCACCAGATTGCCCTTGCGCTTCCAGGCAGCCATGTCGCGTCGCAGGCGGTCAGCCTCGTCGGGCGTGAAATCCGCAGCATCAATGGCGATCTGCATGACCTGCTCCTGGAAAATCGGCACGCCGAGCGTGCGCTTCAACACGCCCTCCACTTCCTTGCCGGGATACGTCACGCAATCGGTGTTGCCGTTGCGCATGGCCTCGCGCCGCTGCAGATATGGATGGACCATGCCGCCCTGGATCGGCCCCGGACGCACGATGGCCACCTGGATCACCAGGTCGTAATACTTGCGCGGGCGCAGGCGCGGCAGCATCGATTGCTGTGCGCGCGATTCGATCTGGAACACGCCGATGGTCTCGGCACGGCAGATCATGTCGTAGGCTTCTTCGTCGCCCTCTGGCAGGTCTTGCATGGCGAGCTTGTCAGCCGTCTTGTAATACGCACGACGACCGGGCAGCGCGTCGACCATATCGAGCGTGCGGCGAATGGCCGTCAGCATGCCCAGCGCCAGCACGTCCACCTTCAGCAAGCGCAGCGATTCGAGGTCATCCTTGTCCCACTGGATGACGCGGCGGTTCTCCATGGCCGCGTTCTCGATCGGTACCAGGCGCGAGAGTTTGTGCTGCGCGATCACGAACCCGCCCACATGCTGCGACAAGTGGCGCGGAAAACCGCGCAACTCGCTCACCAGTTCAGCCCAGCGCTGCACCAGCGGGGATTCCGGGTCCAACCCCTGCTGACCAGCGCGCTCGGCAAACTCCTTGCGGCTATCCCACCACGCCTGCCCCTTGGCGACCTGCTCGATGATGCCGAGATCGATGCCGAGCGCGCGCCCAACGTCACGCAACGCACTGCGCGTGCGGTACGTGATGAGCGATGCGGCCAGCGCGGTGCGTGTCACGCCGTATTTTTTGTAGATGTACTGGATGACCTCTTCGCGGCGCTGATGCTCGAAGTCGACGTCGATGTCAGGTGGCTCGCTGCGTGCGCGTGAAAGAAAGCGTGCGAACAACGCATTGCCACTGTCCGGGTCCACCTCGGTGATCCCCAGGCAGTAGCACACCGCAGAATTGGCCGCCGAGCCACGCCCCTGGCAAAGGATGTCTTGGCTGCGAGCAAATTTCACCACGTCGTAAACGGTCAGGAAGAACGGCTCGTAGCCGAGATCGGCAATCAGATCGAGCTCCATGCCGATCTGCTTGAGCACCTTCTCGGGTGTGCCTTGTGGGTAGCGCCGCTTGGCACCGGCGTGGACCTCGGCGAGCAGGTACTCGGCAGGCGTCATGCCCTCTGGCACGACCTCGCTCGGGTATTCATATTCGATTTCATCGAGCGAGAATTTGCACAAGCCGGCCAGCTCCACACTGCGTTGCAGAGCACGCTTGCCACGCTCGCCCTGGTAGAGAAACGCGAGCTGCATGCGCGTGCGCATGGCTTGCTCGGCGCTGGGTGACAGCTCCAATCCACACTCGGCAATCGGCTTGGACAGGCGAATGGCCGTCAGCACATCGTGCAATGGCTTGCGCTGCCGCGTGTGCATCTGTACGCCGCCGGTGGCAACCATGGGCACATCGAGCTGCTCAGAGACTGCCGCCACCGTGCCGCGATGGCGGTCATCCGCATGCCGCAACGGCAACTCCAGCGCAATCGATAGCCGATCGCCAAATACGCCCCGGCACCACAACGCCTGCATGCGTAGTTGTTGCGGATCGGCGTCATAGTCGGGCAGCAGAATCGCCAGGCAGTCAGGCACACCGCGCAGGTGGGCCAGCTCACCCTTGGGCGCAGCCAAGTCATCGGCCAGCAGGCGGTATTCCCCTTTGGGCGCCGCCAGCCGCGCGTGTGTGATGACCTCGCTCAGGTTGCCGTAGCCCTCGATGTTCTGCGCCAACAGCACCAACCGCAGCCAGGGCTCGCCCTGTGCATTGCGCACGGTAAAGCGGCTACCGATGATGAGTTTGAAGTCCTGCTCCTTAGCCGCCACAAGCGCACGCGCGGTGCCGGCCACGGAGCATTCGTCGGTCAACGCCAAGGCCTGATAGCCGTATTGCTTGGCGCGCTCCACCAATTCTTTTGGATGCGACGCGCCCGTCAGGAACGTGAAGTTGCTGATGCAATGCAGCTCGGCATAGTCAGGCAGGCCGATGGAGGGCAATGTGCTTGTCGCCATGGCACGCTTAGCCGAACAGGCCGTGCAGATACCAGCGGGCGTCTTCCTCGCTGGCCGATGCCGAAACACGCTCGCGGTAGACCCAGTAGCGCACGGCGCCATCGTCACCCCGGCCTTCTGCGATGAAGTAGTCGCGCTTGATGAGGGCGTCGTCCCACCAGCCGGATTCAATGCGTTCGGGCAAGGACACCAGCCGTAGCAGTCCGCGGTAGTACGGATAGTGCTGGCGCGTCAGCAGCGGGATGGGTTTCTCCAGCAGCCACAGCGGCCGCTCGGGCTGCTGCGCGTGCCATTGCGCCAGCGCCTGACGCACAGCGGCGCGGCTATGCGCGGTGGTAGCAGCGTTCACCTCAACCCAGTGGTTGGCACGTTCGGGGCGGTGGTCAGCGCATGGCTGCGGGTGGCGCACGTTGTCTGCACCCAGCCGGGCGATGAGCGTGTCGATCAGGCGGGCTGCATCTTCCGCGCGGCCGCCCGGCTCGGGAAACAAGGATTCGGTGGGCGGCGCCAGCGGTGTGGCGTCTGTCACCGTCAGGCGCAGCTCGACCACCGGAGCGATCAGCGTGAGCCGGTGCACACGCTCGTGCAGCACGCGTGACAGATGCGCCAGCGTACGGACCGGCTGCGCCAGTGCGATCTCCACCGGCGTGGAAGACACGGCATCGTCACTGCTCCGGCCGCGCCGCCGCTCGTGCTCCAGCGTGAGCCGGTAGGTCTTGGCGCCCAGTTGATGCGCCGACAGCCAGCCGACCAGTTGCAGCAGCAGTTGCTCAGACGCCGCTAGCACGCCTTCGGCGCTGTCGATACGACCGGGCAGCTCCAGCGGCACATCAAAGCGCAGCGGCGCAGCAAACCATGTGAAGCTCTCGTGCCCATCGCCATAGGCCGCGTCGAGCGTATCAACCAGCAATGGCCCGCAGCGGCGGCGCAGGCCCGCACGTGGCAGCCCGCGCAAGTCGGCCAGCCTGCGGCAACCGAGGCCCTCAAGCCAGTCCGGGCGTGTCAGGCGAACCACGGCATCGATCGACAATGCATCCAGCAACGTCGACATGCGTTCCAGTCGCACCGCCCGTCGTACGCCACCTTGCAGGCCGCCTGAAGTTGCGGTGCGACGCCCGCGCACCGGTCGCGTGCTCGCCAGCCATGCGGCGCCGCGCGCCGTCGGTCCGGCGCCGAGCACGGGCACGGCACCTAACCGGTACGCGCAATACTTCACCGCCCGACACAGTGCGCGATGCCCGCCGAACAGGCGCAGGCTTGCCTCCACCTCCAGCAGCACGGTTGCCTCGTCGGCCACATCCAGCGTCACGTGTGGTGTGAATGCCAGCAGCGCCAGCGCCAGCGATTGCATCAGCCGTGCTTCAGCCGCCGGATCACGCTCAAGCTGTACAGCGTGCGGTACCAGCGCCTGCGCACCCGCCCGGCGTAGGCCCGCATGCACGCCTTCCCGCACCGCCAGACGGTTGGCCGATACCACGCGCTCCTGCTCCAGCACCACCACCGGCAGGGGCAGCGCGGCCCGGTCAGACCACCGGGGTCGAAGCGCGTCCAGCGGCAGTCGGGGCAGATGCACCGCGATCCAGAACGGCATGATCAGAAGCGTCCGACAGAGCATCGAACGCAGAAGAAGACGACAGCGCGGCCAGCAGCGACGCGGTGGCCGGGTCCATGGTGAAGGGCTCGGCGGGTTGTGTTGGCAACGCACGAACGGAAGCGCGCCCCGCCTGCAACGGATCCGCCAACGGCAGCAGCAACGGCGTGTCACGCAACGGCCCGCGCCGCTTGTGAAAGACGATGGACAACGCATCGCCACCCGCCGGCACCAGCCCAAGGCGCAGCACCGCCGGCGACGACTCGCGCAACGCCTGCGCCGGCCGGAACACCCAGATGGCGCTCTCGCCTGCTTGTGCCAGCACCTGCAGCCGGCGCAGTGCTCCAGGGCGCGCCTGGTTCAGCCAGATCAGCACGCCGCCGAATGCTTGGCTGCGCACGATCTGCTCGGCGGCCCACAGCAGGTCAGCAGGCTTGTCGGCACGCACCCAGACGATCTGTTCAGGAGAAAAATCCCAGCCGACCAGCCGCACGGCGTTGGGTAGATGTGGAGGGCCGACTAGCGCAATCCGTCCACCACTCAGCCCTGCCCCCGCGCACAGTGTGGACAGCGCCGGGCGCAGCAAACGACACTCACCGATACCGGGCTGAGGACACAGCAACTCGGTCAGCCCGCCCAGCGGCCAGCCGCCACCGGGCAATTCGGTGTTCAGCGTGTCATAACCGGTGGCCAGAACGCGGCCACTGGCGCGTGCCAGGCTGCCTGCACGCCACAGCGCCGGGTGCAGCGTCTCGGGCGCTGGTACTATCCGGGCTCTTTGCGCAGGCAGGCGCGACGCACACACCGCCGGCCCAGTGGCGACAGGGTGTTCCGCGACACCTTCAGCGGGAAAAAGAGACGGGGACGGCGCAAACATGGAAAGCGCGGGAGAAAATCGCGAATACTGTATGGATATACAGTATCACAACTTTCGCTCTGCGCTAGCCTGTTTCTAACCGTCCTTGCCGTTGCCCCATCTTGTCGCCCCATCCCACCTTGCCACCAACGGTGCGCAACCGAACCCATCCGGAGAAAACCGTGTTCACTTGCAAAAACCAGAGCTGCGGCACGCAGTGGGAACTGTCCGAAGTCGTTATCAAGGACGAAGGCCAAGGGCCGCTGTTCCGCTGCACGCTCTGTGGCGCGCGCAACTACGTCGAGCGTTTCGAAGCCGACGACGGCACGGTCGTCTACGAGCAAATCGAAGGCCGGCCGCTCAATTGAATTGACCCGACGCAACAACATGACCACCGAACCGACCGCCACACCTTTCAGCACCCTTGCGCTCGCCCCCGCCGTGCTCGCGAATCTCGCGCAGCTCGGCTACACCGACATGACGCCGATCCAGGCCGCGAGCCTGCCGATCACGCTCGCGGGCCACGACCTGATCGCACAGGCGAAAACCGGCAGCGGCAAGACCGCCGCGTTCTCGCTCCCACTGCTCACGCGACTCGACGCACGCAGCTTTGACGTGCAGGCGATGGTGCTGTGCCCGACGCGCGAACTCGCCGATCAGGTCACGCAGGAAATCCGCCGCCTCGCGCGCGCCGAAGAGAACGTGAAGGTGCTGACGCTCTGCGGCGGCACGCCGATGCGTCCGCAGGCGGAGAGCCTCGAGCACGGCGCGCATATCGTCGTCGGCACACCGGGTCGAATCATGGACCACCTCGAGCGCGGCAATCTCACGCTCGGCGCGCTGAAGACGCTCGTGCTCGACGAAGCGGACCGGATGCTCGACATGGGCTTCTTCGACGACATCGCCACGGTTGTGCGCCAGTGCCCGACCGACCGGCAGACGCTGCTGTTCTCGGCGACCTACCCGGACGGCATCGCCAAGCTGTGCCGCCAGATCCTGCGCAATCCGAAAGAGGTGAAGCTCGAAGAGCGCCACGACGACAGCAAGATCCGCCAGCGCTTCTACGAGGTAACGGATAACGAGCGACTGCATGCGGTCGGGCGATTGCTGAAGCACTATCGGCCGGTCAGCACGCTCGCGTTCTGCAACACGAAGCAGCAATGCCGCGACCTGCTCGACGTGCTGCGCGCGCAAGGCATCCACGCACTCGCGCTGCATGGCGAGTTGGAGCAGCGCGAACGCGATCAGGTGCTGATCCAGTTCGCGAACCGCAGTTGCTCGGTGCTCGTCGCAACCGACGTTGCCGCGCGCGGGCTCGACATCGCGCAGCTCGAAGCGGTCATCAACGTTGACGTAACGCCTGACCCCGAAGTGCACGTGCACCGGATCGGCCGCACGGGCCGCGCCGACCAGGACGGCTGGGCGCTGAGCCTGGCGAGCATGGATGAGATGGGGCGTGTCGGCAATATCGAGGAGGTGCTCGGGCGCGAGGTCGAATGGCACAAGCTTGCCGAGCTCGACAGCGGCAGCGAAGCGCCGCTGCTGCCGCCGATGGAGACCCTGCAGATTCTCGGCGGACGCAAGGACAAGATCCGCCCCGGCGATGTCCTCGGTGCACTGACCGGCGACGCGGGCTTTCGCGCTGACCAGATCGGCAAGATCAACGTGACCGAATTCTCGACCTACGTTGCCGTCGAGCGCGGCATCGCACGCGACGCGCTACGCAAGCTCAACGGGGGCACGGTAAAGGGCAAGAAGGTTCGGGTTCGGTTGATGGACGAATGACGCCTGCGCCGTCCTCAAGGCTCAAGGCCGCACTGTCAGTGCTTGGCTGGCGCCTTGCACAACCCCTGGTTGTAGAGGATGGCCTTGCTGGTGGAGGCGTAGTTGTCGGCGTCGCACGGCGGCAGGAAGCTTGAGCTGTCGCCCTGCATGCGTACGGCCACGGTGTCGGACAACGCCGTCAGACACTGTTGGTTGTCGCCACGGTGGTATTCCGTTACGGCCAGGTCGCTACGCGCCTTGTCGCGCTCGATCCAGTCCATGAAGGTGTCGCATTCGGAGAGCAGTGCACGCAGCGTCGTGCGGGCGCCGTCATAGTCCTTGGCAGCGTATTGCTTGTGCGCCTGGCCGATGCGGACCGTACGTTGGCGATCAGTGCACGCAGCGGGTGGACGGCGATACTCGCCATCGAACCCGGCGCGCATGCCGCAGAAGTCACGGCAAGCTTCCTGCGTGGCGGACGTATCGAGCTTGAGCACGCCGTTATCGCCCGACACCGCGATGCGGCATGCATCGGCCACGCCGGTGCGGCCCTTGAACGTACCGCTGACGGCGCAGGTATGGCAGTTCGCGCCCATGGTTTCGATGTTGAAGCGGTTGCCCTTGACCGACATTGCGCCGTGGCTGCTGCCGCCTTCCACATAGATGTACTCGCCCGGCTCAACTGCCGGGCCAGCTGCCATCGCCAGCACGCTGGCCGACAAGCCCAGGATTGCCACTGCGCGCCGTATCCACATTCCGCGTGTCATGGTGTTCGTATCCAGTTTCGGGAGGCGGGCTGCCTCCTGCACGGGCGACATTCTGGCGGCAGCGCACATGGCGGCGCAACCACCGCATGATGAACGGATGAACGATTGCGCTGGTCTAGATGTGCAACACCGCCAGCACGGCCAACACACCACCCAGCCCACCCACACCATACGAGATCACCTGCAGCCAGCGCCGGCGCGACAGCAACGTGATGGCCGCCAGCGCAATCGACACCTGCATCGCCACCACCGCCTGTGCCCAGCGATGGTGGTGATGCACGGCGCGCTCGCTGGCTTCGTCGGCTTCCTTGGCCAAGCGTTCCTGCTCTTCAGCCTGGCGGCGGATGTCTTCCTTTTCGGTGGCGTAGCGCTGGGCTTCGCGCTTGGCGGCCGCCTGATCGGCGCCGGGCAGTTGTGCGGTCAGCTCGGCAATCGCCTGCTTCTGGCCCTTGGCCTGGTAGTAGGCCCAGCGGTTGGCGGCTTCCGTCTTGTGGATGGCGGCTTCATTCTTGGCAAGCAACGCTTCGTTTTGTGTGGCACCACCCTGGTAGCCGAAGATGGCGCCGGCGGTCGACAGAATGGCCGTCATGACGGCGATGCGGCCGGCAAAGCTGTCGGCGTGGCCGGTTTCTGCGGCGTGTTCCAGCACATGGTCGTGTGCGCCGTGTACGTGAAATCCTTCAGACATCGTTGCTCCCCGTTTTGGTCTTGTGTGGTCATGCGCCCCGTCAGGCGCGGGCCTCACAATGCATGGACTTGTACGGAAACGCAACGCCCGGCAGTGCAGGTATCCAACGGCATGGGACACCCTTCCCTAAGGTATCCGTCTGGGTGTCAGGTCAGATTTCCGCGACGATTTCGTGGCGCAGGCCAACGAAACCGGGCGGACCTGATCGTGTTTGTGCCGCCGAAAGCACGGTTCGCAAGACCAGCCAAACTTGTGCTGATGGTTCGCAGCCAGGTTGAGGAGGAACGGGGGCGATATTTGCCCCCTAAGTTACCCCCTTAAGTTACCCCCTAAGGCGCCACGATCGACACCCCATACCGGGCAAAAATGCGCTGCAATTCACCGCTCTCGCGCAGGGCTTGCAGTGCACTTTCCAGCGCCTGCGCCAGCGCGCGCTGATCCTCCTTGACCGCCATGCCAATGGCCCAGCCACGCGGAGGCAGAACGGGCGACTCAAGTTCAGTGACGAGGAAGCGTGCGGCAGACTTGCCCTGCGTTTTCAACGCGCTTTCGTACTGCGAGCGCGTCACCATCACCGCGGCGATTTCGCCGGAGAACAAAGCGCGCAATGCCGCGTCAGCTTCAGCGTAGATCTTCACCTTGTCGCGCAGCGCGCCTTGGGCGCCCGAGAGCAAGGCATTGGCACCTGCCGACCCCTGTTCCGCACCGGTCGGCTGGCCGGCCAAGTCCTCGAAGCGGCTGACCTGATGGATACGGTCATGATCGTAGGCCAGCACGAACCCCTCACGGTGATACGGCGCGAAGATCAGCACCTGGTGGTTCTGGCGTATGAACGCGGGGTCAACCGGCACGTGCAGCATGACGTCGGCCGGGCCGTACCCCAGGTAGTGCCCCTTCCAAACCATGTTGCGCAGGTCGCCCGACATGCCGTCGTCGTCGGCATCGAACGGCAGCAGCGCGGCAGACAACCCCATCTGCTTGCTGAGTGCGTTCGCCAGCGCAACGTCGATGCCGGTGAACTGGCCGCCAACGTTGTCTGAGAATGGCGGCAGGCCTTTGTACAGCGCGACCTTCAGGCTGCCGCTCTGACGAATCTTTGCCATGTCGGCATGCGCCGGTGCGGCGCCCACCCAAATGACTGCCGCAGCAACTAGGAAGCTGGCAAGGCTCCGGCCAAGACGACAAAAGAACCGAGCCGTGTCCAACCGAAGACGGGCGTTCATGAGACCTCTCCTGGCGGATAGATAGACGAGCCGACGCAGCACGCAGACTGGGACAGCGCCGGCTCGCGAAACTGCAAACAACGGGACGGCCGCTTAATCCTGCACGCGGCGCGACTCCAGATAGGTCTTGATCGCCCAGACGGCTTCCTGGCTCAGCACGCCGTCAAACGGCGGCATGTAGACGCGGCCGTCACGCGTACGGCCATGGCGCACGGTGCTCGTCATGTACTGCGAGACCTCTGCGAAACAAGCGTCCTTCTTCTTCCCGTCGGCCAGCGACATGCAGTCGGTATCGAGCTTGCGCAGGTCAGGCGCAATCCCACCGGAGATGGCTTCCAGCCCGTGGCAGCGCGCGCAGTTCTGGTTGTACGCCGAGGCCCCGATGCGCAATGCCTCGTCATGTGCAGGGCCTGCGCGGTATGGATTGTCCTGACGCCAATCGGCGCCCAGTTGCGGTAAGGTGTGCGTGTCCACGGCCTGCGGCGTGACATCGCCATGCGCGGTTGCGGTGGCGGGCAATCCCCCAGCCAGAAGTGCGCAGGCAGAAAGCAGCGCGAACAAGTTGCGAGGCGTTTTCAAGAGTTGTCTCCTTAGTGTCGTTAAAACGATTTTTGGAGACCTTTCTGCAAGACCCATACCAAGGCGATAAAGCGACCGGCAAATCGGGGAACATCCGCGAAGCGGTCTGGAGATCCGGCGCGTGGATTGGCAACAGGTGCTCAGGAATGCAACACCCTGGCAAGGGTCTTGCTTCATGGCGCAACACTTCCGGCTTGTTCCTGGCGATCGCGACCAGGGCGAGCCGGGCGACCCGCACACAGATTGCGGGCGAGTTTAAGGAGACCGACCATGATCCCTCACGCGGCAGCCGACTCGCGCGGTTCCGAAAGTGCTCTGGCAGATCAGCCCGAGCTGATCGCGCAATCGCACGAACGATCCAAGTCCTATGGCTTGCGGCCCTATGAGTCGCCCGACTTCTGCCCGGTGCTGCAAAGCGAGCTGAAAACCGAGATCGAGCGCAGCCAATCCTTGTTTGCGCATGCACTGCCCGTGATGGAGACGCTCTACAGCCAGATCGTCAACACGCAGAGCATGGTGATCCTGACCGACACGTCGGGCCTGATCCTGCATTCGCTGGGCGATGACGATTTCCTCGCCCAAGCCAGCAAGGTGGCCTTGCAACCGGGCGCGTCATGGTCGGAGGAAGCCCGGGGCACCAACGCCATCGGCACGGCGCTGGCCGATGCCAAACCCACGCTGGTCCACGGCTCTGAACACTATCTGCAGGCCAACCAGTTCCTCACCTGTTCCTGCGCGCCGATCTTCGATCCGTACGGCGCAACGGTGGGCGCGCTGGACGTGACGGGCGACCACCGCGGCTTCCACAAGCACACCATGGCGCTGGTACGCATGTCTGCGCAAATGATCGAAAACCAGCTGTTTGCCAACACGTTCCAGGACGTGGTGTGCATCCATTTCCACTCACGCCCGGAGTTCATCGGCACGCTGGTCGAAGGCATTGCCGCCTTCACGCCGGCGGGGCGCTTCCTGTCGGCCAACCGCAGCGGCGAATTCCAGCTTGGGTTGTCGAGCCGCTCCCTGCATGCGCATACCTTCTCGTCACTGTTCGGGCTGTCGATGTCGCAACTGATCGACCGGGAGCGCAGCGCGCCGGCGGGCATCGTGCAGTTGCAGTTGCCTAGCGGCGTGAAGGTGTTTGCGCGTGTGGAATGGAAGCGGCCTGCAAACCGCATCGTGGGCGGTGCAATTGGCACAGATATGCCAATCGACCGTGATACGGCGCCGCGTCGCCCTTACATCGAGCCGGCCAGGCAACCCGCCAGCCTGGAGGCGCTGGACACGGGCGATGCCCAGATCAAGACCGTCATCGGCAAGCTGCGCAAGGTGATCGGCAAGGGCATCACCATCATGGTGTTGGGCGAGACCGGCACCGGCAAGGAACTGCTGGCACGCGCCATCCACGCCGACAGCCCGCGCCACGCCGGGCCGTTTGTCGCCGTGAACTGCGCATCGATTCCGGAAGCGCTCATCGAATCGGAGCTTTTCGGCTACGAAGAAGGCGCTTTCACCGGCGCGCGCAAGAAAGGCGGCATCGGCAAGATGGTGCTGGCCAACGGCGGCACGCTGTTCCTCGATGAAATCGGCGACATGCCGCTGCACCTGCAGGCCCGCATGCTGCGCGCGCTGCAGGAGCGTGCGGTGTCGCCGCTGGGCAGCAACAAGCTGATCCAGGTGGATGTGGCGGTGGTGTGTGCGACGCACCGCAATATGCGCGAGATGGTGGCCAGCGGCCAGTTCCGCGAAGACCTGTACTACCGCCTCAACGGCCTCGTCGTGCGCCTGCCAGCATTGCGCGAACGCAGCGACCTCGATGTGGTGGCCAGCAAGCTGCTGCAGCAGGAACAGGCAGACGCGCCACCCATCAGCGAGGCCGTGATGCAGATGTTCCGCAGCTACCACTGGCCCGGCAACATCCGCCAACTCGGCAACCTGCTGCGCACTGCCCGGCTGATGGCCGATGGCGCGCCAGAAATCACGGAAGACCACCTGCCCGACGACTTTCTTGAAGACTGGCAGGCGCGCCATGGCGACCAACCTGCGCCGGTCAGTGCAACGGCTGCGGATGTGCAACCAGCCGCTGTCGCCCCCGGCAACGCTCACCCCAAGCGGCTTGCCGACGTGGAAAGCATGGCCATCATGGCAGCGGTGAAGGCGCACAACGGCAACATCTCGGCTGCCGCCAAGGCGCTCGGCATTTCGCGCAACACCATCTACCGCAGGATCGACGAGGCCGGCGGCCTGCCCTCAGACACCGTCTGACCACGCCGACGCGCGAATGGCGGCGCCCAGCGCCTGCGCCATCTCGCCCTCGGCCAGGTGCCCGCCCTGCACCCACACCAACCGGGCCTGCGGCATCGCTGCAGACAGGCGCAGCGCATTCTCCGGTCGGCAAACGTTGTCTTGCCGGCCATGCAGCAGCGTGACCGGCACCCCACGTGCGCCGATACGTGCAGCCGCCCTCAGCAGCGCAGACTTGCCCAGCCCCGCCCGGCGGTGGAGGTAATGCGCCTGCAGCCGGTATTTGCGCACCAAGCCCATCTGTTGCGGCCACGTTGGGTGCCCCGCCTGCGGCCGTAGCCCCAACAACCGACGCTCTGCGCGCTGCCACTGTGTGGCGATGTTCCATTTCTGAACAGTTGTACCAACCTGCAACAAATCTGTTGCAACGAGCAGGCGCCCACGCCCGCCGGGAAAACCCTCGCCCCGTCGATCAATTCCACGCAACAGATCACGGCCGGCGCCGCGCGCGTTGAACAGCGCCTGCACATCGTCAAAGCCGGTCAGGAAGGTGCCGCGCAACACCAGCGCCGCCACCGCATCGGGAAAGCGGTCCGCATAGGCCAGCGCCAGCGCCGCACCCCATGACCCGCCGACCACGCCCCAGCGCGCGATGCCCAGCGTGGCGCGCAGTTGTTCCAGATCAGCCAGCAGCGCCGTCACCGTATTGCGCCGCAGGGTGCCGGCCGGGCGCGAGCGTCCTGCGCCGCGCTGGTCCGGTAGCACGGCACGATGCCGCAGTGGATCGAACCACGCGGCCATCGAAGGCGAGCAGCCGCTGCCAGGGCCGCCATGCAGCACCAGCCAGGGCTCGCCGCTGTCCGGCCCGCATTGCCGCACATGCAGGACATGACCGTCCGGCGTGCGCAGGTCAAGGCGAACGGAAGTAGCGGGCCAGTCTGGAGTGGGCATGGATGTTGCCTTCATGATGGGCGGCTGCGTTCGGCAAAACGCCTGCGTCAGCTGCAGAACATTGCACTCACTAACTATGCCAACCCTCACGGAGGAGACATGAACTGGACAACGCCCGCCTACACCGAACTGCGACTGGGGTTCGAGATCACCATGTACATCGCGAACCGCTGATGTCGCACGACTGAGCACGCAAAGCCCTCTAAGCCCGCTGGTTTTTCACGGCGGGTTTTTTTTCGCCCGCCGACTTCCTCGTGCATCTTCCTGGCCGAATTCTTGCTCAATCCGCTCAACACGTTGGGCTCGCATCATGACGATACTCAGAGTTCTTGGCTCGGCCGCCGGCGGCGGTTTCCCGCAGTGGAACTGCAACTGCCGCAACTGCGACGGCGTGCGGCGCGGCACCGTGCGCGCCACCCCGCGCACGCAATCTTCCATCGCGCTGGGCGATGGTCTGCACAACTGGATCGTGGTGAATGCCTCGCCGGACATCCTCGCGCAATTGCGCGCATCGCCGGCGCTGCAACCGGCGCGCACGCCGCGCGATACGGGCATCGCGGGCGTGGTGCTGATGGATGCGCAGATCGACCATGTCACGGGTCTGCTGATGCTGCGCGAGCACCGGCAGCCGTTGCCGCTCTATGCCAGCGCGGCAGTGCTGAGCGATCTGTCCACCGCGTTCCCGCTCACACACCTGCTGTCGTATTACTGCGGGCTGGATACCCACACGCTTTCGCTGGACGGCACGGCGTTCTCCGTCCCGCCGCTCGACAATCTGGCACTGACGGCGATCCCGCTGGAGAGCAAGTCGCCGCCGTATTCGCCCAGCCGCAATGCCCACCGCGTGGGCGACAACATAGGCCTGCGCATCGTCGATCGCAAGAGCGGTCGGCGCGCCTTCTATGCACCGGGCCTCGCACGCATCGAACCGCACGTGTTCGACGAGATGGGTGCCGCCGATGTGGTACTGGTCGATGGCACCTGCTGGCGCGATGACGAGATGCTCGCCCTCGGCTTCTCCACCAAGACGGCCGCTGACATGGGACACCTCGCGCAATCCGGCCCTGGCGGCATGATCGAGACGCTCGACCAGTTGCCGGCCGCACGCAAGATCCTCATCCACATCAACAACACCAACCCGATCCTCGACGAAGACTCCCCGCAACGCCGGGAGTTGGATGCGCACGGCATCGAGGTGGCTTACGACGGCATGGAAATCGCGCTATGACACACCCTGTTGCCTGGAACGCCCACGAGTTCGAAGCCCGCCTGCGTGCGAAGCAGGCCGGCTACCACATCCACCACCCGTTCAACCTGCGCATGCGCGCCGGGGAATGCACGCCGGAGGAGATCCGCACCTGGGTTGCCAACCGCTTCTATTACCAGGTCAACATCCCGCTCAAGGATGCGGCCATCCTGTCCAACTGCCCCGACCGGGAAACGCGCCGCGAGTGGATCGTCCGCATTCACGATCACGACGGCGACGATGACCGGCCTGGCGGCATCGAGAGCTGGGTGCGTCTGGGTGAAGCGGTTGGGCTGAAGCGCGACGCGTTGTGGTCGCATCAGCATCTGTTGCCGGGTGTGCGCTTTGCTGTGGACGCGTATGTCAACTTCGCGCGCCGTGCACCGTGGCAGGAGGCCGTGTGTTCTTCCCTCACAGAGATGTTTGCACCGGACATCCACAAGGAGCGGTTGGCCGGCTGGCCCGAGCAGTATCCCTGGGTGCAGCCGGAAGGGCTGGCCTATTTCCGCTCGCGTATTCCGCTGGCCTCGCGCGATGTTGAACACGGCCTGCGCGTGACGCTCGACTACTTCCGCACGCCGGAGCAACAGCAGCGCGCGCTGGACATCCTGCAGTTCAAGCTCGACATCCTCTGGTCGATGCTCGATGCCATTCAACAGGCCCACGCTCATGACGCCATCCCTGCCTGATCCCAGCCACCCCACGCTACACCGGACCTTCCGGCTGCAGTGGGAAGACATGCAGCAGAGCTGGGTGCTGCTCTACCCCGAGGGCATGGTCACGCTCAACGACAGCGCCGCCGCGATCCTGCAGCGCTGCGACGGCGCCCATACCCTCGACATGCTGATCGATGATCTGCAGTCCGCCTTTGGCGTGCAGGGCATCGCGCCGGAGGTCCACGCCTTTGTCAAACATGCATTCGAACGCGGCTGGCTCGTTTGAGGCTGCGCCGCCTCCGCTCCCGGGCCCGCCGCTCTGGCTGCTGGCGGAGTTGACCTATCGCTGCCCGCTGCATTGTCCGTTCTGCTCGAACCCGGTCGACTACACGCAGCACGATCGGGAACTCACCACCGAGCAATGGTGCGATGTCTTCACGCAAGCACGGGCGCTGGGCGCGGTGCAGCTCGGCCTATCCGGTGGCGAACCGCTGATGCGCAAGGACCTCGAAACGCTGGTGTCGCACGCGCACAAGCTCGGGTTCTACGTCAATCTGGTGACCTCGGGCGTGGGCCTGACCGATGAACGGCTCGGCGCATTGCGTGCCGCTGGGCTCGACCACATCCAACTGTCGTTCCAGGATTCCACACGCGAGCTGAACGACTTCCTGTCGAGCACGCGCACCTTTGATCTCAAGCGCCGCGTGGCCGACCTGATCAAGGCGCACGGCTATCCGATGGTGATGAACTGCGTGATGCACCGGCACAACCTGCCGCACGTGGGCGCCATCATCGACATGGCGCTGGAGATTGGCGCCGAGTACCTGGAACTCGCCAACACGCAGTACTACGGCTGGGCATGGGAGAACCGCCTGGCGCTGATGCCGACGTTCGAGCAGCTGCGCGACGCCGAAGCCGTGGTGAACGAGTACCGCACTCGCATCGGCAAACGCTGTCAACTACTCTACGTGGTGCCGGATTATTTCGAAGACCGTGCCAAGAAGTGCATGAACGGCTGGGGCACGACATTCCTTGGCATCGCGCCCGATGGTATGGCCCTGCCATGCCATTCGGCGCGCATGCTGCCGGGCTTGGAGTTGCCCAACGTCCTCAACCAGCCGCTGCGCGAGATCTGGCAGACCAGCGATGCCTTCCAGCGCTTCCGTGGCACGCATTGGATGCCCGAGCCGTGCCAGTCGTGCGAATCGCGTGAGCAAGATGCCGGCGGTTGCCGCTGCCAGGCCTATCTGCTAACCGGCGATGCCACACGCGCCGACCCGGCATGCGGCCGCTCGCCCGATCACGGGACCTTGCAGACCGTCGTGCTGCAAGGCCGGATGGCTGCGATGAACGGCTTCGGGAAGATGCGCGACACCCGCACCGGCGAAGTGCCCATCGTGTTCCGGACCGATGCCAATTCGCGCCACCTCACACCGTCATAGCGGGTAGCCATGAAGAAGGGCCGGACAATGCCGGCCCTCTTCCTTCGCAAGCAACGCAGAAAATCAGGAGCCTGCGCTCAGCACCCAGGCCACCAGTTGCTTCGCCTCGTCTTCATTGAGGTTGGGGTGCGGCGGCATCGGAATGCGGCCCCACACACCCTTGCCGCCTTCACGTACCTTCTTGGCCAGCTTGGCGGGCGCGTCTGCGTCGCCCTTGTATTTCGCAGCCACATCGACGAAGGCCGGCCCGACAATCTTGGTCTGCACGCTGTGGCACGAGAAGCAGCCGCTCTTGTCAGCCAGGGCCTGCATATCGGGGGCGGCATGCGCACCAGCCGCGCAGAATGCTGTTGACGCAAGGGCCAACAGCGAAACAACTCCATTGCGCATCATCACGTTCTCAACTCCATGACGCTGTAAATCGGCCGCGCTGCGCTGTGCACTGTTGGGAGCGCACAGCACACCGCGGACTCGCTTAGTTCTTGTGCAGCTTGAACACCCAGACCGAACCGCCCTGCTCCAGGAAATTCACGCGCTTGGCCACCTCACCGCCCCACAGCGGCACGGCGCCACCCCAGCCCGACACGACGGCGACGAACTGCTCGCCGTTGTCTTCCCAGGTGACCGGCGGCGCGACGATGCCGCTGCCGGTCTGGAATTCCCACAGTTCCTTGCCGGTCTTGGCATCGGCCGCCTTCAGGTAGCCCTCGGGCGTGCCCCAGAACACCAGGCCGCCGGCGGTGGTCATCACACCACCCCACAGCGGCGCGTTGTTCTTGATCTGCCACTCGATCTTGCCGGTCTTCGGATTGATCGCGCGCAGGGCGCCGATGTAATCCTCATTGAGCGGCTTGATGGTGAAGCCGGCACCCAGGTAAGCGGCGCCCTTTTTGTAGCTGATCGGCTCGTTCCAGATGTCCATGCCCCACTCGTTGGCAGGCACGTAGAACAGGCCGGTCTGCGGGCTATACGCCATGGGCATCTGGTTCTTGCCGCCCAGGAAGCCCGGCTCGGCAAACACCGACTTGCCCTTCTTGTCCTCACCTGTAGCCTCGGACGGGTCGCCCGGACGGTGGTCCGGTGCGTAGTTCGGCCGGCCGGTCTTGAGGTCAATGCTGGTGGCCCAGTTGACCTTCACGAACGGGAACGCGTTGAGCAGCTTGCCGGTCTTCGCGTCGTTCACATAGAAGAAGCCGTTGCGATCAGCCTTGCCGCCCACGCGCTTGCCGTCCATGTCGAACGTGACGAACTCGTTCACGCCGTCGAAATCCCAGCCGTCGTTCGGGGTGTTCTGGTAGTGCCAGACGATCTTGCCGGTGTTCGGGTCGATGGCCAGCGTCGACGACGAATACAGGTTGTCGCCCTTGCGGATGTGGCTGTTCCACGGCCCCGGGTTGCCGGTACCGAAGTAGGCCAGGCCGGTCTGTGC